>CAZLNX010000719.1:0-1500 GCA_964560795.1 uncultured Anaerolineales bacterium | reverse complement strand
TGGGCATTGGTGCGGTCATCTGGCGCGGTTTCCGCCGCGGCTAGAGGCTGCCAAGGCTTAGGCAACTAAGCCCATAGACAAGTCAGGGTCTACACTCTCCCCGGGTGTAGGCCCTGATTGCTTTTAGGAATACTGCTAATGGACACCATCAACGAAGGAATGTTCTTTCTCAAAGTGCTGGGTCTGTATGACTTACTCAAAGGCCTGGTGCTGATCTTACTCGCTTTCCTGGGATACAAGCTGATCTTTGGAGACTGATCTATGTTACTGCCATTATTCGCTCTCAACATCGCTTTCATGTTTATCGCTGCTTTCAATTCCAAGTTTGCTTTCCAGAGCTTGATCGCGGCGCTGTTTGTCAACCTGCACAGTGAGTACTTCGTCCTGGTCCAAACCGGCGGTGGTTCACCCTGGGGACCGGGCGGTGTACCGGGAGCGGGATCGATTGGCTTGCAGTCGGAAGCCTATGTCTTTTTGGCTTTTTATGTGGCGTCCTTAGTTGCTGCCTACATGCGAGGTTGATGTGAAGGTTTTGAGCGTGCTTGTGCTGTTTGTGGGACTTACTTTCGTGTGGGTTCCTGCAGCCCTGGCACAGTCACCTACCCCCGAACCGCCTACCGCGACACCCGTGGTCACGCAGATCTGGCCCGGTCCTACCCGTACACCCCTGGGCGATCTTGGCGGCTGCGATCCGGCATTGACGCCCGTTCCTGAGCAATATGACCTGGAATACCGTTTCAACTGCGGCCACTGCTTCCCCAAACCCACCCTGAGCGGGTCCACGTCCACGCCCTGGCCAACGGTCTCCCATGTCACCGGCACACCGGGAACGACAGTCCCTGAAAGCACAGGAACATCCGAAGTCACAATGACACCGATGGGTCCTACGCCAACAGTCGAGTCTGATTATTATATGGGTCAGACGGTGCATGTGTCTGGATCGTTACCATATCACCAAGCGGATCTGTGGAGAAATATTGGGCATATCCTGACGATTGAGATCCCGGAAAATGATGAGTTCCGGGGTATTGTGCTGCGCAATGTGAATGTATTGATCGGCCACGTAACATACAGGTTGTCGGAGGAGAACGGTGCTAATTGGCGTTATGACAATGTGGATGCAAATCAGGTTGATCCAGGTGGTGCTGGTTGTTGGGCCGAATACTGGCAAGGCAACATGTGCGAAGTTCTCGGTATACCCAAAAAAGGACGTGTAACTTATGGACCTGGCGTAGGGGGCGATATGCAATTATCTGTAAACACATCTGGTTATTGGGGTGGTGTTGCAAATTGGGATTTTGATGTTGAGATTTGGTACAAGGGCGTAGGAGAGATTGGCGGTACCCCCACGCCAACTGTTGAGGGAGGCTTTTGCTCCGAAAGTTCGGGCCATATCGTCGAGCCTGCTTATCAAGAGATCCTGCCCTTGCTCTACATCCGCGATGGTGCCTGCCTGGTGGTGATCCCCAGCATTGACGCCATCTCACCCTTCATCCCCGA
>CAZLNX010000718.1:0-1518 GCA_964560795.1 uncultured Anaerolineales bacterium | reverse complement strand
GCACGAAGGTGAGATAGTCTTTGCCTTTGTCGCCGCGGTAGACGTCGGTCACAAGAGCGTTCGAGATAGCAATCCGATTTGACATAATGCGTAGTCTCCTTTCACAGTAGATTTGTTCGTTTATAATAGGGGTGAACAGACCCGAGCAGAACGCATGTTCTACAAACCAAGTATACGCCATAGCGCAAGCATAGTCAAGGGTGAAATGCCATGGATTTAGACAAAATCTTCGATTTGGTAGCTGATAAGCAGTCAGCGCCGAATAAATTCACAATAGAGATGGGGAAGAAAGTGCGGGCAGCGCGCGCAGAAGCCGGGATCACACAAGGTGCGCTGGCCAAGATGGTAGGGAGACGTCAGGCGACGATCTCAGATATTGAGCATGGCAAGAAGGAGATGGGGTTATCAACTTTGGTGCTGATCGCTGCCGCCCTGGAGAAGTCGGTCATTTTCTTTTTTCCAGATGATTTGATTGAAGAATAGGAGTTTACGAAGGGGTTTTATATATGGCATCTGAAGCCAAAGCACGAATAAAGATCAATCGCCTGTTGGAAAAATCCGGTTGGCGCTTCTTTGATTCTGAAGAAGGCCCGGCGAATATTACACTCGAAGGCTACACAAAACTGACCCAAAAAGACATCGATGCCTTTGGGGAAGATTTCGAACATGTTCGCCCTGGCTTTATGGATTTCATGCTCTTAGACGAACGTGGATTTCCCTTCATTGTGCTTGAAGCTAAAGCGGAAGAGAAAAGCCCCCTGGATGGAAAAGAACAAGCCCGGCGTTATGCTCAATCCCAAAACGTACGCTTTGTGATTCTCTCAAATGGCAACCTGCACTATTTTTGGGACCTGGAGCGCGGCAACCCGGAAGTGATCACCGAATTTCCTAAATTGGACTCACTCCAATTTCGCCAGCAGTTCAAACCCAATCCCCAACAACTGGCTGATGAAATCGTTGAGAATGATTACATTGCTTTATCTCAAAACCCGACTTTCAAAACCGATCCCCGTTGGATTGATGAAAACCAACGTGCAGATTTTCTGGCCGATACCGGCATTCGAATTCTGCGAAAGTACCAGGAGAAGGCCATTCACGCCCTGCAAAAATCCGCTGGGAGAGGGAATGACCGTTTTCTGTTTGAGATGGCCACCGGGACCGGTAAAACCCTGATCGCCGCAGCAGTGATCAAGTTATTTTTAAAGACTGGCAATGCTAACCGGATTCTTTTCCTGGTTGACCGACTGGAACTTGAAGATCAGGCTTCTAAAAACTTTGTCAAATATCTCAGCAATGATTATCAAACTGTCATTTACAAGGAAAATCGGGATGGTTGGCGTATGGCCGAGATTGTGGTCTCCACAGTACAGAGCCTGTCTTTTGACAACAAGTTCATGCGCCTGTTTTCGCCCACCGACTTCGATCTGATTATCTCCGATGAAGCCCACCGCTCGATCAATGGAAACAGCCGGGCGGTTTTCGAGTATTTTGTGGGCTACAAACTTGGACTAACCGCCA
>CAZLNX010000717.1:0-1527 GCA_964560795.1 uncultured Anaerolineales bacterium | reverse complement strand
TTGTATTGGTGATGATAATCTTGCCGCTTAAGTCATCGGGCATATGGGTACGAATGGAGATAAAATCCCCCGCCAGCACATCTGATTCTTGATAGTATTTCTCCCATTTCGGTTCTGGTGGCTTATCCTGTTCTGTGCCCAGGGTATACAACCAATGAAAAGGGAACTGGGAAATCACCGGCAGCAAAACCGCGGCTAGCAGCCGGACGGATGCCAAACTTCGAATTGGAATCGGTAAACCAAAGGCGAACATGAAATCACAAGCCGTAACTTCACAACCAGCATCTTCTAAAGCTGAAGCCATGACATAGCGGTCAACAGCGTTGGTCTTCATGGCTTTCATGCCACGCAGTGTCTTACCTTCTTTGTTGAGATGCTCTTCAAGGGCAGCCAAAGCACGTTTCACCAACAAGCCTTTGACACCATTGCCATCCCCAACCTTGCTGATCTTTACTGCTTTGCGGATCCGTTTTGCCTCGCGCAGGTAATAACGTCGCTCGCCCACCCCTAAATAGAATTCCAACCCGCCAACTCCGAAGGCATCCACTTTCCCATCATAAGCTTTATACATCTCGAGGGCTTTATCTAAATCGCCATTGGTACCCTGCCGAGATAGTTCAACCTCTTGGCCCAGAAATTCCCGCCGCGTTGTATGATCGCGAGATGTTGACCCGATACTGACCGAGAGAACTTTTTTCATGATAATAATCCTCCAAAAAGAGTTTCTGCTTGCACTTCGCTGTTCACGATGATAAAAGCGCCTTGAGTGTACCACGGGAACTGGGGGATGAATCTGAATATCACCGACAACAATCCTGTATAATGTACTGATACAAAATCTGATATTTCGAGCAGCCCAACAATTATCACAGGTTTCTAATAAGCATGAAAATGAACTCAACCACGGAGAAAACCCAACACAACTACCCCAGTATATTCAACGATGTCATTGGACCAGTAATGCGGGGGCCATCCAGTTCGCATTGCGCTGCTGCTGTACGCATAGGCAGGATAGCCAGAGATCTGATGGATGGGCAAATAACGGATGTGCTTATCAAATTCGATCCTAACGGTTCGCTGGCCACAACCCACGAGAGCCAGGGTTCCGATATGGGCATCTTCGCCGGTTTTTTGGGCTGGGAGCCTACTGATGAAAGGGTTGTCGATTCGCCCAACGCCATAAAAGAAGCTGGCATCCAGGTAGAAATAAAAATCAGTAAGTATGATGCCGAACATCCCAATACCTACAAAATGAAGCTGAGAAACACAGATGAAGAACACGAGATGGTTGCCATTTCAACTGGCGGCGGGATGATTGAAATTACTCAAATCGATGGCATTCCGATCTCTATGAAAGGGGATTACTACGAAACATTGGTTTATGTAGACTCTGAGAGCAGTCAAGCCCTCGAGTTCCTACGCGACCACACTGAGGTCGATCAAACCCTGGTTCACGCGAGTCCTGAAACACAATTCATCAGCAATTCCCGGAAGTTAGGGGGAGAAAAGGTTGACAAGGGTTTTCGT
>CAZLNX010000716.1:0-1543 GCA_964560795.1 uncultured Anaerolineales bacterium | reverse complement strand
TCGGAGAAGTAGCCAATAATGGCTGTTTGAAGCCACCAGGTGTAGTCACGATAAGTCGCTGCTGCTCTTGGTGTAAGGTGGTCGAAGAACGCCGTCATTCCATCTTCTATTGCAGCCAGTGTTTCAGTACTTAGTGTGGCCACCAAAGGCGGTGGTCCAAGATCTTCATCCTCAGTATCCAGGGTATCCATCTCTAATGAGCGTACAGCAAACGCCCATTGATCGCGCCCGGCAATTACCGGCCGTTCCCGACTCAGTTGATCTAATAATTCAATCTGTTCTTCCGAAAGCCATGATTGTCGTATATATGGTGACCGCAAGGCCTCGAATGTATTATGCCAGGGGTAGCTGGGAGGTAATTTGAGCAAGTTGGCCAGCGCCGCTACAGCCGGGTTGCCCATCAGAGGGCGTTCGTACTCAACTGGCACACCATATTCTGTTGAAACTGAGCGAATGATTGGGAGATATGTATTCTTGTTGGGGGTCAGGATGGCGATATCCGATGGAGCGACTCCTTTGATAAGCAATCGCTTGACCTCTCGCAAAGCCCGGCGCACTTCGGCATCTCGCGAAGGAGCTTCAATCATTTGGAGAAGCTGGGTATTTGCTAACTTTGGTTCACTTGGTTCAAAAAGATATTTGTGCAGATGCGCGAATAGCGGATTTGAGATGCCATTGTCTGGGATAGTTGCAACATCCAGCGTGATATTTTCCAGTAAAGCCTGACGAGCTCGGCGCAGGCGGGCCAATGCCAGGCTATCTTCCGAACGACGATCATCCCAGAGCAGGTAGATATTCATATCGCGGAAACGTCCTGCCATTTGCTGTAGAATGCGAATCTGAACCGGCGTAAATTGATCAAAGCCGATTACAAACAAAGGCCCATCCGTTTGGAAAAGGTCTGTGTCATTTTCTAATGCTTCAGCCGTAACCCACAGCAAGCCATCTGCATCTGAATAGTTTCGGGCGAGCATAAAGGATTGGTATCGGGTATAAAGATCACCTAATTGCCGGTCTTGGTCATTCCCACCTTCATGTGCGTATGCAGCATATTGCTCCGGGAATATCCCCTGGCTTTTCATTTCGCGCACCCAGTCCAATACAACTTCCACGAATCCGGGTTTTTCCATGACTGGAGAAAAGGTTGTGAGCTTGCCTTCTTCTTCCATCTCCCCCAATATCTTCTTTATCAACCGTCGGATGGCTGTATCATTGATTTCGTGGATCGGAATGCCTGCCTCATCCAACACCGCATTCCCCAGGCGGTAAAATTGATACAATTGCACGCCCAACGTTTCCCCCAATTTGCTGCGCAGTTCGTGTATGATGCCGGATGTGGGGACCAGAATAGTGATGGGGATTAGTGCATTCGAGCGTTTTTCATCACGGATTTGAGATATAAGATGATCCAAAGCCGTGTTTGTGGTCGAGGTAAGATATAGGTGTGCAGACATATTTGGGTTCTCATTCTGTTCAATCATGTATCGGGGATCGCCTGGGAGTTGTGATCCTAGTGTTTGCCAGTTTTGTAATTCGTTGTTTA
>CAZLNX010000715.1:0-1584 GCA_964560795.1 uncultured Anaerolineales bacterium | reverse complement strand
ATGATCGAAATGTCGGGGAGTTTGATGTAAACGGTATACATAGTTATCCTTTCATGATCCTTCGAATGATGGCCACCGCCGCGCCTGCCGTCAGGTAGTGCAGCATGTAGACGTCATAGCCAAAGAGCTTGACCACACCCATGCCGATGTACTGCAGACAGACCTGCACCCCGCTCCACTCGCTGGCGGTCCAGCTGTCGGGGATGAAGGGTGAGATGGCATCAATGCTGGGGATCACCACCAAACAGGCACCATCGCGGATGTACAGCAAAGGCAAAATCTCTTGATAAGCAGGCTCGACGATATGGCCGCTGCTGTCGGAGCAGAAGCCTGGCTCAACGGTTCCAGTAGGTGTCATTTCGGGAAGAGCAGGCGTTGGCGTAATTTGGGCTGATGCTTGAATAGCCCAATAATGGATAGTGCCCCAAAGGGTTTTGGTAGATGGCGCGGCGATATTGAATGTCCATTGATCGAAGATCGGTAAGGAAGCATCCTGCCGCTGTTCAGCACCTGGGAAGAGTTCATCACAAACATTGACCGGCTGCCCTGCTTCTCGGAAACATTTGTAGCCGCTGCCGTTATTGCCATAGCCATACAGAAACATGTTAGTGAACCAGCCCGTCCAACCGCTCCAAAACATGGCCCCGCCATCACCGCCTTCTTGATGACCATCGAAAAAGAAGGCGTATCCAATGGGATCGAAACTTGGCGCCTGAATGTTCTCTGTGCGCACTCCCGCACCAGTGTAGCTGTATGAATAGGTGCCCAGATCTTCCAGCCAATAATCGGGCAACGGGGTTTGGGTTGCTTCAATAGTTGGCGTCACTGACACTTCGGGTGTTCCGGTCCCAGGAGTACCTGAAATCTCGGGCGTACCCGTCAACCCTGGAACACTAGTGCCGTGCAGCACCGTTGGCCAGGGCGTGGATGTGGACCCGCTCAAGGTGGGTTTGGGGAAGCAGTGACCGCAGTTGAAACGATATTCCAGATCATATGAAGCAGGATCAGGCGTCAAGGCTGGATCGCAGCCGCCCAGATCGCCTAAGGGCGTGCGCGTGGGACCCGGCCAGATCTGCGTCACCACGGGCGTGCTGGTAGGCGGTTCAGGTGTAGGTGACTGCGCCAGGGCAGCAGGAACCCACTCGAAAGTAAGTCCTACAAACAGGAGAACCAGGCCAACCAGCTTCACATCAGCCTCGCATGTAGGCAGCCACCAGAGACGCCACATAGAAAGCCAGAAAGACATAGGCTTCCGACTGCAATCCCACAGATCCCGCGCCCGGCACGCCGCCCGGTCCCCAGGGTGGTCCGCCGCCGGTCTGCACCAGGACGAAGTACTCACTATGCAGGTTGACAAAGAGCGCCGCGATCAAAGACTGGAAAGCGAACTTAGCGTTGAATGCGGCGATAAACATAAAGGCGATATTGAGCCCAAATAATGGCAGCAGCATAATCAGTCTCCAAAGATCAGCTTGTATCCCAGGAAGGCCAGTAAGATCAGGACCAGGCCTTTGAGCAGGTCATACAGGCCCAGCACTTTGAGAAAGAACATTCCTTCGTTGATGGTGTCCATACAAGATTTCC
>CAZLNX010000714.1:0-1589 GCA_964560795.1 uncultured Anaerolineales bacterium | reverse complement strand
CCCTGGCTTTTCATTTCGCGCACCCAATCCAGTATGACTTCCACAAAGCCAGGTTTTTCTATAACAGGAGAAAAGGTTGTGAGCTTGCCTTCGGCTTCCATCTCCCCCAATATCCGCTTTATCAACCGTCGGATGGCTATATCATTGATTTCGTGGATCGGAATGCCTGCCTCATCCAATACCGCATTCCCTATGCCGTAGAATTGATACATCTGCACGCCCATCGTCTCCCCAAATTGGCTGCGCAGTTCGTGTATGATGCCGGATGTGGGGGCTAGAATAGTGATGGGCGTCAGCGGATCCCCTTTTCGTATTGCATTGATTTGGTCATCTAAATGGGAGATGGAAGTATTTGTTGTCGGCGAAAGAAATAAATTTGAAGCCATAATATTCAATCCGTTATGATCAATCGCTGGGTGGGTTTAAATCGTTTATTATTTTATCAATCAGATCTTAAATCGCATCAGGAGCAATTTGAGATGACAAGAAGGATAATAATTCTTGCTGTCTTGGCTGATCAATTACAGAACGGTACAAGGCTACAAAACGTTTTAACCGATCTGAGAAATTTTCTTCGCGGTACAGCGGCAATGTCGGATTCTGGCGTTCTGCCAAGATGTCGATATATTTGAGCGCACGCCAGAGCCTGTCTTCAAGGGGGCTACAATGCAACCAAAGCGTTGATTTGTTCCGCATGATCGAATTGCTCTTGCGTGATCGGGATAAAACCCAGGCGGCGTGGTCGATTACTGATGATCGGAACATGGCGCCCTATCAATTCCTTGACCCAAAGGCGATAATAGAGTTTCTCACCTTTAAATGCGTTATTCTAATCGTTATGAAAATGTTCTTTACGTTTTACTTTTTCTACTTCTTCAACTTCCCGTAAAAATGAATGATCAAGCTGGCTTCTTTTCCAAAGGATTACTCCTGATAAAAAGCCACCACCCTCGGCGGGATGCGCTTCTCGGCCGGGCTATTAACGGGAATATGGTACCAGTTTTCTTTTTGCAAAATCTCCAATGTCTTTTTGCGGGGCAGAAGAGCAACGAGCACATCTTTTTATTATTATTTATCTTTTGCTCATAACACTAACATGATTGGGAAGTGGATAACGCGCTTCTCACCTTTTTGATAACCCTCGCCTATTCCTCGGCAGCCACACCGAAACCTCACTGACCAGCCTCATTGAAGATGTTTTCTGCACTTATTTGCCTACCTTTGGCAAGTAATCGAGCAGCTTTCATGACAAGCTTTGCTCTCTTTAGAAGGAATTTATCAAAGTCCTTACTCAATTTCTCTGATTTCTCGTCGTCAGATAAACTGTCATAGCCACCGTTTGCAAGCTCTGGAATTGGGATTAGGTGAGATTGGAGCCTCTCAGTCACCAAAGTCTCTGATGTCCATTCATAACGATCTTTCAAATATTCCAGTGGGTCTTTACGCCCAATTGATATATTTGTTTTGTCAACAATGAGGGCGCAGTTCAACGCCAGGAAGCCATTAATTTCACATTCCTTTAGCAATGCATCTGGATAGACGTGATGATAATGACGATGGTAAATATTCAAATTATCTAACTGCTCACC
>CAZLNX010000713.1:0-1592 GCA_964560795.1 uncultured Anaerolineales bacterium | reverse complement strand
GCTCCTTTTATTTTGTAAAGGTGCTGTTTAGTTCAAATTGAACCATGCCGAAATCTCCAAATGTCAACACGGCCTAATCAGAACACTGGGGTATAAGTTTATCTGATTCTCTGACTGCCGCATCCCAGGTGAAATCCTGGTTGTCACTGGCGTAATAATAGGTGGTGCCATTGGGCATCAGAACCACAACGACGCCACTATATCCTTGCATCTCCGCAACCCAAAACTCACACGAATAGCCTTCACTTTCAGAGTATATGTCAGCCCAGAAAGCATTGTTATACTGACCGCCAGGGTAAGACACCACGCCGCGGTCATTCGAATCGCGCTGGAGTGCAGCAGCCAACATATCGGGTTGTAAGATTTGTTCGCCTTCAATAACACCACCATCAACATTCAAAAAGGTCGTGATCTTTGCGAGATCATCAGGTATCCACCACATACCCCCCAAACCAATTGGCTGACCATTATAGTTATCATCCTTGGTGCGCTGGGTGGAGAACACACCCGGCCCCATAATCAAAGGCTGATAGATTTCTTGGACGACGAAATCGAATATGTCTACATCGTCACCTTCCAGTGTTTTCAAATAATTGTCCATCGCACGCGTGACAATAAATGTATCTGAAGAACGGTAGACCCATTGGGTCCCTGGGGAGGCGCCGCTGGGCCAATTGAATGCCGCGGCAATGCGCTCAGCATAATATTCTTCATTCCAAAAGGGGTTGTCCCACTGTTCCTCGTCTGCCATGAAGCGAGACGTGCGGAAGTTGCCAGTCGCCATATCTAGAGTATGGTCGAAGGTCACCTGGCTCCAATCTCCAGAACTTTGGGCGGCCTCAGGTACATAGTCCGCGATCAAGAAGTCCTTTACATCCGGGTCATACTTCTGGGCTAACCTCATCAGGGCGACGCTGGCAAATGCAGATTTCGCCGTTGAGTAAGAAGGCACGCGCATATATTCACAGTAGGGATAGATGCCGTAACGAGTTTTGCAGCCGCCCAAATAATTCACCCCATCGATGACAAAGCCATACCAATTCATATGCCTGGGGCTGACCCCACGCCCAAAAGCCTTTAAATCCACATCGGGGTAATCTTCTGCCAAAGCTTCGATAGGCTTAGTTGGAAAGCGATCGGCTAACTCCTGGTTGAATCCAGTCTTAACTTCATCCGATCCAGCGACCTGACCAGGGTAGTAATCTGCATCCAGCAATCCCCATAAATCGCCGCTAAAGCCAATGGCTATCTCTTGGGTAATCTGATACCAAACCTTGGAGACCTGCTCATCATCAAACAGGAAAGTCATTGTGCCGTTGAAGACTGCATTAGCCCCCTTCCAATTTAATGCAAAGGGGAATGAAGCACGTGAGAATCCTTGATCCCCTTCTTCTTGCCACACCCTGCCTGGCTCGATGAAATAATTCCAATAAGGGTGATCGGTGATGATTAATCCGCGCTGCACAGGGATCAGATAGCCATCTTGCTGCACAAACTCAAAATCAAATTCCGGCAGATGGGAAATCTCCGGTTCCATATCAGACTCTACTGCAAAAAGGGTGCTAGACCCTCCTCAAAACAGCAAAAGTTTA
>CAZLNX010000712.1:0-1593 GCA_964560795.1 uncultured Anaerolineales bacterium | reverse complement strand
CCAAGAGGATTGCGAAAACACTCGGGACACCCATCTTCTTGCCGCAAAAGTGGGTGAAATTCCGACAATAGTTTTTCGCGGTCATTTGCAGAAACTTGTAACACTAGAACACCAAAGGCGATTACTTCAAACGCTGCAAGAATACTGAACAGGATAAGAATTCCAAACAAAGCAGAGAAGATATGGGAAAACAATTTCAAAGGGACTATTTTCGCTTGATTTCTCATCAGATATTTTATTCTTCTTACAATCTATTTCCTCAATCCATAAAGCCAGTAACATTATGGAAGTATTTCGTTTTGATAACAATTAAAACTTTATTGGTAAGTGAGCAATGTGTAGCCAATAACCCCGTTGTCAAGTAATACTTTGGTTTCTTATGTTCGATCAACCCAGCCATGAATCAATTTATATAAACTTAATTTTCTTCATCGCAATAAATGACATTCGTAATAACAGCCAGCCATGAGCGAATCTACTAATATTCGTTGCGCCATACACACGTTCCCCATACCGAATGGGGATTTCCTTTATCTTGAAATTCAACTTCGAGGCACCCAACAAGAGATCAAAATCTCCGAAAGGATCGAAATCCCCAAAATATGATCGGTTGGCGACGATCTTTTCATAATCCTTCTTCAACAAGACTTTTGTTCCACACAGAGTATCGCGGATGCGTTGATCTAAGAGGTATGTGTACAACATGCTGAAGAATTTATTGCCTAGCATATTCAGAAATCTCATGGCCTGTTCTTCCATTGGATAAACCAGGCGAGAGCCAATCACCAATTCCCCTTTTCCTTCAATTATGGCGTCAAAAAATTTCGGCAGTGTTTCTGGGCGAACAGTTAAATCTCCATCTAATATCATCAAAATGTCCCCCTCAGCATGATCAAAACCCAACCTCACAGCATCAGCTTTCCCTTTTCCGGGTTGTTGATAAACTGCGATATCTTTGTCTTGGTATTTTTCTTTTATTCGATAACACTCAGCCAAAGTATCATCTTGAGAATGGCCTTCTACAAAAATGATTTGAGTCGATCTCCCCATCTCTGGTACTCGATTAACTGCGATTTCAATAGTTTCCTCTTCATTTCTTACGGGGATCACAACTGACGTAGTAAGTGAATCCACATCTAATGCTTTTGGTCGAGGTCGAGCAATAAAGTATTGCACAAGACACAAATGACGGCTTATAGGCAAGTGGGCTACAAACCGATTTAACAAAAACGATATGATCGGAATGTTCTTGGGAAATAATAGAAATGTGCCATTGCTAACAACTTCAAAATCACATAAATTGAGTAAATTTTCCAAGTCATCGCTTGAGAGCCAATTTTGCTCTGCCTGAGGTTCCTTCAGCCTTAGTTTTTCTCCCAACTTGAGGATCGGCTCCCAAAGCTGGTTGTAATAAGTAACAATGAAACGTGTATCACGACGAGTTACAGCAAAGATTTTTTCAAATGCAGCCTGCACATCATGAAGCAATCCTACGACGTCAGACATGACTACGTAATCAAAGGTTTCGTTGATTTCAAGACTTTCAATATCACCATGGATGAATTCGAGATGGGGGTATTTTTGGCGGGCAAG
>CAZLNX010000711.1:0-1598 GCA_964560795.1 uncultured Anaerolineales bacterium | reverse complement strand
TCGTGTTTTGTCTAGGAATCACGCTTTTTGAAGTGAAGTTGTTGCAGAGGAGTCTCTTGTACGATAAGTTGAGAAGCTTCATGTGAATTTTCAATCATCGAGATGAGATAGGAGAGAGTAAGATGAACAAACGAACGCGTTCTAGTCTGGTTTTTGGAATATTGTTGATTTTGATCGGTGGCTGGTTTCTTGCCGTTCAAATTGTCCCCGGCCTGGATTGGTTCTGGGATATCTTCCAATGGCCGATGTTTGTCATTGGGACGGGAGTATTCCTACTCCTATTAGGGTTGGTTCTTGGTGCCCCGGGGATGGCAATCCCTGCATGTATTGTGGGTGGCATCGGCGGACTCTTGTATTGGCAGAACGCCACTGGGCATTGGGAAAGTTGGTCTTATGCCTGGACATTGATCCCTGGATTCGTTGGAGCAGGGCTCATGCTGGCATCCCTCTTAGGTGAGGGCGGTAAGGACAATTTCCGCGTAGGTGCGTGGATGAGTCTCATCAGCCTGATTGTGTTTGTAGTTTTCGGAGCGTTCTTTGGTACGAATGTTTTAGGAACCTATTGGCCCATACTGCTGATCGTGTTTGGTTTTTGGATCCTGATCCAGCCCCTGTTCCGTCGCAGAAAGAAGTCGGCTGCACCCGTTGATGTTGAGGCATCAGAAGAGGCAGAGATCATTGATATAGAGGAAGACTCTGGAGTATGAATATGAGACGCGGAAGTTTCTTCTGGGGAATGGTTTTCGTTGTATTCGGCGGCTTGCTGCTTTTGGATAATTTTGCCATCTTGCGTTTCAGTGTTTGGAAGTTATTCTGGCCCACACTGGTTATTCTTCTGGGTGTCTGGATTCTTTATCAGTCGCAATATGGTGGGCAAGTGCTTGAATCTGAGACAGCATCTGTAGCACTTGAAGATGCAAGCAATGCAAGGATTAGCCTCCATCATGGCGCGGGTGAATTGCGCCTTTCTGGAGGGGCAGCCGAGGGCGAGCTTATTTCAGGTACATTTGATGGCGGAGTCGAACAATCGACCAAACGAGTTGGTGATCGATTAGATGCAAAGCTGAAGGTGTCTACGCAAGGGTTCCCCTTTGTATTTGTTCCGTGGATTTGGGGGCCAGGGAACAGGATCCGTTGGGATCTGGCTATCAACCCCACCATTCCAGTTTCTTTGGAAATACACAGCGGCGCGAACGATGCCCGGCTTGATCTAACTGACACGCAAGTCACCAACTTGGAGCTACACACAGGTGCCAGTGCAACCGAAGTTTATTTGCCTGCTCAGGTTGAGAATACTCGTGTGAAAATCGAAGCTGGCGCGGCTTCCGTCAAATTGCACGTACCGGAAGGTGTGGCAGCACGTCTCGAAGTGAGCGGTGGTCTCCTGGGCGTGGATGTTGACCAAGCGCGGTTCCCTAAAGATGGCAAAGTATATCGCTCGCCTGATTATGATACGACGCCATTTCGTGTAGAAATCAAAGTCGACGCTGGTGCGGGCTCGATTTCCCTGAGCTGATACTTAGTATCAGCGATTTCATTAATAAGGAGTTTATGATGAGACGATTCGATCAGCGTATTTTGTGGGGGGCTTTGTTGAT
>CAZLNX010000710.1:0-1610 GCA_964560795.1 uncultured Anaerolineales bacterium | reverse complement strand
TATACCCAGGAGGAGCTGGTGCAGGTAGTGGCGCGCGCGGCATACCTGCAAGAAGTGCTCATCGATGGCGAATCGCTTTCACTGATTGCCACTCGAGCGCGCGGTACGCCCCGTCTGGCGCTGCGCCTATTCCGCCGCTGCTATGACCTGGCGGTGGTGCAGGGCAGTGACCTGTCCGGCGAGGTAACAGCAGAAACGATGGCCCTGCTCAAGATCGACCCGCTGGGTTTAGACGAAGCCGACCGGCGCTATCTGGTCACCCTGGCCAAAGTCTACGAAGGCGGTCCGGTGGGCCTGAAAGCCCTGGCCACATCGGCAGGCATCAACCCGGTGACAGCGGAGCAATCTGTTGAACCCTGGCTGCTGCGCGCAGGTTTAGTAGCTCGCACTCGCCTGGGTCGTAAGATCACCAAAGCGGGCATCGCCCACATCGCATCGATCCCCAAGAATGGAGGCAAGCCATGACCCCCCTGGTCGAATTCCACCACGATCCCCAAAACGGGGGCTTCTTCACCACGGCGCTCTTCTGGGAGTGCCAATGCGAGGAGGATTACCTGCACACGTTCACCCAGCCGGAGTGCCCGGCCTGTGAGGCAAAGCGCGACGAGTCGCCTGATGCCCGCCTTGCCGAGGTGCTGCGCTGCGGCGCAAAGCTGGATGAGGAGCTGGTGGAGATCGCCTGCCAGCAGGCTGGCGTGGAGCACAACGTTATTCCCTTTTAGACAGATATTGACGGAGGTAAGTATGTCCACACAAATCTCGTATCTCAGGCCACGGCCCAGGCTGCCCAACTTGCCCCTGCGTGAGCAACCCGGCTACCGGGTCAGCATGGATGCCGAAGGATGCAACCTGATCGAACTGCTGGCGGCCGTCATTGGCGGTCCCCGGCAGGTTGAGATCGCCGAAGCCCTGGCAGCCCGCTTCAAGGATGTGCGCGCCCTGACCCATGCCCATATCGAGGAACTGACCTCGATCTACGGCGTAGGGGAACACACGGCGGTGCGCATCAAGGCTGCCCTGGCTTTGGGGAAACGCCTGTTAGAACCCCCAGAGCTGAGGCCGACGATCAACAGCCCCAGGGATGCAGCGGCCATCGTGCAGCCGATGATCGGGCACTGCGAGCAGGAGTATCTGCTGGTAATTGTGCTCAATACGCGCAACCAGGTGATGGATGTTGCCGAGGTCTACCACGGCAGCGTCAACCAGTCCCAGGTGCGCATCGCCGAGGTCTTCAAACCGGCTATTCGGCAGAATGCCCCGGCGATAATTTTGGCGCACAATCACCCGAGTTCGGACACTTCGCCCAGCCCCGATGATATCGCCATCACGCGCGCTATCGTCGAAGCGGGCAGGCTGTTGGATATCCAACCGCTCGATCACCTGATCGTGGGGTGCGGCGGCTGGACTTCCTTGAAGGAACGCAACTTGGGTTTCCGCTGATTTTCTCCTGGAATATCCAACTCAACGTGGATGAGATGGGCGAGGATATCCTCCTCGCCCGCACTTTTTTGTCTGGCTACGATGCAAGGGATGGTGGAGATCACCCTTTGGATGGGCGCCAGACGCCCTGGCGTGTTTATCCCGCCCGTACCGGGAATACCAACTCTCGG
>CAZLNX010000709.1:0-1612 GCA_964560795.1 uncultured Anaerolineales bacterium | reverse complement strand
CGAGAGACGCGTATTGCTCATCACAAGTGCGGTACTTGCTCTTTTGACACTCTACTTATTTCCATTGGCGCAGCCTGCTTTTTCTCAGCAGCATAGTTTGCAGATCATTTCCACGGGTACAAAAAGTGCCCAATCGGTTGGATCAATAATCGAGATACGTAAACTGAGTTACCTTGATGGAAGCCCTGTACCATTGGATGAATTGAAATTATCAGGGGATTGGCAAGTTGTTGGCGATACTTTGATCTCAACTGGCGAAGAAATTACTTCAGTTGCTGAGATATCAGGGAATCTACCAAGCGGCGTTGTTGTACATTTCCGACATAACGAAAATGCTGGCCAAGTTACAGCTGTCTGGGATGGTGAGCGATCGGATATTGATCTCTACGCATCTCAAAGCATCTCAACGGATCATGTTTTCAGGGGAGAAGCTCAAACTATACCGCAGATTCTGCTGAAATTTGTAATTCAAGCTCTTTTCTTTATAGGATTATTTTCGATAGTTTTGCTGATTGGGTTTGCAGTTGATGTGCGTTGGCCGAAATCTTCCATAATTCGAGTGATATTAGTCTTGGCATATATCGCTATTTTTGCTTCATTTGTTAATGACAAATTTTCCTATATGGAATTCAGCACTGAGAGAATTTTTCGCGACACAAAATTGTACGCTGAAACTGCTGATGAACCATTAGACTCTCTGGATTTTTGGGTGGGAACCAGCCCTTTCACGTTTCGACTCGCGTTGAAATACTTTGGTATCACGGCAAATAATCTTACAGAGGCAGATCAAATTTCTAACTTGGTTCAATTCCAATATTGGCTTTCGATCTTTACATGGACTGCTCTCGCTGTGGCACTATCATTGCGCATGCGCAGGTTGTGGCTCAGGCCGTTCGTTTTTGGGTTTGTACTTTATTTCAGTCTTAATCTTGAGATATCGATCTGGGAAAGCCTGATACTTACAGAGTCGACGTCTTTTTCCTTATTTGCCCTTCTCATGGCGTTGTGGATATCATGGAGTTCGACATCTCAAAAAACATCAAGCCATCTCGTCCAAATTGGATTTCTATTTGTTATCCTTGTTCTCACGATTCTGTATACCTTTTCTCGCGAGAGCAATCAATATTTTGTAATCTTTGGGGCCATCGTTTTTCCGATCGCCAATTTTTTGGGGAAAACATCTAAGCAAAGCAGATGGTATTACTTGACCTATCTAATTCTGTTCGTTGGCATTATATTTTTGAAAAACGCTGCTTTTAATCGTAGTAACAATTGGCAGATTCATTTATTTGATCACTTAGCCCACCGCATTCTTCCGGATGATGTAGCATTGGATTATTTTGTTTCTGCTGGATTGCCCATGAGTGAAGATTTGCTGAAAATCGAGGATATGCTAGGGCATGAGTTCCACGATTACTTATTGCATGATCCTGCGATGGTCGAGGTTCTAGAGTGGATTGATTCGGATGGAATGTCAACTTATATGATGTATCTGCTCTCTAAACCGATAGATTCGATGGTAGAACCTTTTCTCCATCTCCCAACGCTATTTAGTGGAGATAATCTTGAATATCATCAACCCCTTTATGCGGTTCCAACAGTGCCGCTATGG
>CAZLNX010000708.1:0-1639 GCA_964560795.1 uncultured Anaerolineales bacterium | reverse complement strand
GGTTTGTGCCCGCAGGGCTTTTTTTACTGAGCGCAGTCTCAGGAAATCGCTAGTTCCTTATTAATTAAATTATCTAGTGGGTAACCTGTATCACATCTATTTCTACCTTCGATAGGTTCAAATAAATTCGTAACATAATCCAATGCCACCTTAATCTCTTCTAAAGAGATGAGCATGTCTTGCTCGTTCGTTGTTACCATGCTTAACAATGCATCCGTCATTATCTGACGACAAGAATAACCCTCTGCCTTCTTAGTTCTTAATACCTCTAATGCTTGAGCGTCCCGTGGTCGGTTCGGATTTAGACGAAAACTTATTACCACGCTCATAACATTTTCAACGCATCATATAAACGCCACAACTTCAACCCGCCCCTAACATTCGCCATTTGCAGGCTATCAATACTATCTGCCAACATCACATTATCATGTTTCAACAACGGTTTTATTTTATGGTATAGAAGAGCACTACCACCGCCGGTTAAAATAATCGTGTCCCACAACAAGGCGCCACCAGCAAGCCGTTGGTATGTATCAGAAAACCGGTTCAGAAACAAATTTGTAGCCTCGTCAACATCTTGCTCACAAGGATACTTACGTCCGCCACCTTCAAACACACCTGTCCTGATGGCCTTACGAATACGTGCAGGCGGGAGCAATGGTGTATCTTTTACAGCATCCATATTATTAGCTCGAAAGCTTTGTTCAAAATCATTGATGATTATCTGGATACCTAGGGGTACACTTCGAGCTAATGAGTAATCCACAACTCCACCAAGATTGACAGCCAGAAAATCTGTTGTGAATCCACCCACATCAATCACCAATGAACGTCCCTCCCCAATATGGGCATGTTGGTAGTGCTGCCCGTCTTCAGTAAGTAGCACATTCATCAATCCGCCAACGGGTTCATCAAAAGTATTGGCATAGATCACTCGAAAGTTTGCTTTGCTTGTCTCGGATTCCACTTCCCAACCCCCCACGATAGACTGCAGCAAATCTTCCCGGAACTTCACATCTCCAGGGGGATGACTACCAAACACCGCAACTTCCCTCCCGCGGCCATACAGCCGGGCTAGAGAGATTGCAGCTAGCACACCATAATAATCTCTGGTGTAGCGCGATGCCCCTGATCTTTGAGTTAGGGCCCCATGTCGTTCGGCACTCTCCCCTACCACGTAGGGAACCCCGTTTACTCGGAGATAATCTTTGGTGTTTCCATTCATATTTTCCCTGGAGAATATTTTCTGATACTCATTTTCTGTCAGTTGGCGCAACGCATGAGGAAAAGAAATTTCTCCATTATCACGTCGTGCAATCTTCGCTTTGATGATGGAATTTCCAGAATCTACTACCATGACACTCATGTCAAACCTCCTGATTCTATATTATCCGTCTTTGCCATCTTGTCTATTTGGATAAAGAGTTCCGACTCACCTTTCTAATATCTTATCTGCTGCCAATCTGTTGCCAATAGCCTGGAAACCTTGGAACAGATAGACAAAATAGACATGAATACCCCCACATATTGGACTGTGTAGACACAATAGACCCCAACATATGGGTTAGACACTTTTGCAAAAAACTTCGAATCAGTAGGTTGAATTGGTTTTATTGAAAAATCGTGTCACAAAGGATAT
>CAZLNX010000707.1:0-1667 GCA_964560795.1 uncultured Anaerolineales bacterium | reverse complement strand
GGCGATGGCGGTATCAATCTTTTCGTGCGTGAGTGGTATGACAACACCCGCACCTCGGTGTCCGTTGGAGACACATTTACCTGGTTGGATTGGGATGTGACTTGCGGTACACCCTATCGCTACGCAGTGCGTATCTCCTCTGGTAAGGAAACCGATATTGGGCTATCGATGGGAGCTATGCTGGCTTTTGCACAAGCTGATGCTATCACCACGCCTGCCTGTGCTCCTGGCTCGATTGGTGATGTGAATCTTCGTGTCGATGCTCATCCCGAAGGAGCGCTGATTCGTTGGGATATTGCTGGTGGCAGAGACTGGCCTGAAGATTTACCTGATGAAGGCGTGGCGTTCATCCTGACTCGCTTTGATCCTATATCGGAGCAAGCTGAGAGAATCTATCATGAAAATGTCCCGGCGGATTTGTTATTAGCCGGGGGCGAGTTCGAAGTGCTGGATGATAGTGCTCAATGCGGCAGTGAATACTGGTATACGCTGGCTGCGATCGCTGCCAACGCTGATCTTGACCTGGTATCTCCGGGTTGGTTGCTGCGCGCCCAGACACGCGGTCCCGAAATTCCCTGCCCTGCTGATGATCTGGGGTCAATAGAAATGATTCTCACTCCTTACTGGTTCAACGAGTCGATTATTCGGATACGAATCCAAACATTCCTCCCCGCGGGGTTTGCCTGGCCGCAGGGGGATGACGTGAAATTGGAGATTCTACGCATCCGGCAAGGGGTGGACCATTGTGAGGGTCCTCCATGCCGGGGTATCTGGCAGGCGAAAAAACGTATACCAATTAACGACGAAATCCGCCTGAACGGCCTAGCGTATGAAGATGATGACACATCGGTAGATTTCCGTTGGAGTGAGACATATGTCTATCGTCTTGCTTTGGTTGTAGACGGCGAAGAAGTGCAGAATGGAATGAATATCAGTGCTACTACACCCCCTGCACCGCCTCCTCCGCCAGAGATTATGCGCCTGACGGCCACCAACAATTGTCCTGGCGGCACCCCTCGCTGCATGGTAATCGAGTGGCAAGCTTATCAACAACCGCGTCAAAATGGATACTATGCCCAAGCTGCCAGCATTGCTGTTGAACGAGTGATCGGCGCGCTCGATCGCCAGCTATTTCCCGTGAATTTGGTCGATACCCGTTATGTAGATTTGAATCCCTTTATGCAAGAATGGCAAATGGCAAATGGGCAGGTAGATCGGAATTGCCGCTATGATGTCACTTACCGTATGGTGGCTTTCGATGCTGAAGGGCACACGTATGGTGCTTCGGGGTTGAGCATGATTACGCCTCAGTGCGATGAAGCCTGGAATAAGGTTGTAGAACCTCGATAAAGGTGGTGAAGCGATGAAAACACAACCCTGGTCTCTTTTTATGATTTGTATTGGCCTGATGATATTCCTGGCAGGTTGTGAGTTTGTTCCCTCTCAGAGTGATGTTGTTTCCAGTTCCAGTCTCACTATTGTGGAACCCGTAGATGGCAGCCAATACCAAGTGGGAGATTTGGTGCGAGTGCGCTCCCAAGTCAGCGCGCCCGATGGGGGGGTGATCTTTGACTTGCTGGTCAATGGCCAGGTTTATCGAAGTGACCATCTGGCCCAGGCTCTGAGAAACGGCACGATGCTTCAGCCCTGGCAGCCCACTGAACCGG
>CAZLNX010000706.1:0-1700 GCA_964560795.1 uncultured Anaerolineales bacterium | reverse complement strand
GGTTCGAGGGCATCCCAACTGAAGTAGTACGTTACGACATCCGCGGCGATGGGATTGACCTGGTGCGGGTTCGTTTCCTGGCCGATGGGCAACCGCAGTCTGTCTGGGTAGCAACGGGCATCCAGTTAATGTCCGGTGAATTCCACACCTGGGGGCCATGGGACAATGAGCGCCAGGCCTTTGAAGAGCTCCTCCTCGGCCAAACCTATGTCCGGGTGGATATAGGCGAGACGCAGGGAGCGATTGTAGACGCTAGCGGCTGGGTGGATTTCTCAGGATGTGATAGCCCAATGTGCCGCATTGCTGAGTGGTCTGAAATGTCCAGCAATGATTTCAGCCAGCGCTTTATCACCAGCAACGGGGCTATGGCGCCTGGCTGGTATCCCTGGGGCTATCTGGTCTGGCGCATCACCCCGCAAGGCAAGGTGAATAGCTGTTCTCAGATGCCTGATCCTTTGAATGACCTGGAGCATTTCAGGCTACATGGCATATTGATTCGATAGCCATTGGACACTTGCTGACCTCCCCTTCGCAGTAATTGATATAGTCACTGTATTGTCGTGAATCGACCACTATGAGGAGTATATCGACTTGAATTTCATCATCTTCCTGGCCGCTCTCAGCATGGCTGTCATCGCCTTCGAGTTTGCGTCTGCAGCAGCAATTGCATTGAGTACCTTCGGGCGGGATCATCGTCTGGATGGAGCTTATGTCGAAGGGCCTGATTCTGCCCCTGCTCGCCGGTCCACCTGGAATGCCCTGCTCCTGGCTGCATTTCCTGGACGTTTCGATCCCGGTGAAGCCAAGAACAAGATGGATGTGGTCAGCATGCTGCGACGCGCAGGGTATCCATACGATACCCCTGGTGAGTTCTATGCTATTGCAATGCGTACATTCTCGATGTTCCTGGCGATTGGTGGTTTATTAGCCGGGGCACTGTTTTTCATGGAGATGCCCATGGCTGCCGCGCCAGTAGCAGCGATCTTCGTCTTCTTGGGGCTGCGAAGACCGTATGTGAACCTCAAGACGTTGGCGAAACAGCGTGCGGAGGCCATGCGCAACAACATGTTGATTGGCCTATCCGTGCTTCATGCCCTCCTATCCTCAGGGACGGGTGTGCAGGAAGCTTTGCGCCGTGTTTCCGGGGTGGGGGGACCGTTCTGTAACCTGTTGGCGTTACTGGTGGCGCGCATGGAGGTGGAGGATTTCAGTAAAGCCGTGGAAACCACCAGCGCACACCTGCCTGATCCCAGGGATCTGGAAGCCAACCTCTTCTTACGAGATGTAGAAGATTTCTTTGTCAACAACCGCCCGATCTTGAGCAGCATCAAGGCACTGCGGGAGGCTATTCACCGCTCGGTTGTGGAAGCCACCGAAGCCCGGGCTGCCCTGGTGCGCCAACGCAGCGGCTTGTTTGGAATTCTATCCGTCGTCGGGCTGATCTTTTCGATTGTTGGCCCGTTTTTGGGTAAATACTGATTGGACAGAGGACCGGTGACCGGAGACCGGTTGAATCCATCTCCCGTCTTCCGTCCCCGGTCTATAAAAACATGAGGAGGCACTATTACACATGAACATGATCATGAAATTCATCAAGGACTCGGAAGCGCAGGATTTTGCCGAGTACGCCTTAATCTTAGGCGCAGTTGGCGTTGTTGCGATGGCCGTGATTTCTCAATACAAAGAGGAATTGATCGCGG
>CAZLNX010000705.1:0-1712 GCA_964560795.1 uncultured Anaerolineales bacterium | reverse complement strand
TGCAGCCCATGGGCGCCTGGCGTTGCAAGCCGCACACCAAGATGGTCGTTGTGGTGGAAGGTATGATCGACATGCTCATCATGGCCCAGACCCTGCAGCACCGCGGGATGGACGATGTCCGGGTGGTCTACACCGCTGGGGCCACGCCGGCATACACCATGCTGGCGTGGTTCACCCAGCACCCGGAGTATGACTACCTGCTGGTGCCTGATCCTGACGATGCTGGATACGATTGGATCGAACCCGTGTCTCAGGCCATCCGTAAGGGAGAGGGTAAATACGAAGTGCGCTTTCCCCCAGGTGACCTGGATCCGGATGAAGCCGTCCTTTCTGGGTGGTGGCCGGCAGAACTGGCGTAGTGAGTTCTAAATGAATAGGAAAGCCAAACAGGATATCCATTACTCAGGTTAGGACAAGAGTTCGGACATTGATAGCGAAGATCAAGTTAGTGAATATTAGCAAAGCGATATGAACGATTTGGGCTAGCGTGGTATCTGGCAAGCTGTACCGTTGTTTGATCAACAGGAAGGGGCCTGAGAACAAATGCCAGCGAGAACGCTTATCAACTTCTGGTACGTTGAGCAAATTGAAGTCTTTGGGGGATATGCCAGCATACTGCACATCGCGAATAGCTTCTCCGATCACGATACTGATCGAATAAGCCAACATAACCAAAGCAATCATTTTGTTGAGCAAGGTCTGTGATTTATTCATGATTTTGTGGATATTCAATAGGCTTTTGAGATCACGGAAGCAGATTTCAATCTTCATGCGCTTGAAATAGAGCTTCAGGGCAACTTCTGGCTCCAGGTTGGTCATAATCCAGATGGGCGATTTGAAACCATACTGCCAAATACCAATCACATTCAAAGGCACTTCGCCCATGTAGTAAACTTGACGGTAGATTTTGGGTTTGTTTAGTGGGGCAATGGCCAAGCGTAACTGTTGTTTTTGATCTGCATCATAATAGAAGTCAGGGGGATTATTCCCCGTATTCAAGCGGATCACAAACTGAACTTCACTAGCAACCAAACTCTTCAATAACAGCCTATAAGAAAACTCACGATCGAAGATGATCGGTCGAGAACCTATCATGGTCTTGATATCTTGGATGGCTTTGAAATGCTCTAGATTCCTTGAACTTATTTGGTCTTCAAACGTGCGAGACGAGTAGGTGATGAAGTGAAAAGGGATCGCTCTGCCTCGTACCGGAGTCGCCAGGGTCAATGTACAAAAACCTTTTGTCTGTCCATCCTTCAGCGTGCCAATATACTCGGTCTTCTTGGCATGCGGACGTTCTATTTCCGTCGGATCGCCAATCACAAACTCAGATTCTTCGTTGAATAGCAGCTTGAGTGTTTGGCTTGGATCGTTCTCGTGCAAAAATCGTTGCACTCGTTTATAGCAGGCAGCTTCACTTCCATTCATTCTAGATGCAATATCACTGATTCGGGGAGAGCGTGTCTCTAATATGGCCTGCATGATTTCGCCTGCTTGTTGAGAAGCCCTTTGATCATCGAAAAGTAGTTCTGCAAATTCTGAAATGCGAGTAAACTTATTCATGGGAACCTCTTTCCTCTGTTTGGGTGTGGTTACCCTGAGTTTAGAGGTTCCCTTCTTTTTTGTATAGTTGTCCGAACTCCTGTCCGAAGGTCAGATCCATTAATGTTGACACAGGTGTAGGTGTAGGTGTATATTTAACTCAGGAGAAT
>CAZLNX010000704.1:0-1717 GCA_964560795.1 uncultured Anaerolineales bacterium | reverse complement strand
GTTACTAAAATGAAGCAGGTGGGGCGCGGCGGGTGGTATCCTGTGAAGCAGTTTGACGCGTCACCGGGGATGCCATCCGGGGCAGGAGCATCTGGGTAGACCGACACCGCCCATGAGAGAGAAGTCACATTCTCCACTCGTGTTGTTACTTGGTCGCCCGGTGGATCTTCGTCTGGGACATAAAGCCCGAATCGGTGTGTATCACTCATGCCCAAAAATCCACGCCCCACCTTTCAAACCTAAGGAGAGTGTAGCATGAACGAAGACTTGTTTGCAAGACTTTCCCGCCGCTATTTAGCCCTGGATATTCATAAACATTACAGCGTTGTTGCCGGGGTTGATTTTGAGGGGAAGGTCACTCTTGAGCCAGTACGCATCGAACACGCGGACCTGGAAGGCTGGTTGAAGAAACACATCCAACCCAGTGACTATGTTGTGATCGAGTCGACGACGAACGCCTGGCATATCTACGATCTGCTTGAGCCGCTGGCCGAGAAAGTGCTGGTAGCCAACCCGATCAAAGTCAAGCAGATTGTCTTGGCACGGGTTAAGACTGACATCCGTGACACACTGATCCTGGCGCGGCTGCTGGCAGCCAACCTGGTGCCGGTCATCTGGGTGCCACCGTCACATGTGCGCAATCTGCGCTATTTGCTTTCGCAGCGGCGTCATCTGGTGGGGATGCATACCCAAACGGTCAATCGCATGCACAGCGTGGCACATCGTCATCACTTGAGTCACCCCAAAGGGAAACGCTTCAACAAGAAGAATACCCAGTGGCAGCAGGCAAATGTACTGTCTGACTCGGAGAAATTCCAGCTCGAATTGGACATGAACACCAAGAAGCACCTGTGCGAACAAGCCGAGAAGATCACCAAAAAGCTGGCGCGTATGAGCCACCAGAAACCGTGGGCAGAGAGCATGATGTACCTGATGCAGTTGCCTGGGTTTGGGGTGATCACCGGCATGACGGTGCTGGCGGCCATAGGGGATATCACCCGTTTTGAAAGTCCCCGGCACCTGGCAAGCTACTCAGGTTTGACACCTGGACTGGATCAAAGTGGAGTGAAGTTGCGTGGCAAGAGGATCACCAAGGAAGGGCGCAAGGATCTGCGTTGGGCGATGGTGGAAGTAGCCCAGCGAGCAGTGAAATCCGACCCGCTGTGGAAACATCGTTTCAATGAACTTCAACGACGGATGCATAGGAATCAGGCCATCGTGGCCATCGCGCGCCGATTACTTGAACTTGTTTGGTATGTATTGACCCGCAAGCAGCCCTATCAACATTTCTCACATGAGCGCATTGCCTACAAATACCTGACCTGGTCCTGGCAGCTAAACGACAAGGATAGGGATGGTTTGACCCGCCAGCAATTTACACGCTACTACCTGATGCGGCTGGGGATCGGGCATGACCTGATGCGGATCGCGCTCAACCCGAGATACCCACGTAGGCTGGCCAGTGAAGCAGAAGTTCTGGCGCTTAGACCAGAACTAAGCCGGACCGAGTAACCTATCTGGCTTGTTTCGTTCGACTGGCGAACCCCAGCATGAAATTGGTGCGTGGGGACCTGGAGGCCTGCCAGTAGACAGAGAATCTCATAAATTTCAGCTTCAAAACCACCCTAAAAAGAAAAACCCCGGTGCCTTTTTCAAGACACAGGGCTCTTTTCATCCAATTTTCTATCAACCCTTGACAACTGCTGCTTATCGGTGG
>CAZLNX010000703.1:0-1739 GCA_964560795.1 uncultured Anaerolineales bacterium | reverse complement strand
ACTTTTGCTGTTTTGAGGAGGGTCTAGCACCCTTTTTGCAGTAGAGTCAAATATGCAACCTTGGAAAACGCTATCCCGCCAAACCATTATGGAACATAGCAAATATCTGACTGTTGAAATCCATGAAGTGGGGTTGCCCGATGGAACAACGATCACAGATTGGCCCTGGATCATCACGCCAGATTTTGTCAATGTCATTGCGCTCACCGAAGAGGGCAAATTCCTTTGTTTTCGTCAAACAAAATACGCTATTGATGGGATCACCATCGCACCAGTGGGAGGCTATATCGACGATAACGAGGACCCCCTTGTAGCTGCAAAGCGTGAACTGTTGGAAGAGACTGGCTATCAAGCATCGGAATGGATACATCTAGGAAGTTTTTGTCTCATGCCTAATCGCAATAAAGCCGTGGGGTATTCTTACCTGGCTTGTGGAGCCCAATATATAAAATCACCCGACAGCGACGATTTAGAAGAACAAGAACTGCTATTTCTCGATCAAAGTGAACTAGAACAAATCCTTTTACAAGGGGAGATAAAAGTTTCATCGTGGGCAAATACTGTCGCCCTGGCTTTACTGCATCTCAAATCCAAAGAGGGTTAGCTATTTGATCATCAGCGCCAGCCGACGCACGGATATTCCTGCTTTTTATGCTGAATGGTTTATCAACCGCATTCGGGAAGGGTACTGTACGGTGCCTAACCCCTATAACCGTGAGCAGGTCGCACATGTCTCCCTGTTGCCTGAAGATGTGGATGTGATCGTCTTCTGGACGCGCAATCCCAAGCCGCTGTTTCCTTACATCGCTGAACTTGACCAACTCGGCTATCGTTATTATTTCCAATACACTTTGTTGGGATATCCACGAGAAATTGATACCAAAGGCCCCTCTCGACAGGTTGCCATTAAAACTTTACAGGAATTGTCAGATCTTATTGGCCCCCAACGTGTGATCTGGCGTTATGATCCCATCGTTTTCAGTAACCTCACCGGGGGCCAGTTCCATGTGGAGAATTACACCTATATCGCCGATGCAGTGCGAGGGCACACCCAGCGCTCAGTGATCAGCGTAATGGACATGTACAATAAGTTTCGCAAACGCGTTGATCAACTCAACCAGCAAGGAGTTGGTTTCGTTGACCATGATGGGATGCCCAGCCCGCGTTACGATGCCTTGATGAATACCATCGCCCAAATTGCTCGAGCAAACGACATGGAAATCTTTTCCTGCTCTGAAGAGCGCGATCTTACACCTTATGGGATATCGCCAGGAAAATGCATCGACGATGACTATATACAAGCCACCTTTGGTATCGAAGTTGGACACAAAAAAGATCCCGGTCAGCGGGCAGCCTGCGGCTGTGTGGTCAGCAAGGATATTGGCATGTACGATACCTGTGTCTTTGGCTGCCAGTATTGTTATGCCACGGGCAACTTCGAGCGCTCGAAAGAGAACTTAGAATCCCACAAACCTGAGTCGCCGTCCATACTGGGTTCGTAGTAGGGCACGAGAGTGCCCGCTCTCTGTGCATTGTGTTGTTTGGGAGATAATAGATTTGCAAGATTTTTTTGCGCACTCCCGTGCGCAACTACAAACATGGAGATGAATATGACCATTCGAAAACTTGTCTTAAAAAATCGCAGCTACCGTCGCTTTTATGGAGATCACTCCATTGATCGTGACACAGCAATTCCCGGAAGTTAGGGGGAGAAAAGGTTGACAAGGGTTTTCGTAAAC
>CAZLNX010000702.1:0-1775 GCA_964560795.1 uncultured Anaerolineales bacterium | reverse complement strand
CAGCCACGATCCTTTGGCTACCGCTGCTGTCCCGCCTTAAGTGGATAGCCGAAATTCGCAAACGCTCTGCGACATCGGTAGCTTCTTCAAGGGTGGTTGTGGGCAGTATGATGATAAATTCTTCGCCCCCCCAACGTCCCACACGATCGTATTGACGAACATGCTTAGTGAGCGTATCGGCAACCATTTTTAACGCTTGGTCGCCGACCAAATGACCATAGTTATCGTTCACCGATTTAAAGTGATCTATATCTAAAAGGATGGCACAGAGAGATGACTTCTCGCGCGTGGCATGTTCTAGGTCTGAAGCCGCATAGCTGTAGACCGCTCTTCTGTTCCACAGACCGGTCAATTCGTCGTGCATAGCCAATTCACGCATTTTTTCATGGGCTCCCTTCAGGCGCTGCTCCAAAACCAGAACACGCTCTCCGATCTTCAACCGGGCAGCCAACTCGCGTGGATTAAAAGGTTTGACCAGATAATCATCTGCGCCAGCATCTAAACCGTCAATGACATTGTCAATTCCTTCCTGGCTGGTCAGGATCACGATATAGACGTAATTAGGCATATCTGCCTGTCGAATGAGGCGCGTCAATTCCAGGCCATCCATCTCGGGCATAAGCCAGTCGGTAATGATAAGTTGGATGTTACCTTGCTGAAGAGTTTCCCATGCCTGACGCCCGTTCACCGTCTCCACAACATGGTAGCCCAAGTTGGAAAGCGTTTGGGAGAGCAATTTTCGAGATATGCGATCATCTTCAACAATCAGAACTTCCATCAACAACCTTTCTAAGCATCCCACGAGAAAACAATATTATTGCCACCAGATTTTTCAGCATTTGCCAATGTATTCTCAGTGCTTGTAATTAGATCATCGACGGAAATAAAATCCTGAGCGCTTGCCTGCACAACGCCCATGCTAATACTCAGGGCAATTTGACGGTCTTCACCAATTCGCAAAGGCACACTGTTCACATTATCCCTGATACGTTCAGCAACAACCGTTGCTCCTGATAGCGATGTTTCGGGCAAGATAAGCATAAAGCCTGTTTCTCCCCAGCGGCCAATCAGATCGTATGCCCTCACGCTGGCCCAAATCTTCAAGGCGACTTGAGAAAGAGCGGAATTCAATATTTCCCGGTCATATTCTACAGCGATATTACTGGCACCATCCAGAGATAATACGGCGATTACAAAATTCTTCCTGGTGCGCCTCGAACGGCTGACTTCCGTGGTAAGAAGCTCATGGATTGTCGTTTGGCTGAATGTACCAGTGACAAAATCACGAATAGGCTCAGGATATTTCTGCTTGGCGCGGATATCGGTGAGGGTCTTCAGGTAGCGATCAACTACAACCAAACGGGCAATTAACTCATCTGGCTCCATGGGTTTGTAAATATATTCATCTGCCATGAACCCGGATTTTCGCTCTGTAACGCTTGAACCGCCTGTAGATAACAAGCCGAAAACGTAGATGTACTCTTTGGCCCCGACTTCTCGAATTCTACTTATCAGTTCAGCACTGGCAATCTCAAAATCCAATACAGCCGCTTGAATTTGATCTTCTAATAGAATTTCACGGGCTTCTTCATGGTTTTTGGCCTGTATGACCTGGTACCCCTCTGACGTCACACGATTTATGAATCGTTGAACATCAGGCGAATCTGCAATGAGCGTAAGCACTTTCATATCATGCTCCTTGACAAGATGTAGTTTACATATGAAGTAATTGAAACTTATCAAAAGTGAATAGATCGTGCATCATGGTTGTGAAC
>CAZLNX010000701.1:0-1782 GCA_964560795.1 uncultured Anaerolineales bacterium | reverse complement strand
TCACTAAAGCAACCGGCTCCCCAAAGGATTTTTTGTACGCGCTGGCAGAACTAGAGTTCGGGCAAGTTTTCTACCAACTGGTTTCAAACTCCATGGAAGGAATGCTGGGTGAAGCTGAATTTGTTGCTAACATCCTGGAGAATTCCCTAGTTCTAAAAATACCCCCTACGGAAATCGGATTTCGGTTTGTAAGTAAGTTCGAAAATCAATATGTTTGCTGCATCACCGCGATTTACGGCCCAACCCAAGCGCTGGTAGCCCACGAAGCTGGAGCTCGCTATATTGCTGTCTATGTAAACCGTGCTACGCGCTTAATGGGAGATGGATTAGAAATGGTACAGCAAATTTCAGAAATCCTGAAGAATAGTAAAACCGAAATTCTGGCAGCCAGCCTAAAGACCAAGGAAGAGGCTTGTGGTGCTATTGTGGCCGGAGCACAGCACCTAACTCTGCCCATCCAAGTATTGATGAGTCTCATTGAGCATCCACTTTCAAAACAAGCAGTGGATGAATTTCTTACAAGTGGGATCGGTGTGGACACTAAGCCTTAGTAGTTTTCGCGGAAATACTGCTGAAGGGCCCGGTCCAGAGTTCTCATTGAGACACCCACCTGCTCAATAAGCTGGCGGCAAAACCGCGTATACCCCCACCACAAATCATAAAATGAAGTTGGAACTGGATTGACGATTAGGCAACCCAAGGAACGATAATCGATAATAGGGTAATCTGCTTGATGCCCATAATGCAACACCGCAGACGAATTTGACCAACTCACCCCATTCAGCGACATGAGGACCTCAATACGCATCTTTTCATAGGGAGTAGATAGCGCTGTGAAGGTAGCAGCCTCGACATATTCCGCCGAATTGCTGGAAACCTGTGGAACACTGTTGGGGGTTTTCCACCGGCAGATTGCAATCAGTTCTTTTTTGGTAAGGAAGCCCCTGGCCATGATCCCCCGCGCTAATTTTTCGACATCTTCATCCCTGACTATGACATAACGGCTAGCCCAAAAAGGAATATCAAATGGATCAAAATTTAATTGATAGTGGTATGAGTTTAAATCTGCCAATACGCTCAAAAAACCATCCATAAAAATAATTCTTATGAGAAATGTCCCCTGGGTAAAAACCCAGAGGACCGCACAGAAAATCGCCTGGGAAAGGAGACTTTGCTATGCACCCATATTGTAATCTAACCTGTGTCAAAGCGTTAGATTACCAGTATCGCTATGCTTTAGCACCAAAAACTTTCATAGATAAAAATATTTTGCACACTTGGTGCTCCAATAGCATTCATCATCGGTCTTTTCATTAATTATTAAATAATCCAACCAATAAGAATGCTGAATCCCCAATCACGAACATCAACACATGAACCGATAGCTCTCAGCAATATCAAAGAGAATTTGTTGGGGGCGCTGCAAGCTGTTTTGTTCAGAGGCGGAAAGACTGTATTGGTATTCAAAACCCCGAGTTGCTTCCCAATTTCCTTTTATTCCAAATAATCCCAATCCTATCGCCAGTATCCCTGCGATTTGCAAAGCATTGGCATATTCGTCCAATGTTTGCCATCCGCCACGCCTCCCAATGAACCAAATTATTCCTGCAATTATCAGTTCTCCAAGAATGACTAATCCGAAATATCGCAAGGTTACAGAAAGAATGGATTCCTTTTTCATGGCTTATTTCCTTCACAGTCCATCATCGAGCAAAAAATCACCTTATTATTATCACTGATTATTTTCTCCCACAAAGTTGATAAAAGGGGTGTGCAAACCTT
>CAZLNX010000700.1:0-1792 GCA_964560795.1 uncultured Anaerolineales bacterium | reverse complement strand
TACCCCTAACGTGACGCAACTCGAACACTTTCAAGTCGATGTAGAGCAATTTCTGACTATGCTGAGGTTTGAAAACCGAAGTAAATTGGAGGAATTGTCTCTCATCTCTTGAGGTTCGAGATGGTTTCTCTTTTAGAATCTTCGAAACCCTTAATACTTGACAACATTATATCGGTAAAAGCTGCTGCTGAGTATAGCGGCTATAGCTCACAATATCTGCGCCGGTTGCTACGGCTGGGGAAGCTAGCTGGTTTGAAGCTTGGTCAAGTGTGGTTAATTGATGTGGATTCTTTTGAATTGTACTTGTCGGAGGTGGGGAAATCACAAGATCATCGTTTTGGGCCAAAATAAAACAATCAACCCTTATTATTTCTAATTAGAAACCAAAAATTGACTCTTTATCTTTTTTTATCCTTCAGCTTCTAACTCATTTTTCTTTTGTACAAGAAGATCGCGCACTTCAATAACGGCACTTAATTCTTCACTATTAGCTCTAACAGCAGCTTCACCTTGGTCATGAATCCCATTAATAAAATCCATTGTTACCGTCAGTTGATCTTGAATATTAGCAATGTTATTTGAATTTATGGCTTTGCGACCATCGCTCATTAAACTGAGAACAAAGGCATTAATTTGTGGTACTTCACTCATGATCCTCCCTTTTTATGATGAAATATATCAAACATCTTATGAATTTCAATAAGCAAAATACAAACTCATTTGGGGAAATGCTAAAAATCATGCATAGTTATCTCAATAAGAATAATCTACGTGATATTCGCTTTGACTGTAACTGAAAATAGCTTGAATTAAATAGTGAGCTTCTAAAGATATTCTTCTTTTACTTTGCAACTTATTGGCTTTTTATCGGAAGAATAACGGTAATTTATCGGCTATGATGATACAATATCCCTATGACATATAATTTTTCATTTACTCCCTCGATAGTTCGTTATTTGCAGACAATAGAGCGAGTTCGTCAAACTGTTCGCTTGACGATCCTGCCACCTGTAATAACAGAACAATTGAAACAGCAGGCACATATCCGCTCAACGCATTACTCAACCCGGATTGAGGGAAACCGCCTAACGCTCAAAGAAACCGAGCAGGTCATTCAGCAGGGGAGGTTATTTCCAGGTCGTGAACGTGATGTAGGCGAAGTCGAGCGTTACTATCAATCCTTGCAGCAAGTTGAAAAATGGGTGGAAGGCAAACAGAAAGTTACCGAATCGCGAATAAGGAAAATCCATGCTTTGCTGTATCGGGGACGTAGAGCAAAGCCGACGCCGTATCGAGACGGGCAAAATGTCATTCGCGAAACCAACGGCGAAATCGTTTATATGCCCCCGGAAGCCGAAGACGTACCAAGGCTGATGGCTGAATTGGTTAGTTGGATTTATGAGTCAGAAGCTGATTTGCCTGTACCAGTAATTGCAGGTATGGCACATTACCAGTTTGTAACCATTCACCCCTTTTATGATGGTAACGGACGGACAGCCAGAACATTGACAACCTGGCTTTTATACAAAGGTGGGTATGATCTAGGAAAATTCTACGCCCTGGAAGAATTCTACGCCGAAGACTTAGAAGGCTATTACGATGCATTAGTGACCCATCCAAATCACAACTATTATTTTGGTCGCAATGAAGCTGACATTACACCCTGGCTTGATTACTTTCTGAAAGGGATGGCTGTAGTCTTTGAGCGTGTCGCTGAGGAAGTAGAACGTTATTCGAAAGGGGAAACAGATGATGAACATATTGAACTCTTACGCCCATTAGACCACCGGGC
>CAZLNX010000699.1:0-1800 GCA_964560795.1 uncultured Anaerolineales bacterium | reverse complement strand
GCCCTCCGCAGCCAGTCGTTCATGCCATCACAGGTGATGGCTTAGTAGTTACGGATTTATTTGATTTTATACGTAATAGGGCTCATTGGCGGAATTATTTATACATCTATTCTCGACATTCAGAGCGGGGATTTTATTGTCGTCTCCTTGATCCTTCCGTTAGTCATGTTGATCCCCGCCGCGGTAATCTACTTTGAGTTACGTGAAAAGAAAGTCTTCATTCTCATCACACTCTTGGCAATTCTTATTATCGCAGTTCCACTGTTAGGTATTTTCAATTTCAACGATTTCAATCTCGCAACCATTGGCAAAGCTTTGCTCTTTGTTCCCATGCTGGTTGCTTTAATCTATTTCGGTTACAAAAGGCTTTTTCGCAAAAAATAACATCAAGACAACCTGAACGTAAGGGATAGCTATGTTTACCACGAAAGTCATCTTATTGGGCACCGGCAACCCCAATCCTGACCCCCATCATTCCGGCCCCTCGCTGATCATTCTGGTGGACGAGACCCCTTACGTGGTAGATTTCGGCCCGGGCCTGGTCCGTCAAGCTGCCACGCTGACCCCAGAGTATGGCGGCGAACTTAAAGAACTGGATATCAAGAATCTCAAAACCGCTTTTCTCACACATCTGCATTCAGACCACACTATTGGCTTCCCCGATCTGCTGCTTACGCCCTGGGTGATGGGCCGTGATGCCCCCCTAGAAGTATACGGTCCCGATGGTTTTGCTGAAATGACCGAGAATATCATCAAGGCCTATCGAGACGACATCAAATACCGGCTTTACGGTTTGGAGCCAGCCAACAACCAGGGCTGGCGCGTCAACGCGCATGAGATTGAAGAAGGTCTCATTTATCAGGATGACAATCTCCAAGTGCAGGCTTTTTTAGTGGCGCATGGCACCTGGCCCAATGCATACGGTTTTCGCTTTACTACTCCCAATAAGGTCATTGTGATTTCTGGTGATACTGCCCCCTGCGAGAATATCATCAAATACGGCCAGGATGCGGATATCCTGATTCACGAGGTGTATTACAAAAAAGCCTTCGACCAGAAAGATGCATTCTGGCAGAGTTATCATACTCTGAACCACACGTCCACCTTCGAGTTGGCTGAGATCGCCAACCAAATCAAACCCAAGTTGTTGATCTTGTACCACACCTTATTTTGGGGCGGCAGCGAGGCAGATATCCTATCTGAGATTGCCGAAACTTATTCTGGGGAAGTTGTTGTAGGAAGGGATTTAGCGGTATTCGAGTGATCCAACATTATTGTGAGGGACATCCATACCTGGCCCGGTGTTGCCCAACGTTCAATAAATTTTTTCCTGTTTCCGAGGCATGACCAAATTACTTCATCAGCACAATCAATCAGATAGTCAATCGCTAAACATCGACTCAAGTGGTGCTGAGCAATTACCCCCTGAAATATCTAAACGTCTTCATCTCCGCGTCCTGAGCGCATGGAACAACCAACTCAACTCGCTTCCTGAAGCGCTTTGGGATTTGCGCGATCTGGAAACGCTGAACCTGGCGCAAAATGAACTGCATTCGATACCAGATAATATCGGGTTGTTGACCAATCTACGCATGCTCGACTTGGGGCACAACCAACTCGCCCAACTGCCCGCTTCGTTAGGAAATCTTAGGAAGCTGCAATATCTCTATGTGAGCAATAACCAGCTTGACAGTCTACCGGAATCGCTGGGCCATCTAACCCAATTAGAATATCTCAACATCACCGACAACCAACTCAACCAAATCCCAGATTGGATAGGCAAACTGAATAGCCTGATCG
>CAZLNX010000698.1:0-1819 GCA_964560795.1 uncultured Anaerolineales bacterium | reverse complement strand
GAGGTATCTTCACTTGTTTTTTTGGTAAAGGACTTGACTTCATGATAGTAAGCTTCTTTAGTTTATATTCCGAAACCTAATTGGATATATATTATCATATTTATCGCTTGAGTTTCCAGTTATGTTGATTAATAAACAGAACTGCCCTTGCAAATTCATAGGGTGCAAAAAATGATTCAGAAATTCTCTAAATCGGTTAGTGAATCTCTGCCCAGAACAATCTGGAATGCTCTAAAAAATTTTCAGTATTATTTTGTGTGAATGAAAACCTAAAAACATTCCTTTTAGTCCGAATTATCAACAAAAGTAATTTTGGATCACAAACTATTGTATTGATGCAGGTTAAGGAATTAAATCTAATGCTTCCAAATCTTCTTTGAGCATCTTGGTGAATACTATAGCCCCACGCTCGTTGAGGTGATCAGGATCACTAAATAAATCATATCTTCCCCAAAAGATATCGTGATAATTAAAGATGGGAATAAAGCTATACCCGTTCAGCGCTAGGATGGAATCCAAATTTTCGTAGTGCCTGTCGATCGATGGAATTACTTTTGCCGATGAATAATACTCGGCAGTAACTGGAAACCTTACCAACACAACCTGAATATTATTATCTCTCGCCAGCTCAAGTATCCGAAAAAAATAAGCCAACAGGTCTGGGTCAAGCACGTCACTGCCTCTAAGATGGAAATCAACCCTTAGATCTGCAAGATCTTCTTTTCTGTCATATTCCTCGAAGTTTCCAACTTTACTTATATAACCATTCACAAGTTCAGCCGCGGGCTGATCCTCTGAACGAAGTTTCATGAATTCAATAGTTTCACTCACCCCGCCAAAGTAGGCAAACTCTCCTTGTAGCCAGAAACTTAGATAACGCGGCAAATCGTGTTTATATATCCCCAATTCAATATAGTTTAAATACTTCTCCCAATATGCCAAATTCCCCAATCGATCTGTTCTATACGATGAAAAAGAGTGCAAATCAATTGGCATAATAAGCAAAGCAACATCTAAATCGGAATTTTCAAGATGAGTTTTTAATTTGAAATAGGTTTGAATGTAATTTTCGCCTGTGGTAGCGGTTATAAACGATTTTTCGAGATAATTTGTGTGGATACCATATTTAATATGAGAATCTCCAATTCCTAAAATGCGTGCATCTTTTTTAGCACCTTGAAACTGACTCTCCATGCGAAATCTCAAGGAATTTGAGAGGATCAGATCCACATAGAAAGTATTCAGAAAACTAGAAATTACTAAAAATACAGCCAGGAAGAAGAATAATTTTAGTAAAAACTTTTTTATCCTAGTCAACTCTTGTGTTTTTTCAGAATTGAGCATAAATGAAATTGACCTCATCAACGTTTCCAAAGAACAAAATAATGTAAATTGTTATCAAATAAATCCCCCAGCGTATGACAATGGGCTTTTTGATAAACCATTGCGAAATGTTCACATATTTCGGTATTTGTTCAGCTACCAGCAAAATCAAAATTTGGATCACTGCTAGAAATAACGGTATCGGTTCTAAGGTAATATCAAAATCTTCAAATACTAGCATCCTCTCAAAAATAAAAATCGCTTTCTGAATACTTTCAGCGCGGAAGAATATCCACACAAAATTCACGAGATTAAAAGTAATAAATACCTGAATAAACTCCACTAGAAAAGAAAAACGCCCCCACTTCTCCTTATGAAAGAAGTGCTTTCGCTGTTTTCTGCTCCAGGCGGAGATAAATAGCATAATTCCATGCAAGGTACCTGCGAACCGACAACGCATCGTAGATATCAACGATGCCAAAAGAACCGACAATAC
>CAZLNX010000697.1:0-1822 GCA_964560795.1 uncultured Anaerolineales bacterium | reverse complement strand
CTGGGGAATGAGATTCTGTGGAGCGCGTATATGGGTCTGCTGGTCTGGTATGTGGCAATGCAATGGGCATTAGCATATTGTGGTCAAGATGACAGACATCGTTTTCCAGGGTTTCCAGGCTATCTCCTGGGATTATGTGGCACGATTCTGGCTATCTGATTACTTGAAGATATTAGACGATGAGAAGGAATCGTTCTTCTACAACATATTTTTCCACGAATAGAGCTGAATATCTCCCCGTTCTCCGGCTAGCTCTACCATATGATCTGTAAACCCCGATCGGGAACAAAGAGCATACTGAACTGCGTGGTTCCCAGCATCCTGTAACACGACATTGGTTTTGGATTCTAGATTGCGAAAAATATTTGTACCAACAGCATTTTTACTCCACTTACACTCCACCATCATCAAGTGGTCCCCACCCAACAAAACAAGGTCTACTTCCTGATTTGCTTTCCACCAACCCCCAATTTTCTGAGGGACAAAAGGTAATTCACCTTCCAATCCCTTCCTCCAGAAATATTGGTAACACACCTGCTCGAAGATTTGCGATGTGAATTGATCAAGCCTTGGATAAATGGCCGTTTCGTACACAATTTGACTGGCACCGCGCTCGAGTTGGGAGCGATTTGGCAATACAAACCGAAACCAGAAGCGAACATAATTGTCCTTCAAACGGTAAATGCCTCGACGACTTTTGTGCGGTTGAGTTTCGGTAATCGGAACAGTTCTCTCGACTAGATGAAGCTCTCGCAGGGTTTCGAGATAGGGAGCAATATTGTCTAATCCAGCGGATTGCTTGATCTCGTTTTGCCGAGTATTGCCAGATGCAATGGCTTGCATAACAGCAAAATAATTGCGCGGCTCACGAAGCTCCTGCTGCAGAACGAAACGGACTTCATCATATAGGATTGAACCCCGCTCCAATATTCCTTCCAGGATATTTGCTTCGAGAGATTCCTTTGGGTTGATGGTTTGCAGGTATGCCGGGGTGCCACCATAGACAGCATACATTCGCAGACTTTCTTCTGGATCATAGGGGAGAAAGAACTGCCTGGCATCCAAAAAATCAAGCGGTTCCAATAAATATTGCGCTGTACGGCGACCATACAAAGGCGCCTGGTATCCCAGGATGGTCTCTTCCATCATGCCAATATACGATCCATTCAGTATGAGCATGATCTGGCTGTTTTTGAGAGAATGGTCCCAAATGCGTTGCAGGATGGAACCTAAGGGCGGGTAAGCAGTTACCAGGTAGGGGAATTCATCGAGCACAACGATAAGGCGCTCTGATTGTGCCTGTCTCGCAAGCGCACCAAAAAGATCATCCCATGTATTGTAGACAGCGCTAACCTGTCCCGCACCGAAAATAGCATCGTTGATAGCAGCAGAAAGATTAGCTCGTAGGGTTTGTTCTGGGACTTGATCGGCCACAAAGAATACATGGCGTTTGCCCTCACAAAAGTGTGCCAGCAATTCTGTTTTCCCAACCCGACGGCGGCCGTAGAGAACGAATAATTCAGCACTTTTTGAACGATAGTGCTTTTCCAATAACGCCAATTCAGAGGTGCGGTTCACGAACATATTTCCACTCCCATAAGACAAGCTAGTTTATAATAATTATGTTTATCTTATCACATCATTCTCATTTTTCCAATCTCTCGTTTACAAACCAATATATCATTGGGCATTCCCCCTCTAATCTTCACCCGCGTGTTGCACTAGAGTGCCGCTTTGCTCTGCTCTAATTGCTCTTGACAGGCGGCGTACTGTTCCATATAATCCCTGATGTAGCGTTCATTCTGAGGGGCACCTTGTCTGG
>CAZLNX010000696.1:0-1824 GCA_964560795.1 uncultured Anaerolineales bacterium | reverse complement strand
GTCGTTCACGACCCTTTGGCTACCGGTGCTGTCCCGCCTTAAGTGGATAGCCTAGCGATGGTAATCGCTTCAAGTACGTGTTCCCGGTCATCTGGATGGATCATTTTGGCTTCAACATCAACTGGTGGAACGCCCTCTTCCTTTTTCCGGCCGATGATATTAAACAACTCATCCGACATTTCCATCTCATTGGTTCCCGTATGCCAAATCCAAGAACCGACATGGGCGATCTCTTGGGCTCTGCGCAAACTATGTTCGGATTTAGCTATCTTTTCCTCCACCTTCTTGCGTACGGTGATGTCAGTAAGGGAGATCAGAATTTGGTCCCAGGTATCTTCATGACCAGGCACAACACTTAATTTAACATCAACAATGATAGGTTGATCATCCAATCTTTTGTTGATCGTCTCAATTTCAATGATATTTTTGCCTTCATACAGGCCAATAAGTTCCTCTTGAAAAGCTTCGTAGGATTCATCTGTGAAGATTGCGTCCAAATTCTTTAGGATACCGTCTTTACTGTCCGCGCCAAATAACTCCAATGTAGCTGCGTTGACATCAACAATGTTGACCTGGGAAGCGCAGTGCTGTACAAATTCTGGATGATTATCGAAATAGAGGCGTAGATCATCAATCCCTTGATCTCTTAGTTTGTTTAGTAGCTGTTTAACTTCTGAGAAATCTTCTACCCATATCGAAACGGGGACCTGGTTGAAAAGATTGCGAAGGTTCATCTCACTCTCTCGCAAGGCAGCCTGTCGATCCCTTTCGACCACGTTGCGGTGCTGCATAAAAATGACCAACAATGCCCCTCCAATCAATGTTGAGGACAATGGGCCGATAATCGCCCCTGGTTTGATAAGGAGATCAGGCGCGAAAACCGGCACCAATATGATCCCAATGGTATTGACCAATGTCAAAACAATAACGCCTTCTTTGGCCAGAAAAATGCTCCCTAGAATGATGGCCAACACCGAATAATTAAGTGTAACAATGGGGTCCGCAGCCGTGCCGCCAAAGATGGTTGAGAAAATCACCATCGGGAACATGGCAATCGTCAACCTCGCCGCCCACGCGTAACGTTGATTACGATTCAACAGGAAAGCGATGATCATCATGCCATACCCCATCCAGGGGACCTGGTAATCCGGGATAGTCAAAGAATAGGCGATATCCACTCCCGAGAAGACAAGTACCATGATCAACAAGAAAACAGCTAGCAAGCGCGATTTATGCTGCACAGCCACATCTTCATAGGGTATTTTGGGATGGATCAGCCAGCGCCAAGTTTTAAGAATCGTTTGCCACAAATTTGAACTCATAGATCTAACTCCGAGGCAGCTTAGCAATATTGAACCAATAGTTGCCAAGAGCTTGCATGACTTCTACTAAGCCATCGAACGTGACAGGCTTGGTGATATAACTGGCCACACCGAGGGAATAGGTATACTGGATATCATCTTCAGAACTGGACGTGGTCAATACTACGATGGGAATACTGCGCAGTTTGGGATCCGATTTGATCTCTTTCAACGCTTCGCGCCCATCTTTGCGGGGCATGTTGAGATCGAGCAAGATCATCCCCGGCTTGGGGCCAGCATTGCCATTAGCAAAATCACCTTCTTGGTTGAGGTAGTCGATTAATTCCTGGCCATCCTTCACAAAATTTACTTCGTTGCTCAGATTCGCTTCGACCATAGCCTCTTGGATCAGGAAGCGATCGTCGGCATCATCGTCGGCCAATAGGATAATGGGTTTATCCTTTTTCATCATGGACTCTACTGCAAAAAGGGTGCTAGACCCTCCTCAAAACAGCAAAAGTTT
>CAZLNX010000695.1:0-1825 GCA_964560795.1 uncultured Anaerolineales bacterium | reverse complement strand
CCTTCACCATCCGGGAGGGCCGCCCTGAAGCCCGTTACACGGACGGTGATACCGTTGGGATGCGCCGGGCGGCGGAGATGTTCGCCCGTTCGTTGCGCGACCAGCATGGGGTGAAAATCTCCCTGCACGAGGCCGACCAATTATTGCGCCAGAAAACGCCCCGCATGGATGTCGCTGGAGGCGAGATCGATTTAGCCCCTCTCATCGAACAGGCATTGGCCTCGACTGCCGGGGAGATCATCGCCTTTCTGGAAAGTCGTTGGGAAACGGGCAAACAGTTTGCCCACCTGTTTTTCACCGGCGGGGGTTCCGCCATGCTGCACGATTACCTGAAACCCCAATTCCCCTTCGGCACGCTGGTTGCCAACCCGGTAACGGCCAATGCCCTGGGGTTAGCGCGTTACGCCCGGCGAATCTTCGATGGAGAGATCGCCATTGGTATGGATGCAGGCTTTGGGGGCTTCAAGGCAGCGAAATCGTAAGATGGGGACACATGAGGCCAAGTTGGGCCACATGGGGCCAGCAGACGACAACTTATGAGTTGAGAAATATGATTCGATGTCGTTTCCGCTTATACCCAGGCCGAGATGATGACTTGATTGAGTGGGTCAAATCACTCGATAACTTGCCATACGGTGGGAAAGGGCAGGCGGTCAAAGAGGCCTTGCGCAAAGGGCTGGGATTTTCTATGCAGGGGAGCACGGGGGTAGGGAAGTTGGGGAGCAGCCCCCATGCTCCTACGCACTCTCGCGAAGCATCCCCGCAGGGGGGCAGCTCCCCAGCACAAGACGATCTTCTCCTCGACATCCGCCGCGTCGTCGAGGCTGCGGTTTCCGAGGCGCTAAACCAGATGCCAATCGAAACACGTCCGGACTCTGGAGCTGTCACCCAAATACGAGATGCTGATGAGGCAGCAAGAGTTGACCAACTCATGGCAGAGATGTATCACAACCTGTTATTACCTGAAGATGAGGATTCCTTATGACATTCAGCTCCTTCGACAAGCTCAGGACATCGCCTTTCGACATCACCGGTGAAGACATGAAGCCGTCCGTTGACAAACACAACGATTCGGAAGACAAGCGTTGGTGGCATATCCTCTATAAAGAAGGGCAGGCTCGCAAAGCAGAAGAAGCCAGCCAGCATTCGCTCTCCCCCACAGATGTTGAAGCGCTGGCTCGCCAGGTATTCGAAGACGTGCAAGAGAAAGCCATCAACACCGGTTATCGTCTACCCGACGAGTTCCTCACCCGCCTGATCGGGGAGCTTTCCGGACTCGGCCCCTTGCTAGCCCTGATCGCCCGGCCAGACATCGAAGACATTGCCATCAATCTGGGGCACATTTACGTCTACACTACAGGCGCGGGTTGGGATCACTTCGGCCCAGCCTCGGACGGTATCGGCGATGCCCTGCGGGTGTTGATGGATCGCGGGGGCCAGCGTGCTCCCACCCCTGACCACCCCATCGCCGACGCCATGTTACAGGTGATGGTGCCAACCGGGGAAGGCGTTCTTCGCAAGGGCCTGCGTATCAACTACATCATGGCCCCGGCCTCACCCTACGGCGACACCATCACCATCCGGGTCAGCAGCTACCGCACGAAAAACGATGGCAGCAATTTAGCCATGCTCTGCCAGAAACGTTTACCCCCGGTAGAACGCCCACCCTTTGCTCCACTCGATTTCCCGCGCGGCGATGGCGTCCTGAACCCTGAAGCGGCCAACTACCTGCTGGCTGTGATGGTGCAGGGTGGCACGATGGTCATTGCCGGGGCCACCGGTTCGGGGAAGACCTTCGTCGCCCAGCGCATTCTCCAGGAGATGC
>CAZLNX010000694.1:0-1833 GCA_964560795.1 uncultured Anaerolineales bacterium | reverse complement strand
AACCCGTGCTTTAGATTTTCTTGTAGAACGGTGATCTTCATGATTTTCTCCTTTGAGTGAATGTCTTGAATTTATGGGGTTTGATATAGCTATTGTGTGGGAGCTAGGGTGCTTGGGGGATGGGGTGCTGCAGGGGCAGGGGGGCATGGGAGCGGGGGTGCATGGGAGATTCTCCCCAGCACCTTAGCACCCGTGCTCCCTAGCTCCCACGCCCCCTTACTCAGTACAGCTCCTCCACAAGTACCCCAGCCAATTCAGGGTACAGGTGCCGGCGCGGTCGCAGGTGTTCAGCCAGGTTCTGCTCGGCGCTTTGCGTGCCTACGGCAAGCCATAGGTCATACCCCCGCCTGATGACTTCAATCCATCCAGACGTCCAGAAAGCCCGCATGGCTGCTTGTTGTATTTCAGGAGAGATCAGCCAGGGAACGAACCAGTTCTCTGTAGGATACTGGCGTTGTAAGGCTGCCGAGGCGATCTGCAGCCAGAGCCGTTCAGACCTGGCTTCATCCAAGGCGATTTCCAAATGATTGAGAATGCACTCGTGAATGTACGTCACCAGGGCGTGGTCTACACCAGCCTGGAGATATTTACGCTGAAAATGCCGGCTTTGTACCCGTCCTTCCCAGGGATGGTGGACCACGCCCCGGAAGTAGGTGATGCCGTCCTCGCCCAGTAGAAAATCGGGTTTGTAACGGGGAACCGGTGTGGTACTCGTGGCACTCGTATAGAGTTTTCCGTTGAGGCGAATGGCGCCTCCTTTCAGGTGGACGTGGACGATATCGACTTTATCCACGATCCAGGGGAAACCCGCCGGGTAGATATTTTCGACCAACGGGTGTTCGAGTATCTCTCTGACCGGGATGGGGATATCCAGATCGAGATCGATCACGGGCCGGGGAACAGGTTCAAACATGGGAGACTCCTTTGTGGGTTGAATCGAAACCGGGAGAGCTGTCATCCACCTCTCAATCGTATGTATACAACTTGTCATCCTGGAATTGGCCGCTCTGGTAGACCATTGCCATAAAACAACCTGGGCCGCTGCCTTCCACATCGCATGATGGAAAAAACACTTTGCCGTCATTCAGCTCAATGACCATGGGTAAATGATCGTTATATTCCCAGAACAGCCACCGGGCCTCATCGAAGGTCATGGGACGTATTTTGGTGATCATAGTTCCCGGCAGTTCCATGCCGCCGGCATTCCCGGTGAAGACTTCCCCCTCTTGAGGGTCTTTCCCGGCGGTAGCTAATCGCTCGATGCCGGTGTAGCGCCAATCCAGGAGATTGCTGTCCAAGGCGGCGATCCCCGCTTCGGTCAAGAGCGCCGAGATTTCATCGCGCACTTTGGCGTCTTCTGCATCGTCAGGAACGGCGATCTCCAATTGGAGAATACGGACTTTCTGGTTCGCTTGTGTTTTGTGCATCGTTTTCCTCCAAACGAAAAGCCCCCTATAGTAATCGTCTAGAAATAAGTTCCCGACGATTTACCACAAAGGCACAAAGGGCACGAAGAATTCCTTTGTGTTCACAAGGAAAACTTTGTGTTCTTCGTGACTTTGTGGTTTGTTTTTCGGGAAGTTATTTTTAGATGCTCACATAGCATTTAGCTACAGGAGGCTTGGTAAGTTGACAGGATAAGGCTTGAATTTTTGTAGGATTCAGAACAGGTTTCCCGATACAGTGAGGCAACCTTTTGGGCCGGCATGATCGCCGGTCAGAGTGAGGCATCGTCCCCGGCAACATTGCCAGAACCTTCGGGCATAATATGGGCCGGCTGTCCGGCCTCGTTGTTACGACCATTAAGGGCTGGTGGGGGGATCACCATCAACT
>CAZLNX010000693.1:0-1844 GCA_964560795.1 uncultured Anaerolineales bacterium | reverse complement strand
TCTTTCCCCTGTCTACCCACCACAGGGTTGGAGATAATCTCACCTGACCATCGCACAATCCAGATGCCCCCAAAACCGTTCGAAGAAAACTCCTTCTCGCAAACCGCCAGCCGCGATAGTCAAGTTATCTAACCCTAGTCGATTCATCACAGCCAAAAGGACCATCGCCCCCGGCAGAATAATATCAGCCCGGTCACTTTTCAACCCAGAAATTTTTTGGCGCTTCTTCAGCGGCAACTTACGCAAGAGATCTATACTCTCCATAACAGAATCTTTCGTCAAGGTAAACCCGTGCAGCGTATCAAGCGGATAATCCTGCCGGGCGGCTTCGATTAGCGCCAGGTTGCGGATCGTACCCCCTATCCCCACTAACCGGTTGCCATTTATACCCTCAAGCCAATCAATAGTATCCAATTGTTTGGCAATCTCGTCTTGGATGGCTTGATATTCCGTATTAGTGATCGGGTCGTTTTGAATGAATTTTACTGTGAGTGTTAGGGCACCTAAAAGCACCGATTGTCCCCGAAGAAAACGACTATCACGCACCTGGCTTACTTGTGCGCTACCTCCGCCAATATCCAAAACAAAACCTTCTGGCAGCGGAACTTCGTTTAATACGCCCAGCACACCATAATAAGCTTCCTGCTCCCCATCTAACACACACAAGGACAACCCCATTTGGTTTTCAACTCGTTCGATGAATTGCTTGCCATTTGGCGCTTCACGCACAGCGCTCGTCGCCACCCCAAGGATCTCGTCAACGGCTACGCTATCACAAAAACGTTTGAACAACCGTAAAGTCGAGAATGCTCGCAGCATGGCATCTTCACTCAATCCTTGAGAGGTCATGCCCTGACGCAGACGTACAACTTCGCGAATTTGATCCGTGAGACGATATGAATACCCTGCTACTGCTTCCATGACAATCAAACGAGCAGTATTCGATCCAAGATCAATAACCCCTATTTTTCGGACAGGAGTAGACTTGGTAATCTCATCCATATTGATATCTTACCACTTTTAGAATCTGTAGAAGCAAAGATTGATTTTGAGTTGTATAATCTATAATAATTATTGTTCAGGTACACGAATTCAACTTATCGGTATTGGAGATTAATTGTGAGAACGAACAAAACCTTATGTGATTTGGAAAGCAACGGCTTTATCAAATCCAACTTCAAAGAGTACAAAGAACTTGTTCGGCACGGCGAGTATGTCTGCAAAGGTTGCGGCAGGGTGGCACGTAAAAAGAAAAACCTTTGCGAATCAAAGCGGCTTTACCCAAAGAAGAGTGAATAAGACTGCTGCATATCAAATAATCCATAAAACCTACTTCTATCCGTTTCGTTTATCAGTACCAGCCAAAGGAGACAAGTGATGAATACAACGGTAAATTATTTGTTGAAGCGTAAAGGCACAGACATTTGGAGCACCAGCCCAAATGCATTAGTTTTCGATGCCCTGCAACTTATGGCCGAAAAAGATATCGGCGCTTTGATGGTTGTCGAGGGAGAAGAACTGGTAGGCATTTTCTCAGAGCGCGATTATGCCCGCAAAGTCATTCTACACGGGAAATCTTCGCACGAAACATTGGTAGATGAGATTATGACCAAGGATTTGGTCACCGTCCAGGCAACGCAGTCTGTCGCAGATTGTATGGCGTTAATGACTGAAAAACATGTCCGCCATCTCCCTGTTCAAGAAGGAGAAAAACTGGTTGGGTTGATTTCAATCGGTGATGTAGTAAAAGAAATAATCTCAGAGCAAGGCTTTGTCATCGAGCAGCTTGAGAACTATATTACTGGTAGTCGATAATTCAATCATATTTGAATATTGGGTGTAGT
>CAZLNX010000692.1:0-1861 GCA_964560795.1 uncultured Anaerolineales bacterium | reverse complement strand
TACCAAGTGGAGGAAATGAATGGGTTGGTTCATCCTGACGAGTATCTTTTCAACATTGTTGGCTCTTTTTAGGGTCAGAAGTCTGTCTGAACAAGAAAAAGATCTTCATCAAATCCACCCATGCTGAAAATATGATCTTGGGCATCCTTAGACTATACTGAAGCAAATCACCAATCGCTGAATAGAGCAATGGCATTCTCTCATTACCTTGGGTTGAAGGATATTCCCTAATCATTGGACCGCTTTTGGAAGGCGCACAGAAACCTTCGATGTGCTACACCGATTCCCAGCTCTTTTCTTCTTGACAAAACTGAGGGGCCATTAGTACAATCGCTTTCGTAGTGTCCTATCTGACGGGAATCCCACGTCTTGCTGCTGAATAGAATCGGCTGCAAGATTTCCCGCCCAGATCAGGGCGCTTTTTGTTTTAAGCAATTTTAGAAAGGAGCAGTCATATGAAAAGATATTTTCTCGTCCGCGTCCTGATCCTGTTCGTCGGAATCACTGCATGTTCTCCGGTGGAACAAATCCAAGAGGAGCACTCGCTTGGTGATACCTTAGGGCAAACTGCCACAACCGTCAATGCCGATGCTGAGGCAAAAACCGATGCAGAAGAACTCTCGCCATCTGGTGAAGATGCGGCGGTTTCGCTACCGGAAAGTTCGCCATCAGTAACTGTTGCAGAACAGACCACCGCCCTTCGTCTCCCCGTTGGGGATCAGGACAGTGCCCCAGAACCGGAACAACACACCACTTTGGAACAGCAAGTTGAACCACTCCCAACCATGCCCATCATCACCGAGGCGCACCAAGGATTCACATACAGACCGGGGCAAGTAGTCACCGTATTGGCTGAGGGCTTTGAAGAGGGCGATACCCTGGCGGTCACTCTCATTCATGAAGGCCAGGGCCAGATCGACACCGACTTCGTGTCCCCGGTCAGTGCCCGCGGGAATATCCCCATCTATCTCCCAGTAGAAATAGATGAAGCTGGCATATACCCCGATGGGGCGTACACCTTGCGGGTTTCAGGAAGTGACAGGACGCGAAAAACATACACGTTCTCCCTCGACTACCTCCATCCGGCGGAACCAGCTCCCTTCGAGGGCTGTGGTGTGTATCCCGAACCGGTGCTGGATAGCATCGTTTTCATATGGTGCACCGGATACGCTCTTGGTTTAGATGCCCCGATAGATATTCGCGGCCTCGTCAACGGGGAAGTACTGTTTTCCGATGTCGTGGACACAATATACAGTGATGGCGTAGCCCTGTACGTTCTCGACATCTTCGACGACGATCCCGCGGGGGAATGGACGTTGGCGATTGGTCAGGATTTGCTCACGCTTGATGTCCAGGGAGAAACCCATGAATAAAACAAAGAACCGCCTGCTCAAACCCGCTGGCGTACGCTATTTTCCAAGCTTGATAATTACTCTCGCCCTATCGCTATTGCTAACCAGCACTGCGTCAGCTCGAAGGGGCAGGTCAGATAGTTGGAGCAACCCGGCCTGCTCGGAACCGTCAAGCACATTGTCCGGCAATTCATACGAAGAATACATCATGGAAATCAGGGGTACATCATCGTACGAGTACATCCCCGCCGATTGCCCATCCTGCAACGCACCCGCTGCGCCCGCGCCGAGGAACAATGATGACGACGATGAAGAGGAACATCATTCGTCCGCACCCGCTGCACCTGCGCCAACGGCCTGCGTCCCCCAATACCACGCGCCTACGCTGTCCATGGGCGGATATACCCCACCATACCCCCTGGTGCTGGGTCAAGACCCTGACGAGGTGGGCGTGGATGTGACCATCCTGGCCCAGGGCGGAAGCAAGACCAACGGCTGCCCCGGTGATC
>CAZLNX010000691.1:0-1900 GCA_964560795.1 uncultured Anaerolineales bacterium | reverse complement strand
GCAGCGCATCGGCGGCTTCTTGGGGAGTCATTTCGCCTTGTGCTACAGCTGCTACATTTTCTCGCATCAAGGCGTGTCCGCTTGGTAAACCATCCATCAAAACCGGATAAGCCCAGCGTACATCAGTATCTCTCACCTTGTTCAAATTAAGGAATGAGTTGGCGTGTTCATTTTGGACAGATGGTGGGTCTTTTTGCATGGAGAAAAAGCCCGGAAGTTCATTTTGGAGCAGATCTGCTGCTTCGCGCGAAACCAGCCATTCAAAGAATACTCTGGTTTCGTCGGCGTGCGGGGATGCAGCGTTTAAGCCAATGGCAGCATCTGGGTGAAATGAAACGTATTCTGGCTGCCTGGCTGGTGCCGGAACAGCAAAAATGCCCCACTCGAAATCCGGTTCTTCGGCTTCGAAATAAGTGACATCCCAAGAACCCCCAAAGATCATAGCAGCCTCACCACCCAAGAATAGGTGTTTACTATCATTCGATCTTAATGAAGCACCATCTTTGGGCAAAAATGGTGCTAGGTCAGCGATAGCCTGGAACGCAGCTACGGCATATTCATCGTTAAAGCAGCGCAGACCTGATACGTATTCCAGCCGTCCATCGCGCCCTCCAATGAAGTTGGGCGCCAGGTTCATGAACACTTCCTCAGCAAATGCGCCCTGCTGACCCGTTGCGTTCGCAATGGGTATGTAGCCTGCATCTTTTATGTCTTCAGCGACGATGAGCAGGTCTTTCCATGTTCTTGGAATGGATAGTCCCAGTTGGTCAAACATATCCTTGTTATAGTAAATGGCGTGTGAGACGGCGATAAAGGGAACACCGTAGACTTCTTGATCTTCAGTAGCCCAAGCTAACAAGGAAGACACCGGGAATATATTTTGTAAGCTGGAGATATCACCCAAAACTTCCAAATAGCCTTCATCGAATAGAGTTCGTGAAAATCCATATGATGGTAAATAGAACATATCCGGTGCGATACCGCTCTCTAGCTGAAATGTCAGCGTTGACCGATAACTCACGGCTGGTGAGAACTTGACAGTAATGTTGGGATGTTTGGAATTGAAAGCATCTAGGATACGCTTCATGTGTTCATCATCTTCCGTGCGCCAAGACCCTAACGTCAGGACAACCTCTTGCTCCTCAACCACCTCTTCTTGGTCTTCTGTCAGGGCAGCTATGCCCTCATCGATCATTTCCGAAGCAAAGGTTGTTGGTTTGGTAACTAATTGGGTTTTTAGATAAGTGAATAAATCGAAGCGGTTGGCAAAAAAGAAGACGCCCAACAGAATGATCGCCGGATAAATCACTCTTCCAATTAAACTGTAGATGGTTGCTTTCGTAGTATCATCTTTTTGGTTTGCTCGGTGGCTGAGCAGCGTCAGCACGAGCAGCAATACGATCAGCGCATACATCATGTAGAAAACATAATCTAATGCCACGGTATAGCCGATGCCTGGTAGATCATTAGATAACTTGATGTGGAAGAAAGCCACAGTCAGCAGCGCGCCCCTTAGAATGGCGTTATTGATCGCAAATTGAGCCGGAGGCAGGAATGCTGCCAGGTACGCCAGGATAATGATTGCAAACAAGGGTAGCAAGTTTTTGATCACAAAACTGAGTACATCCCGTTCGACCTCGATACTGGCGTTGAATCTGGAGTATTCAATATCCGAATCGGTGTCAATCAAGTACGGGGATCCTAAGGTGGACTCATTGCGTAATGTGTCCTGGAAGAAATTGGCCGATGTCGCGTCCCATGTGTCTATTGAATCGAAAACTTGTGATCTTCCGAATTTTTCTAAGATCTCGTCGCTGGATGTCTGACGCATGCCGATCAAATCAACCACGTATACTGATCAAAAATAGGTTTTGTGAGAAACGGATAGTCGGGTAGACTT
>CAZLNX010000690.1:0-1901 GCA_964560795.1 uncultured Anaerolineales bacterium | reverse complement strand
CCACCAGGTTGATGTTGACAGCATTGAGCATCAGCTCGATACCCATCAAAATCGCAATGGCGTTCTTTCGGGCTAACACGCCATAAAGGCCTATTGAAAATAGGGCTGCGGCGAAAATTAGATACCAGGTTAGAGAAATCATAGTATTTTTACCTGCCCTTCTTATTTCTTCCAGGCTATGACGATAGCCCCAATCATCGCTGCCAATAACAAAACCGAAGCCAACTCAAAGGGGATCACATAAGCATTGGGAGAAACTAACTGCTGTCCCAACTGTTCAACTGGATCCGCTGAAAGGGCTGCAGGGGAAGCATCCCCAGCACCGGAATTTATCAATACGAAGGTGAGTCCAGCAAAAAGAACTAGGCCAAGCAACGCTGCCCAAACCCAATTCGAATTGGTCTGCGGACCGCTATCATTCATTACTCTACGAGTGAGCATGATCGCGAAGATCATCAAGACAGCAATAGCGCCGATATAAACTACCACCTGCACCACCGCCAGGAAGGTTGCATTGAGCAACACAAATGTCGCCGCGACACCGAATAGTGTTAGGATCAGCCACAAAGCAGCGTGAACCAAATTCCGGGTTGTGACCACGAGGAATGCTGCGATCAAGGTCACAATGGCAACGATCAAAAAGATAATATCAAGACCACTCATGAACACACTCCAATACTAGTTATCAGTGGATTTCGGAGCCATAGCTACGGGACGTGGCTCAAATGTAACGCGCTGACGTTTTCGACGGGGTTCAATCGCTTTCAGAATAAGAACCGTAATCCAGCCAATGATCAAGTTTGCAGCCAGCATAATGAGAGCATATGCCCAACGTTCCACACCTGCCATCTCCAGCGCTTTATCAACAATTGCCGTAACGATCAATACGACCAATGACAATGGGGTCAGGAATTTCCAATTGAAGGCCAGAAGTTGATCTATGCGGATACGAGGCAAAGACAAGCGAATCCAAGTCACCAGGAAATAGCCAATAAACGTCTTAATATAGAAGTAAAGGATTCCCAGAATGGGTAAACTCTCTGCCCCGGGGCCACTCCAACCGCCAAAGAAGAACGTAGCAATCAATGCGCCCACTGTCCAAACATGCAGGAATTCGCTCACGTAGAACATACCAAATCCCATTCCTGAGTATTCGGTATGGAACCCAGCCACAATTTCGGATTCGGCTTCGATCAAATCAAAGGGAGCACGCCCCACTTCTGCCATCGAAGTGATCAAGAAGATCAACGCGGCCAAAGGCGCAAGGATAATAAACCAGGGCGTTTGCGCAGCGACAATATCATTCATTCCCATAGATCGCGCCAACAATACTGGCACCAACAGAGCGATCACCATGGGAACTTCGTAGGAAACCATCTGCGCCACAGCCCGGAATGCACCCAACAAAGCGAATTTATTATTCGACGACCAACCAGCCATCAAAACGGCAACAATGCCAAACGATCCCACAGCCACAATATACAGAACACCTACATTGATGTTTGTACCAACAACCGTAGCGGCAAATGGAACCACTGCCCAGATCAAAAGTACTGAAGCCATCGCTAAAATTGGCGCCATGTTAAATGCCACCTTATCAGCGCCATCTGGGGTTGTAATTTCCTTCGTGAAAATCTTGATCATATCGGCGAAAGGCTGGAATAACCCATAAGGTCCAGCACGATTTGGGCCCGGACGATCTTGCAATCGCCCTGCAATTTTTCGCTCAACCCAAATCAAAGCAATCACTGTCACCAAACCCAAGGTGGCAACAATAGCAGCACCAATCGCCAATGAAATCACTTTCACAAGGCTTTCTGCCAACCCCCAACCTAAGAGCAGATTAGTAAACCACTGAGAAATCAGATTAATCGGATCACCCATTCGTTATCTCCTGAAAC
>CAZLNX010000689.1:0-1908 GCA_964560795.1 uncultured Anaerolineales bacterium | reverse complement strand
TTTTTTGTTGCTCAACGCTTCTGTTTTGCCTGAGTTACTGCAGTAGAGTCATCATGGGATACTCCAAACCGATGTGATCCATCGGACGATTGACTTGATTGCTTGACATGTGTGGGCAATGTAATTATGAACGTGGTGCCTTCACCAGGTTGACTTTGAGCCTCAATGCCCCCGCCGTGCCGCTCTACGATCTTGCGGCATACAGATAAGCCAATGCCGCTGCCTTCAAACTCACTCTGGCCGTGCAAACGATGGAAGGGTTGGAAGATGCGCTCGATGAACTCCTCTTCGAAACCAATGCCGTTATCTTGCACACTGATTTGTACTTGACTAGACGTGTCTCCGTTTGTGCTTATGGTTACTTCGGGTGGGGTTTCAGGCTTGTGGAATTTGAGCGCGTTGGCGATCAGATTTTGGAATAGCTGACGCATCTGTGTGGCATCTGCTTCAATAGCGGGCAAATCGCCTACTTCAACACTTCCGCCTGATTTCTCGATATCCACTTCAAGATCACAGAGAACATCTTGAATTACCTGGTTGAGAAGCGTTTTCTGAAAGGGCTTTCCATCCGTTGTCACGCGCGAGAGTTCCAGCAGATCATTGATCATTTGCTGCCCGCGTTGGGCAGCATTCTGCATGCGCACCAAATATTCCTGGCCGCGCTCATCTATGACATCCGAATATTTGTTTTTTAATCGGTCGCTAAACGCTGTGATCTTTCGCAGCGGGGCCTGTAAATCATGCGAGGCGATATAGGCAAATTGCTCCAATTCTTCGTTGGAGCGATTCAGTTTTTCCTGAACCCGCTTTCTTTCTGAGATTTCAACCTCTAATTCATCCCTGGAAGCAGTAATCAATTTCAAGCTATCAGTCATCCGATTGAAAGCAGCTGAAAGTTGACCAATTTCGTCATCCGTGATCACGTCTATGCGATAATCCAAATCGCCGCTGCCGATAATCTCAGACCCCTCTTCCAGCCTTTTCAGAGGCTTAATCGATGAGTTTGTAAAGTAAAAAGCGACCACAATAGAAGCCAGGGCTATGCCAACAAATGCATAGGTCAAGCCAACCCGAACTGTGTTGGCGGTTGACAACACCTCCTGCGTTGGCTGTTCAACAACAATAATCCAACCCATTAATGTGCTAACACTTGTAACACTAACTACCTCTTCATCTTCCCAATTATTCACAAACAAGCTTTTCTCGCCCTGTTCAGGATTTCGAAGGGCAGCCACGGGAGCATAATCACCAAAGTTTTCACCCGCCAACACCAAACTGAAATCAGGATGGGCAATTGCACCACCATCTTTATCCAGGATAAATAAATAGCCTGTATTTCCTATATGACTCGCAAGCGCTTCATCAAAAAAGGTTTGGAGAAGAAGTTCTGCAATTAAGACCCCCACAATGGACTGCCGCGAAGTATCCAAGATAGGAATGCCGAAGGTCAGAGAGGGTATCCCCTCTTCGGAAGTTTGAATTGGGCCAATATAAGAAACACCCGAAATTGATTGTTCGAATACCTGATCTCCAGCAACATTTTCGAATTCGGCTTCCGTATAGACAAAACTGCGAGAAATTTTGACTTGTTCGTTGCCACTTTCATCAGCAACACTTAATGATCTTAGATCTGGATGCAATTTAAGCTGGATTAACAATTCGTTTTTCTGCATTGCATAGTCCGAATTCGAGAATTCTGAAGCGCTGACCAAAAGTGTTAGCGATTCTTGCAAATGTAATAATGGTTCTTCTGTGCTCTGTTGCAAACATGAGTTGAGATGTGGTAAACCATAGGAATGAACAAGAAACGAGAGAGTCGCTACGTTCGTGTTGCTCGTATTGCTTATCAACTGGCGGCTATCCACGTAAGGCGGGACACTATGATACATTGACGTAGCGGCACAATGA
>CAZLNX010000688.1:0-1943 GCA_964560795.1 uncultured Anaerolineales bacterium | reverse complement strand
AAGCTGCCTTTATGCTTGCTAATCCCAACTTTTTTGATGAAATTTCAGGAGATACAGCGGAAGAGCGAGAAAATGAGGCTTGGGAGGCTACCAAGAATATCGAAAAAACCGATTTTGCCTTGAAGTATGCAATTGAAGAAACTGATTGGGATGTCCCTAGATACATTGAGCAGGGGTTAAGGTGGTTAGCGGATAATCCGAGAGATGCACAAATTGATCAAGAAGATAGGCAGGAGGATCGAAGCGATGGCAGTTGACCCATCCAACCTGGCAAATCCGGCAGAAGATGCGGCCCAAAGAGCTCTTGAACAGGTTTTTGAGTCTATCCGCGAGGGAAAAAATTTCAGACTCGAAGCTGGGGCTGGGGCAGGAAAAACATTCTCTCTAGTTAAAGCATTAAGATTTGTTATTGACCAAAGAGGAGTTGATCTACTTAGGAAGAATCAGCAAGTTGCATGCATATCTTACACGAACGTAGCTACTAATGAGATTACATCTCGAACAGATGGGAATCCGGCTGTACTTTCATCAACTATTCATGCCTTTTGTTGGTCGCTAATAAAAAAATTTCAATCCTTTCTGAGACAAAGGGTTGTGGAGCTAGATGGATGGGCAGAAAGATTAGATGACGTTGGCGGGTTAGGACAACGTCGGGTAGAGTATCAACTTGGTCGCCGAAAAGCAAATCCAGAAGAAAAAATCATTTCGATAAGTCATGATGATGTTCTGGACTTAACTGTATTTCTTATGGAAGAGAGGAAATTTAGGGATATATTTTCTTCTCGTTTTCCCATTCTATTTATTGACGAGTATCAAGATACAAATAAAAGTATTGCAGAAAGTGTGGTCAAACATTTTATTGACGGAACATCGGGTCCGTTAATTGGTTTATTCGGAGATAGCTGGCAAAAAATATATAGGGACGGGTGTGGGCTAATAGAACATGAAAATCTCGCATATATTGGAAAGGAAGCAAATTTCCGTTCAGTAAAAACCATTGTTGATGTCTTGGATAGAATGAGGCCAGAACTTCCTCAGGATGTACAAGATCCTGACTCAACGGGTTTTGTCAGAGTTTTTCATACCAATAGTTGGGTAGGATCGCGCCTTACAGGAGGTCATTGGAAAGGAGACTTGCCAGCGGAGGATGCTCACATTTATCTTAAATTAGTTTGTCAACTCCTCGAAGGCGAAGGCTGGGACTTTTCTCCTGAAAAAACAAAAATACTGATGCTTACTCACAACGTACTAGCTGCTGAACAGAACTATCGCGGAATTGCTAGTTCATTTCGATACAATGATTCTTTTATCAAAAAGGAAGATCCGTATATTTCTTTTCTGATTGATACGCTAGAACCAATGTGTATTGCTTTCCAACAAGGCAGGCATGGTGAGATGTTTTCGATACTGGGAATTCAATCCGTTGCAATAAATACACCAGGGGACAAGCAAGAATGGGCAGATCATATGACAAAACTGTTTGAAGTCCGTGAAGGAGGTACGATTGGCGAGGTAATTGAATTTTTGAAGTCAGATGGTCGACCACAGATTCCTGAGGCAGTGAATAGTATTGAGTTGCGTCTAGATCAAGCATCTCAAGATGATGTAGAAGAATCGTTGACGTTAAGTCAGATTACTAAACTTAAAGATGTTTCTTACCAAGAAATTGTAGCTCTGGCTCAATATTTAAATCAACACACGCCATTTTCAACAAAGCATGGAGTGAAAGGTGCCGAGTTTGAAAATGTTTTGGTTGTACTTGGCAGGGGATGGAATCTTTATAATTGGAATCAGTTTCTTGAATGGTCACAAAGTGAAATTCCACACGATAAAATTAGCTCTTATGAACGAAATAGAAATCTTTTTTATGTGTGCTGTTCTAGGCCAAAGGAACGACTTGCTCTACTATTCACACAAGAACTCTCAGCCACAGCGATAATAAC
>CAZLNX010000687.1:0-1948 GCA_964560795.1 uncultured Anaerolineales bacterium | reverse complement strand
AACTTTTGCTGTTTTGAGGAGGGTCTAGCACCCTTTTTGCAGTAGAGTCACAGTACTATGGTATATAATAATTGATAGAATTTCCAAACCCACAGATTGTCCATAAGGAGGAAAAAATGGCCAAAAAGGAATTCAGCATTAGTGATGGGAAAATCGTTGTAATCGTCCAAGATAAGTACGAAGTTTACGAAAAACCTTTACCCGAGGGATTGGATCCTAGCGTTGAATGGCTTGGCAACTTCGGCATCAAGGAGAAGGACTCTGGCAAAAAATTCAAAGAAAAAGTTCCTAATAAATACGAAGTCGAAGTCCCTGATGTAGAAGGAAAAGAACTTTATTTCTGGGACAATGGCAAGAAAAACAAGTTCGCGGGTCAAACCACGAAAACAAAGGGAAACAAGAAATATCGCACAGCTGAGCTTGACCTTGGCGATCCCCCTGTTGGTTGGGGGTAAAAACCATCAGTTATAGCGAGGGAGTGATAGCGACCGACACCTGCACCTACGATGCTAAGTGCAGGTGAGCAATCTCAACAGAAATTGATAAAGATTGCTTCATCAACTCATGAAGGGGGATTTTCTCGCAATGACAATTGTTTTATCGTTATTTGGAATCTTGGGATTCTTCCCAAGCCTTCAAAATCTCTGCATGATGAGGCACTTTCTCCAGAAATGTGCGGCGTAAGGATTCGTCCTTAATCTCGCTTGCACGTTTCTGGAGTAACGCGTGTGAATTCCCCAAAACTTCCCCAGCCCTGTGATCACCTACCGCCCGAAGCACCTGATAGCAAGTCAGCCATACTCGCAGAGATTCTTCTGTGCCGTCGAGTGTCTCACCCTCTTCTAAATAAGCCAAGATTTCATTCACCTGTTCTTCGGCAGCAATTACTTCATCGCGCTTCAGTGAAACTCTTGCCAAACCTGCCATAGGTTCCATAGCCAGGTTTCTCTGCTCCAACTCTTCTCGAATTATTAGCGCCCCATGATATGAAACCGCAGCTTCCTCAGGGTATCCCATTTCCAAACAAACATGCCCCAAAAAAGTCTCAGACCATGCTTCCCCAGAACGATCACCTATTTCGCGTGCTAAAGCACGCCCCCGCTTGGCATACTTCATCGCCTGACTGTATTCCCCTTGCCACATCATGGTCATACACAAGTTAATGGCAGCGTAAGCCTCCAGATAGCTCTCGCCAGTTTCACGAGCGATATTCAGATTTTGCTCATAGTAAGTGGTTGCTGTTGAATAATCTCCCTGGATGCTTGCAATCCAGCCCAAATTCCCTAAGACCAACCCCTCCCCCCGTCTGTTGCCTATCTCTTGGGCAATACCCAATGCCTGCATGTAATAATCCCCCGCAGATTCATAATCGCCTGTGTTCCCAAACGTGATCGCCAGGTTGTTCAACGTTTGCGCTTCAATCAGCAGATTACCATTCTGGCGGGATATTGACAAACTATCTTCAAAATATTTTGCAGCCTCATCCGCATTTCGTTGCTCAAGAGCAATCAAACCCATGGTATTCAACAACCCACTCTCTCCACTATGATCATTGACTTCTTGCGCAATAGAAAAGCCAGTTTCAGCCTGCGCTTGTGCACCGGGGAGATCACCTAGCTTCCTTAGACTCTCAGACCACAATAAATATGCTTCAACTGCAACATCAGGCCGGTTTTCATTTTTAGCAAGAGATACAGCCTTCTCAGCTAACGGAGCAGCCCCTACTGCATCGGTACGGATGGTATATCTCGCCCAACGCGTTGCTACCTCTGCTTTGCGCGATCCCAATCCTTGCGCATCCGGCAGCTCTACCAGTCGTGATAATTCTTCCAAATCTTTTCTCTGTGTATCGCGCTCCCCCAACCTATTGAATACCGCCTCGCGGGATAAGAGAATATCAAAATGGGTTTCAAATTCATCATCTGGTGTCAATTCCATTGCTCGACCA
>CAZLNX010000686.1:0-1954 GCA_964560795.1 uncultured Anaerolineales bacterium | reverse complement strand
TCAATGAATGCCACAGTTCCTATCTTTTTGTCAATCTTTGTCTAAAGTCCAATAAGGCTATCTCCCGCACCAACTCTCGAAAGATATCCTCCTGGTCATCCACCAACCGATGAACCTGTGTGGGCAGTTCCTTGTTTGCGCGAGCGTGATTAGCAGCCAGTATTTCAGCCCATTGTTGTGCCATCGCCGAAAATGATGTGCGGGTGTCGAGAACTTCACCAGGAAATGCTTCTTTAAACGGCGATCGTTCGCGCACGGAATAAAATCCTGTTGGAAAATCCAGGTTATCACCGTCCAAATGCAACCAACCGAGGTGTTTGTCGGTGCGCCTATTCAGCATTTTACAAGCTTCGGCATGTCGCTGGGCATCGTTCTTGAAATTTTCAGCGTACTTTCGTTGTGCTTGATCACCAAGATATGCGTAGGCTGTGGGTTTGGTCTGGCGCTTGATATCCAGGATGCGGTACTGATTTTGATCGTTATCTTTGTTCCCGGCAATCAATACATAATAACGATTTACACCAAGTGAACCTGTACCTGCGAGCAAGCGGCGGGCAATGTCCTTAACCTCGAAGTAGGCATCGTTTTTGGCTAATTTCTCGCCCAATCGCTCACGGTATGCCGGCATTGCCTCTAGAATTAGATTGCGTTCTTTATCAGTTACTTCAGCTAGTTTTTTGCGCTCAAGGTCGAAGCATCGCTTGCCTTTAGCTTTGGGTGCCCAGCGATCCAGCATCCCTTCTCTGGAGTATTGCTGCTCTACCCTACGTAGGAAATACTGCAGATTTCCAAACGAATTGTGCTTTGCAGAGAATCCTTTCTTGTCCAGCCTCTTTTTTCTGATCAACGCTAAGGTGTCAAGATAGGAATGGGAAAAGGTATCAATGACTTTAGCCTGTTGAACATCAGACAAATCACCATTCTGCTCAGCCGCTAGAACGATGCTTACAGCCATGCGCCATAGATCATACTGGTAATCGGCGATGATCGCCTCATCAAAATCATTGAAATCGTAAACAACCTCATTCTTTGCGTTAGCAAAGGATCCGTAGTTGTAAATGTGCAAATCGCCTTGAATCCAAGTATCCGTCTCTTCATTTCCAAATCGAAGTAAACGTTCATCCGAAGCAAAATCAGCCCAAAAGAGATGGTTAGTTCCACGGTAAAAAACCAGAGCAGTCGAAGCCATTTTGCAGTATTTGGATTGCCGGTCAGCTTCAGAGATATCTTCGTTCCACTTATTCAGGTTTGCGTGCACTTCATTCGCACGAGCATTATCGGTTGAGATATCAAGGATATCATTCATAGTCCTGTCCCAGATTCATCGAAATGTTTTAGAACTCTCAGCGCTCTCAGGGTATTCCAGCGACTCGGTCCACCGGTCTTTTCCATATCAAAATGTGTCTGACCCGGATGCTTTGCTTGCACAGGCCATTTGTTATCTTTCCGCTGTTTACGCTTCAGTATATCAAGCGCATCCTGCATCCGTGGATCGTAGCCGATCATCCCAAATTGAAAATAATCCAATGCCCTTAAGATATCGTATTTCCAACGCGACGGGTAAGAAAGCATGAGCATTTTCTTATCAATGATAACTCCAGTCCGATGAGATCGAAATAACTTGTGCTGCAATAAAAATTCCCTGGATTTATCTTCCGCCTCTTGCAGTTCTTCTAACCGATAACGATAGCCATTCTTTGCATATTCAACAATTCCTTCGATAACTGAAATTGTCGAATGAAGTGAGCTATGAACGGCTCCGGTTGTATTGGAATTGCAATTGAATCCACCATCTTCCATCCACTCTGATAGCAAGAAATCCACGATTGATTTTAGATCATCTTCCTTCATCTTGAAATATGCGGCATAGTTTAGAAACATGCCGTTGACGCAAACATCACTTTTTTTGGCATGGTTCAATTTGAACTAAACAGCACCTTTACAAAATAAAAGG
>CAZLNX010000685.1:0-1957 GCA_964560795.1 uncultured Anaerolineales bacterium | reverse complement strand
GAATTCTCCATCTTTTATAACAAATAGATCGTATTGAAGTGGATGGCTGTCCACAGGATGGTTGCCAGCCCGAGGAAGATTCCGGTTGGGAAGACGATCAACCAATTCAGGGTGAGTTTGGGATTCTCGAACCTGAGGCTGGTTGCCGTGGTCATGATGTTGGCCCAAACAAACCAGAAACTAACCATCGCCAGCATGAAAAAGCCCCAATGCGGGCTAATGAAAACGCAAGCCAGGGCTATAAAACAGGTTGGGCAAGCCAGAAACACGTCCGCCAACGCGATGCCGTAATGGGTTTTCTGCTCGTGATAGTTATCGGAGGTTCCATCGGGGTTCGGCATGGCTTTGCCGCGTAGGATCATGATCTGCCAGCCAAAGACTAGCAGGGTGTATAGGCCCATCAATGCCAGGAGCACATACAGGCTGATCTGCGACACCAGGGATAAGGTTTGGATGATTTGCATTTTTTTTCTCCACTAAGATGTTATCTGCGGCAGGACGACCGTCATCAGGACGCTGATAAAGTTCGCGGCCCAATGGGCAACGATGAAGGGTAACAAACGGCGGGTGCGCAGATAGATGATTGGCAGCACAATCCCAATCAGAAGGCTAGATCCAAAACGATAGGCTGCCCAGCGCCAATCCGCCATCAGGGGGAGCGCACTATGTTGTACCGCCCAGCCAAAACCCACGATGATGACGGCCAGCCAGGCGCGTCCTGAGAGGGCCTCGATACGGGGTAAAACATAGCCTTGATAGGTCATTTCTTCGGCGAAAGCCCAAATCAGGGGCCAGACGATCAGGCTGTACAAGGTCCCCCATAGCGGCAAGGGCACCATAACTGCCGGTGTAGGGTTCGCTCCGTAAACCAACATACCGAAGAGTATGCCTCCACCGATCGCTAAAAACATGTACAAAACAATGAAACCCACTCCGAGGAGCAGATCCCGTCCAAGGCGCTGGTGCTGGAAACTGATCAAGTCAGAAAGGCGAATGCCTTCCCGGTGCGCCAGCCGTGCCAGTAATAAGAAACAGCCGATATCGATCAAAGTGCCATACACGATCCACCAGGGAGCAGCCGCCTGCCAGGGGTTTGGGTTTCCTAATACGCTGTATAAGCCAGAAATCAAGGCTTGTGCAAGGATGGCGAAGACGAGGCGAGCAAATACGATCATCAATGGCCATTTCCAGGTGATGCGGCCTTCTTGAAGACGCTCTTGAATGTTTGTTTTTGAATTGGGCAGTTCTGTAAGAGATAAATTCATCGTTGAGTTCCTTTTGTTTGCGAACCGCAGCGTTTATTTACAGCTGGAGTATTGGCAAGGGCGGATCCCACAAATCCAATACTCCAACTTGAGGTTTGGCTTTGGAAAAAGACAGTTTTTACGTCGTTTCACTTGCCTTACTGCGCAATAAGAAAATTCCCAGCCAGATGAACCACACAATTTGGGTCAATCCAAAGACATCTGTCAACATTTCAAGAGCTGGAATTATCGTCAGGATGCCGGCCACGCCGATAGCCGCACCAAAATAATTAAGCGCCTTGGGAAACTCTGCGGCCCGTAAAGCGGCCCAGCTAACCAACAGGATCCATATACCACCCAAAAGCTCAACCCCACCACCGATACCTTCAAACACGGCTTCAATAGCCAACCAGACTGTGGCAGCCTGATCTGGGTTGCTGCCATAGAGCGGGACAACGGTGTTCATGCCGGTGATGTAGATCATGCCGCTGGCGATGACCACCAGGGCCCAGAAAAGCCCAAACACGGTCGCCGTCTGCATGAGGGCGGGTGATTTGGCTTTCAAGCGCTCGTGGAGTGCCAGGGCCAGGATCACCAAAAAAATACCGAACAGCACATAGACGAACAGGGTTAAGATGAACATGTTGACCTGGTTATCTACGAGCAAGGCGACCTTCTGGGCAGGTTCGACAACCCCAGAATAATCCAAAATG
>CAZLNX010000684.1:0-1961 GCA_964560795.1 uncultured Anaerolineales bacterium | reverse complement strand
TGGGGCTGGCAGGGAAAGCGCATCACGCACCTGGTCTTATCGACCTTCGCCTATGACTTAGGCGACCACCTCGGTATTGATCGCTACGCTTTCTACAACCGGGTGGAAGATATCGCCTGGGCCAAGCGCAAGATCCGCGCCCTTTTCACCTGGGCCGGAGTCCCCCTGCCACCAATAAAGATCGAATGAACCTGTCCCGCACCAGGAAATAGACTCCCTGGTGCATGTGCGGACCTGCGCACCAGGGATTTCGAAGGAGGTAACCCCATGCCTTTCGCAGCCTTTCAATGTGAAGCCACCGGGGATTACGTCGCCCCGCAAAGCTGCATTCAATGTGCATGCCAGGGCGCGCTGCCGGGATGCCACATGACCGCCCCCACCCTGCGCGGCATCCTGAGCAATATGAGGCCGGATGATCCTGGCGAACTGGCTCAAGCACTGCTTAGCAACCGCCTGGGCACCAGTTTCGGATCGCCGCTCTCGGTAACCACCGTCCTGAGCTGCCCGCGCAAGTGGCGGCTGAAGATCGAGTATGACTACGGCGAGAAGCCATCAAACCTGTTCTGGGCGTTTCGAGGGCAGATCGCCCACGAGATTGCCGCCCACTACAGCGATGCCACTCAGAATCTGGTCGAAGAGCGCCTGTCGTTCCTGGCCAAACCAGACGTGATGCCTGCAGAGATCAATTCTCATGTGGCACTCTCCGGTGACCAGGTAGTGATCAGCGGCCAGCCCGATGTGGTCTACCTGGAGCGCGGCCACCTGATGGACTACAAGTCCACCAAGGCGGTGCCGAAGACCTGGAAGACCTACACCTGCCCTAATACGGGACAGATCCTTCGGGAAGGCCAGTGGCGGCCCAGGCGAGGCTATCTATTCAGCTGCGCCTGCGGAGAAGACCACAAGCCGCGCGCCATCGAGAGCATCGGCCCGCGCCGGGCATACCAGGGACACATCCAGCAGGTCAGCGTCTACGCCTACATGCTGGCGGAGAACGGCGTTGAGATCAATAGCGCCGAGATCGTCTACCTGGACATGATGGAGCAGGTGCGCATCCCCGTGGATCTGATCTCCCATGCGGAGATCGAGAAAACACTGGGTGAACGTCTATGCGCATTTCTACAGGAAGACCTACCCCCTCCCCTGAAAGCGTCTGGGGATAAGGAACCCTGGGAGTGCCGCTTCTGCCCGGTCAGGACTCATTGTGAGACCCTGGCAGCTGGCGAAGCGCCACCGCAGATCATCCCTGTGGAAGCAATATCACCCCAGGGCGAATCGGAAACACCCCAAGAGGATGTCGAAACCCGCATCTTAGCCGAACTGGGCTATGGAGACTAACCATGCACACCGTCCCCCACCTTCATCTCAGCTTCATCGAAGCGGATGGTTCGGGCATCGAGATCTGTGTTCCCGATGCCGAAGCGCAGTACTACACCGAGAAATATGCTGCTGATGGCAGCACTCTCGAAGGCGCGGCGCATTGCCGCGATCCCCGCTGCACTCTACGCGCCAGGATCGACCAGATCGAGGAACGACGTCTGGCAGATGAAGCCGTTGCCTACGGCATCAAACGGGCGATCGCTTTTCTGGAAGGTCTCCAATTCGAGTGAGTTCCAGGCGACTCCATGCCGCCTGTTCTCAGATCTATCCAACTTATTGCCAGGGAGCTGCCGCAGGCAGACCGTGGCGCAATGGAGGTAAAGCTATGGCTACCAACAACACTATTCGTATCATCGGTCGTTTAGGCAAATCGCCGGAAATGTCCTACAAGGGCGCAGATGGCGACAAAGCCGTGACCAAGGCCTCAGTGGCAGTGGACCGCCGCCGGAGCCGCGACGAAGCCACCGACTGGTTCAACATCGTCGCTTTCGGCCAGCAGGCTGAGTTCATCAACCAGTATGGCGACAAAGGCCGCCTGGTTGCCCTGGAAGGGCGCATGCAGAACAACAAATGGGAAGACA
>CAZLNX010000683.1:0-1971 GCA_964560795.1 uncultured Anaerolineales bacterium | reverse complement strand
CCAAGTCTACCCGACTATCCGTTTCTCACAAAACCTATTTTTGATCAGTATAGATCTTTTGCCAGTGTAGCCGCCTGGCTGGCGTCAGGGGCAAAACCATCAGCGCCGATCTTCTCGGTGAAATCAGCAGTGACTGGTGCTCCACCAACAATGATCTTGACTTGATCGCGCAGACCGGCTTCTTTGATCGCCTTGATAGTGGCTTCCATACTAGGCATAGTAGTGGTCAGAAGAGCCGACAAACCTATGATAGTCGCACCATCTTTTACAGCTGCTACAAAGTTTTCAGGGGGGACATCTGTCTTCAAGTCAATGATCTCGAAACCGGACCCCTCAAGCATCATGCCGACTAAATTTTTTCCGATATCGTGAAGATCTCCTTGGACAGTGCCAATTGCAACTTTTCCAGCGGGCTCCACGTCAGCCTCTAATAAGTGGGGGCGGAGAAGTTTCAACCCGGCTTGCATAGCGCGAGCAGCGATCAGCATTTCAGGCACAAAGAACTCACCTTCCTCAAATAACTTTCCTACCTCTTGCATAGCCGAGATCATCCCTTCGTTCAGGATTGCTTCAGGTGCCAGCCCTGAATCCAAGGCACTCTGAACGTTTTCAACTACTCCATTTTGATCACCATCTTGGATATTCTCGAAAATTAAACCAATTACTTCTTTCATTGATTTCTCCTAAAAAATATAAATTTGTAGTTAATATTTCCCGTATTCCTGCAAGGTTTCCCACATAGACATAATATTCTCTGGGGGCACATTTCCTTGGATATTGTGGACGGTATTGAAAACGAATCCGCCTCCTGGCATGAAATCTTCTAATCGGCGCCGGACATCCCTGCGTACTTCTTCTGGGGTATGGCTTTCGTCAAAAGCTGTTTGTGTATCTACGCCGCCTCCCCAGAAAGTAATATCCTTACCAAACTCCTGTTTAAGCTCCGCGGAATCCATGCCACTGGCGTTTACCTGTACGGGATTGAGAATATCTACCCCTACGTCAATCAGATCAGGGATCACTGACCGAATAGCTCCACATGAATGGAAGAAGATTTTGGCATCACATTTCGAATGGATATAATCAAACATCTCTTTATGCAGGGGCTTTAGGCTTTTGCGATAGGATCGTGGGGAAATCAACATCCCATTTTGACCAGCGAAATCATCTGCCATTTGTACGACGTCAATGGGAATGCCTTCCAGCGTCTTGAACATCTTCTCCCAAAACGCCATTTGCAAATCCATAAACTTATGCAGCATTTTTTGAGCCAAGGGCTGGTTGCCAGCCCAATCGGCATATCCGTCAGGAAAACCACGCGTCCACATATACAATTCGAATATCCCAGCGGACATGTTTCCGACGATCAAGGCCCGTTTTTCCTCGTTGAGTACTTTCAATGCGGCTTCTCTGATGCCTTCGAAGCGCGAAGGATCAACCGGATCGGGGAGTTTGTAGGCATCTATATCTGCTTCGGTGATATTTCCACTGAGAGGATGATCGAACATGTCATAGTACATGCCCCCATTCTTGGGCATTTGCCATCCGATGTTATATTCGTCGTAGAACTGACTATAATTTCCATCTTCGGACTCACTGATTTTGATGTTAAAGCCGGCGGTGGAGCGCGGTGAAATATTGCGGACATCAACACCGAGTAGCTCCATGACATCATCGTCAACCTGGGCTAACTGCTGGAGCATATCAATTATTTTGATTTCTTTCTTCGGTAAGCCAAGATATTGGCGTAGTTTTCGATATGCTGTTGCTTGAATACCGGTTATAACCGTGCCGCCCAAATCAAAGGGTGCTCGATCTGGTTCTTTGTGGTTTAAGGCTAGTTTGACTCGTTCTCTTGAATTCATGATCTACCTCCGAGAAAATTATGGGTGATTATTTGAAAAATTCAAGTAAGTACCAGCAATTCCCGGAATAGGGGCAGTTGAGCTAAGGTGGAGCAGGAGAAAAGGG
>CAZLNX010000682.1:0-1976 GCA_964560795.1 uncultured Anaerolineales bacterium | reverse complement strand
TCGCTGACTTCCAGGGCCACGCTGGGGGTCTGGATGACAGCTAGTGCATCCTGCAGATAATGGGTGTTGAACGCGATGTGCATGCCAGGGCCTTCAGTTACCACCGCCACTTGGGTGCGGCTTGAGCCAAGTTCATCTGCCTGCGCAGATACTTCCACAATTTCCTCCCTGATATCCAGGGTGGCTACCAACGAATCATTGCGGGCAAAAACCCCGGCCTGCTGGCAGGCTTTGCGGAGCGCGTCCGTGGGCACCACCATACGGGTCGTATGCTCTTCTGGGATGATTTGGTGGTAATCGGGAAATTCACCTTCGATCAATTGGGTGGCCAACTCAATATCTGGCGTGCGGAATGCGACACGCCCATTGGCAAAGGCGATGGTCACAAGGCCGTCCTTGTTTTTCAAGATGTGTGCCAACTCGTTCAAAGATTTAGCCGGGACGAGTGCGCTGACCGGTTCTGCAACCGGTGTAGAGAGCCTGGCTTTGTGTTCGGATAGCCGGAAACCGTCCGCTGAGGCCAGCGTGATTCTGTCTTCGGCGATGGTGATAAGCACGCCGGTGAGCACTGGCCGGGCAATATCCTTGGAAGCCGAGAAAGCCGTTTGGCGGATCATCTCCAGCAAGCACTTTGTCTCGATCTCGAAGCCATCGTTCTCAAATGTTGGAGTGCCAGAGGCACGCAGAGCGATTGGAGGGAACTCCTCCGCATGGATGCACTTCAATTGGGTTTTCGACTTGTCACAGCTCAGCTTCATTGTGGATGTGGCATCATCGTAGTCCAGTGATATTGCATCCGGTGGCAGCGTACCGACCAGATCGAAGAAGGTGCGCGCCGGCACCGTAGTGGCCCCTTCCTGCTCGATGCTCGCGCCGATCCAACCGGTGATGCTCAATTCCAGGTCCGTTGCTGCCAGACGCAAGCGGCCATTTTCGGTGGCAATTAGGATATTTCCCAGCACCGGCAAGGTAGCGCGGGGCGATGTAGCCCGCGAAACGATGCTCAACCCGTGCTTTAGATTTTCTTGTAGAACGGTGATCTTCATGATTTTCTCCTTTGTGTGGTTGGTTCGATTTATAGTGGGATTTGATTTAGCCAGTGCTAGGGAGCTGGGATGCTGGGGGGCAGGGGAGAATCTCCCATTCACCCCTGCTCCCATGCTCCCATGCCCCCTTACTCAGTACAGCTCCTCCACAAGTACCCCAGCCAATTCAGGGTACAGGTACCGGCGTTGTTGCAGATGTCCAGCCAGGTTCTGCTCGGCAAGCCATAGGTCGTAACCCCGCCTGATGACTTCAATCCATCCAGACGACCCGAAAGCTCGCATGGCTGCCTGTTGTATTTCAGGAGAGATCAGCCAGGGAACGAACCAGTTCTCCGTGGGGTACTGGCGCTGCAAGGCTGCCGAGGCGATCTGCAGCCAGAGCCGTTCCGACCTGGCTTCATCCAAGGGAATTTCCAAATGATTGAGAATGCACTCGTGAATAAACGTCACCAGGGCGTGGTCCACACCAGCCCGGAGATATTTACGCTGAAAACGCCGGCTTTGTGTACGCCCTCCCCAGGGATGGTGGATCACGCCCCGGAAGTAGGTGATGCCGTCCTCGCCCAGTGGAAAATCGGGTTTGTAACGGGGGATCGGCGTGGTACTCGTGGCGCTCGTATAGAGTTTTCCATTGAGGCGAATGGTGCCTCCTTTCAGGTGGACATGGACGATATCGACTTCATCTACGATCCAGGGTAAGCCCGTCGGGTAGATATTTTCGACCAACGGGTGTTCAAGTATCTCTCTGACCGGGATGGGGATATCCAGATCGAGATCAATCACGGGTCGGGGAACAGGTTCAAACATGAGAGACTCCTTTGTGGGTTGAATCGAAACCGGGAGAGCTGTCATCCACCTCTTAATCGTAGGTGTACAACTTGTCATCCTGGAATTGGCCGTTCTGGTAGACCATCGCCATAAAACAACCTG
>CAZLNX010000681.1:0-1982 GCA_964560795.1 uncultured Anaerolineales bacterium | reverse complement strand
TTGAGTGGGAAGCAAATGCCAACAGAAACCGTCCAAGGGGGAAGTTGGATATGCCGATTAACTCACTAGACCGCTAAAATATTGAAGTGACTAAGCAAATCTTGTGGGCAACCAGAGGCGATGAAGACAACCGAGAGGTGAATCGTGAATACAATGTGGAAATACCCGTTTCCAGATTGGGCATTCAAGTACCAAGACAACACTAATCCAGCACTTGGCGCTTATGCCAAACTGGATTATCGGAAAACTGATGTAATAATGTCTGATTGGGACTGGGATACCATAATTTGGAAACAGGTACGAAAGCTGGTGTTCAACTTGCAAAAGCGAATATATAAGGCAACGAAATCTGGTAAATATAGTTTCGCTCCAAGTTTAATGCGACTTCTGCAATACTCGACCTGCGGTATTGTTTACGCCGTTCGTAAAGTAACAACTGACAATACGGGATCACTACCAGCGGGCATAGATTTTAAGAAAGCCAAAACGCCCAAAGATAAGATAAAATGGGTTAAAGAGGTTCTGGACACGATTCGCAAGGGATGGGACACTTACAAAGCATTACCGGCCAAAAGGGTGATGATTTCCAAGGCCAATGGCAAAATGAGGCCATTAGGCATCCCAACGATAAAGGACCGAGCAATGCAAGCCTCTACGAAATTAGCGTTAGAACCTTATTATGAAGCCTGGTTTGAATCCTGTAGTTATGGATTCAGACCGGGTATGGGAATACATGATGCCGTTGAAAAAATAGCGGCAACATTACTCCAGAAACAAAAATGGGTTTTGGACGCAGACATCAAAGGATGTTTTGATAATATTGACCACAAATTCTTGTTAGAACAAATTGATACACATTGGAGACCAATAGTCAAACAATGGTTAAAGGCTGGGTACCTGTATGATAATGAAATGCACCAGACCGAAATGGGCACACCACAAGGTGGAACTATTTCGCCGTTGTTAGCTAATCTAGCTCTAGACCAAATGGAAACTGACTTGATTGAACACTTACGTGGGATAAACGGTTGGAAAGGCAAAATTGGAACTACCACGGTATCTTGGAAGGTTAGTAAGAAAGCCCAGAGAAGATACAAGTCAAGGAACAATTTAAAGCTAAACGTCATCCGATACGCTGATGACTTTGTAGTAATCCATGAGGACCAAGAAGTTATAGAGGAATCCAAAAGATATATAGAGAAATGGTTAGAAAAACGTGGACTAACGCTATCTCAGGAGAAGACGAAGATAGTACACTCGATAGAAGGTTTCGACTTTTTAGGCCATCACATAAGGCATTATGAGAATCGGATTAAGGGTACTTATAAGCTCAAGTTATTGAATGGTACTAAAACGGAACAGAAACGAGCCAACGCCTCGCATGTATATCGATGCGAACCAATGAAAGCCAAGATTAAAGCGCACTTTCGATCCATCAGTGACACGATTGGCAAAATAAAAAGCGTAACCCCGGCACAGTTAATAAAAGTATTACAGCCCAAAATAACGGGAGGGGCAAATGTGTACAAAACCGCCCACTCCAGTGAAGCTTTCTCTCGGTTAGATATGTTGTTGTGGAAAAGGTTATATCAATGGGCTAAACGTAGGCATCCCAGAAAAAATAAACACTGGGTAGCTGAGAAATACTTTGGTCATACTGGCACCAGGAAGTGGATATTTATGGATAAAAAGGCGGGAAAGATTATAAAGATGTACTCCCAGCACAAGGAGAGAACCGGCAGTTACGCACGAGTTGGTTATGACCGGTCGTATTATGACGGAGACACGGCTTATTGGGCGGATAGATTGTCCAAAGGCTATGGTGATATAACACCATCTAAAGCCAAGAGGCTTAAAAAACAGAAGGGTATTTGTCCACATTGCAACAGCAGACTCACAAATGAGGATTTGCTAGAAACTCACCACCAGAAATATCGGTCAAGAGGTGGGGAGGACAAGTATCACAATTTGGTATTATTGCA
>CAZLNX010000680.1:0-1992 GCA_964560795.1 uncultured Anaerolineales bacterium | reverse complement strand
TGCGCATCCTTCAATCGCCACCAATTGGTGAGTTGGCTGAACCCTTTGGGAGTAAACAAGTAGGCTCTTCGGCGATGCCTTTCAAGCGTAACCCCATCCGCTCAGAGAAAATCGACTCTTTGGCCCGAAGCTTGGCCCAATCCCCGCGCCTGGCCTGGGACAACGCGGCCCATTCCCTGCTCGAGCGTACCATGGACGACAGCGCCAACCGTCGCACATTACTCCCTGAAGCCTTTTTGATCGCCGATGAATTGCTGCGTGTAGCCATATCGGTCCTGGAAAAACTGCGGATTGACGAGAAAGCTATTTCAAAAAATATGGCCATTTATGGACCCTTCGCGGCAACCGAGCGAGTGCTAATGGCCTTGAGCAAAGCCGGCGCCGACCGACAAGAGATGCATGAGCGTCTTCGGATGCACACTCTCGCTGCATGGGATGCAATCCGGAATGATGAACTAAATCCTTTGATCAATTTGATCACCTCAGATGCGGAATTTATCCGTTATCTCTCTCCCGAGCAGATGCACATTCTTCTAGATGCCGGAGCCTATGTCGGGGATGCTCCTAAACGCGCCAGGGAATTTGCTCAACTCATTCAGGATAAGGTACGGGAGTAACTCTAAAGCTCGCAATTTCACGTTTCATATTCACCAGCAACATGAGTCACCCCAGAATTAATCTAAACACAAATTTACTACGTTAAGTAACCTGAGTTTTGGATAAGGAAGGGTTCCTGATTAGAATAGAGCTAAAGTCACCACACGATAGCCTTCTAAAAAGGAACCCTACCATGAGTTTAGTCGAACTATTTGTAGATGTCGATGATTTTTGCCAGATATTTGAGCCTCGTTGGACAAGATTTCAATTGTCAAACGGCTTACGCCAACGGAACCGAAGCACACAATTGTCTTTGAGCGAGATTATGACGATCATGATCTACTTTCATCAATCTGGCTATCGCTTCTTCAAAGCCTATTATCAGAACTACGTTCAAAAGCACTTGGCAGGAGACTTCCCAAGCTTGGTCAGCTACAGTCGCTTTGTGACGCTCATGGCGCGTGCCCTTGTGCCGTTGATCTTCTATCTGCTCTCCAAGCGAGGAGCCTGCACCGGGATTTCTTTCGTAGATTCCACCCCGCTCAAGGTCTGCCACAACAAACGTATTGAGAGAAACAAAGTCTTTGCAGGCATTGCTGCTCGCGGCAAGACCACAATGGGGTGGTTTTATGGCTTCAAGCTGCATTTGGTTGTCAATGAACATGGTGAAATCTTGTCTTTCCAGTTGACGCCAGGCAATGTTGATGACCGACAGCCTGTTCCTGCTCTCTTTCAAGGACTGTTTGGCAAAGTTTTTGGTGATAAAGGGTACATTTCAAAAGACCTGTTTGCCAAGCTCTTGCAAGAGAACATCCAATTGATTACCGGCTTGCGCAAGAATATGAAAAACCGTTTGATGGATTTGCAGGATAAGCTGCTTCTGCGAAAGCGTTCCATTATTGAAACAATCAATGACCAACTCAAGAATATCTCTCAGATCGAGCATTCAAGGCATCGAAGCTTCTCAAACTTCCTGGTCAATCTCATCTCTGGTTTGATCGCCTATGCTCTGCAACCTTGCAAACCAGCCTTGAATTTGTCGCCTACCTTGCCTGCTATCGTCTGCTAAACAATACTCAGGTTATGAGATTATTTGTCCATCAACCAGAATTGGCCGATCTTCAATCCCAGCAACCTATCAGAACGCAACATCCGGCGCAAGTGTTGCAGGCTGTACCGTATAAATGGCAGCAGTTTTCGCCGATATGTGATTGTTCAATACAACAGGACGACACTTGGATTAGTTGATACCATCTTGACCTCACTTGAAAACGTTGGGCAATTCCTCGAGTTTGCTTCGATTTTCGAACCTCAGCATCTCTAGAAACTGTCCAATATCCTTTTGAGATCGTTCGACAAGTATCGCTTTAGGGGTATAAAAATGAGCCCACCGTC
>CAZLNX010000679.1:0-2003 GCA_964560795.1 uncultured Anaerolineales bacterium | reverse complement strand
GAACAGGCGGATCTTGCCGCGGGACGTTGGCACTCCGCGAAGCGGAGTGCCAACGAAGGTGGTGATGAGCGACGCCTAGCGGCGTCTCAATCAACCACCATGTTAGCACATGTCACTATGGTGTCACACGCTACAATGTTAATAATTACGGCATGACCCCTTCAGTTCCGAATAAATTCCTCTGGATTGATGATTTTTGCACCTTCATTCGTAATAAATGCCGAATCGAATAGAAAAGCTTGCATTTGAGCCGCTGTTAGGTCAGGGTTCAACTGCCAGCCGAGCGCCAGTACTCCCGCGCAATAGGGAATAGACCAACTCAATCCACCTCGTCCGCAGTATTGATACGAGTGTTCACCTAGGTTGTATTCTTCAGCAGTTGTGCGTGGTGAGCACGGCACCAGCAGCTTATCTGGAACAGCCCCGCCGGGCCTCCCGGGAAATCCGGTCTTGCATTTTGATACATTTTCGGGGTCCGCCAAATCCAAGTAACAGGGACCGATGATACCCCTGTACCGGGTACAATCCAATACCATAATCCCTTTGGATTCGGCAAGGGCACATGCCTTATCCCACAACTCCTGGTTCTTATCGAACGGCGACCCTGGCCCGGAGGGCGCCGCTGAAACCGACACAACCCTAATTTTCTCAAAGGCCAATAATTTGTCATTTTGCTCGATGATCCAATGGAGGGCTTTTGCTTGGTATGCTGTGTCTTTTGTCCAGGAAGGTGCCGCAACGTAGTAAACCTTTGCCTTTGGAGCGGTTCCACAATTGGATCCCACCAGCAAACTTGCGACCGCTGGCCCGTGCATGCTGCTCTCGCTCCCGCAGCCGACGTCGTGATAGGCGACTATCTTCCCAACAAACTCCGGATGATCCTGATACAAAGGTTGATCGATGATGGCGACGTTGACACCCTTACCTGTGATTCCTTTCTTATGTAATTCCCGAATCCCGAGACCCGGATTCATCCCCCGAGTCAAAAGTCTTTGTGGTTCTTGCTCTCCAAACTGTTTAACCACCACCGGCCAGACCGACTTTCTGTTAAACGTCAGCGTTTGTGGAAGGCTTGGTTTCATCAACAACCCCAACTGAGTCATGTCCTTCCAACGAACGTCGTCAAACGCCTTGACCGACGTGACGGGACGAACAGTCTGGAACGATGATGTTTTTGCTGCACCAGCGTTTGTCTGTCCGCCCAACCTTTGAGTCTCTCCGGAAACCTTCTTCAGAACATAGTATGAAGGCTTTTGTCCACGCTGAGTCACATCCCCGCTGAGCCAAGGTAAAAAAAGATATTCATCACCTTGTATTTGTTTGAGGAAATACTGATATTTTGTCTTACCATCAGAATGTATCGTCCATCCATTTGCACAACGACAGCCCAGCGATGTTTCGCCGTTACTAGAGCACTGGAATTCTTTAAGAAATAGATCGCCTTTCCAAGATGCCTTTCCAGGCTCGAAGTCTTCAACATTTCGTACAAAATCCACACTCCGCCAATATCCCACTGGTACTTGTTGCCCAGTGGCGGGTAAGAGACATATTACCTGGGCAACTAAAATTACTAGATACGTTCGTTTCTGCATGAATGAACCTCCAGACTTGTTGTTTTTTTGCGAGTATAACGATAAGATCATCGGCCCGCGCCAGCGGGTCTGATGAATTGCCATGTTCTGAGCCGCGGATGCGGATCAGATTATATTCAGTTTCAATTTACATGTGCTTAACGCTTTGACACGCGAAACGTGCGATGGTTTTTACCAGCTCCATTCGCGGCCGGGCTGGGAGCCGGATGGCCTGCTCGAATAGAACAGGAAGGACGCTGGAAATACTATGGCTACGACTGAAAAACAACCGAGGGACAACTTCGAAGCTTTCGACTGCGATTGACAGGGCCTTGCCTCGATTTATATTTCAATGAGTTTCGAATAGCTGGGATCAGAACGACAGGGCTCATGGCCGCTGCACAGCAGCGTGACTTGAAGCCCTTTGTTATC
>CAZLNX010000678.1:0-2043 GCA_964560795.1 uncultured Anaerolineales bacterium | reverse complement strand
AAACAAAGGGTAGCACATCTGCCACGCCCCACCACTTCATTCTAATAACCCGGCTTGCAGCCGGAGGGTAAGCGGCTCGAAAAGTCAGAAAATCGTATAAGATTGATTTAGTCGGAAAGTTAAGATGACGGGTCGCGAGGTTGATAGTAAGTCAATATTTTCGGCGAGCGATGTTTTGGGTCAGCGTCGCCGGGCGCCTAAAGCCAACGTTAGGCAACTATTTTTGGTCTAAAGATACAAATAAACTAGTTGGAAGATAGGAGGAGTAATGCAAGTTCAATTAATACGAAGCGCAACACTGCGGATAGATTATGCTAATCAACGATTTGTAATTGATCCATATTTAGCTGCCAAACACTCGATGCCTTCGTACACGGGCAAGTCGCCTAATCCATTGGTGGAATTGCCGATTCCCGCACATGAAGTGATTGATGGAATTGATATGGCTGTAATCTCGCATATGCACTCTGATCATTTTGATCAATCAGCAAAAGATTTATTGCCAAAAGAACTAAAATTATTGTGCCAGCCAAGTGACGTTGAAGAGCTTAAGAAAGATGGATTTCAAAACACGATGGCAGTGAATGATAATATTACATGGGAGATGATGAAAATAACCCGCACAAATGGACAGCACGGCACAGGAAAAGTTCGCCAAATGATGGGTGAAGTTTCAGGATTTGTGTTTGAAGCTGAAAACGAGCCAACTGTTTATTGGGCTGGGGATACAATTTGGTGTGACGAAGTTGCAAAAGTGATTGATCAATATCAACCAGAAATCATTATTACACATTCTTGTGGGGCAGTATGGGACAATAATGCTTTCATATTGATGGATGATGAACAAACAGTAACTGTGTGCAGGGCAGCTCCAAAAAGCGTTGTGATTGCTACACATATGGACTCATTGGATCACGCGACTGTAACGCGCGGTGAATTGAGAGCATATGCTGAAACGAATGGTATTTTGCTAGAACAATTACTCATTCCCGAAGATGGAGAGATGTTAGAGTTTTGAATGAGTTCTCAAATGAGCTGGGGTTGCCTAACCCCGCTCGCAGGCGACTGGGGGTTTAGAGAGTACAATCCACCTTGCGCTCACTTCGTGATGCTTCAGGTGTCCTTCGCACTTTCGAGCTACGGAGCGGGTGAAAAAATTAGATTTCGATTGTGTCAAAATTGAATAAATCGAAGATCAAATGGAAAAACCAATGAACAAAAACGAATTCATCCATCAATACGGTCATACCTGGAGAGTGTTTGAAAGAATAGTCAAAGATTTTGATGCCGAAGCTTGGCTACAGACAGGGCGTGGAGTAATTACTCCTGCGCGGTTGGCATTGCATATTTTGCTGGGAACCCAATATTATCTAGAAGACAAAACGCCTTTCCAATATCCGTCAGGAAAACCATTTGAAATAGATTGGAAAACTATAGAAACTGATGACTTGCCAACACAAAATGATATATTGGAATTTATCCATGAAGTGATGGAGAAAACAGAGAAATGGCTGTTTGATCTAGAGTATGGTGCTGAAAACAAATCTTTTCCTTGGGCAGGAGAATCCCAATTGGGTGTCGTAATTTTCTTACTGCGTCATAGTCAATTTCATCTTGGTGAGTTGAGTTCACTACTAAATGAAAGCAAAGATGGCGTAGCGGAAGACCATTATGTCAAAGCGTTATGAATTGGTGTTCTAAATGCGGTTTACTCTTTGAAGGATTGATGACGGTGTAGTCCATGAATCGCGAGAAATATATTCAATATGTTGAAAAATATGCAAGGGAGGCAATTGAAAAAAGTAATGGAGATCTAGAAATGGCTTATAGATATTTGCGCGATAAGCGAAAGCCATTTAGATTTTTTCCAATTTCTGTCGAAAAAAACTATGCATTACGTGATCTGCGGCATCACTTTTTGGCGTGTAGGAAAAAACCAATTCAAGATGCAATAGAATCTTTAGGAATGATGGTTGAAAATAGAGCAAATGACCCTAGAAGACGGTAATAAGAGTGCATCTTCTATAATAAAAAAGCTGGCTA
>CAZLNX010000677.1:0-2048 GCA_964560795.1 uncultured Anaerolineales bacterium | reverse complement strand
TGCTGCCTTGCAGTGTGAACATATCCAGGGTGTTGAAGCCGACATCGCAAATCGCGACGGTGGATTCGAAATCATCCCTTGATTTGATCCACTTACCCCGGTCATTCAAGCCTCTGGCGAAAAAGGTGCCTGCGGGTTGGGCCATGATGGCCGTGCGAACGATTTGTAGACAAAGTTGAATGCCATTGACGGAGAAGGTGTGTTCTCCTTCCAGCCAGCTGCGCAGTTCCCGCTTGATTTTCTGAGCCAGGTCAACGTTCTCCAATACTTCAACGGGAAGACCGAGCATGATGGATAAGGTGTGGGTGCCACTGCCAAGCAGCAAACCCAGCACGGTATAGGTCAATGCGCGCATCCCCAGACCATCGGAGAAACGTTGGAAGTTGAGACTCTCTAATGGTCGGGTAAATTGGGCCACATTCTCCCCAACCAGATAGCGGGCTGTTTGGCCCCATTCCACGCGGTGTGGGGTTTCTGTGCGATGACCTTTACTGAAGTCTCCCAGCGTGAGACCGCCAAGATCAGTGGAGCCGACGCCGACGGTGGAAGGTACGATTATGGATTTCATGGATTGCCTCCGAAATTCAGTTTGATGTGATTGATGCCGTTTGAGCCGTTTGTGTGTTTGCGGCGATTTCTTCTAGAACGGGGGTGATGAAGCGTGCATTTTTGCGCTGCGGATCCTTCTTCAACCAGCCGCGCTGCTCCCAGTCTTCAACTAATGATCGTGCTTGCCAGGCGCTCAATCCCCAATCCGTCAGTGCGGGAATGGACATCTTGCCCTGGGTTTCTTGCAGGGCTTGTTGGATCAGATGGCGTTCTTTGGGGGTGAGCACCGGTGCTGGGGATTGGTTGACCAGGACTTGTTTGTCGAGATAGTAGGATTGCAGCAAGCCCCAGCGATTGGTGAAGGCCAACCCGGGCTGAGTTATATTCCTGGCTTGCTCCACTGAGAGACTTTTCAGCACTGAAGTGCTGGCGTCTGTGCGAAATGCAAAAACTGTGCGGACCTGATTGCGCACCTGGCCGATTTCCTTCAGGGTCAGACCATGCGTGGAGAAGATCAGGTTGACGCCAAATTTGCGACCCTCGCGCCCCAGCATCTTGATCGCCTGGACCAGCTCTGGCTCTTCGTCAGCCAGCATATTGAATTCATCCAGGATCAGAACCAGGCGGGGTAGGGGATCATCTCCGGCCCTGGTAGCCAGGTGATTGTATTCATCCAAGTTTTCGGGGAAGCCTGGTGTATTGCGGAAAAGATCGGAGCGGTTGCGGCATTCTCCCAGGGCACGTTCAGCCACGGCCAGCGCCCCAGCACCATCTCTAACTATGGGACAAATCAATGCTGTGTGATCGGCTAGCATGGGAAAGGTAGTGCCATGCGGATCGGCCAGAAAAAGCCGATGACCTTCGGCAATGGCCTGATAGACCAGCAAACGGTTGAAGGTGGATTTACCGGATCCGTTTTTGCCTGTCACCAGCACGTGCCCGAGGGATTGCCAGGTGGCACGTTTTTCGGATTGGTCAATGCCCACACCCAGAAGTACCTTGCCGCGTGAGAGGCCAGGGAATATGGCCTTCTTGGGCATTTGGGGTTGTTTGGACAATAGGACTGCGTAGCGCAAGCCGGTTCGGTTGGACAGAAGCACCGGTTTGCCGCGCAAGGCTGTGCTGAGATGGTGGAGTGTTTGCTCGGATGTGTATGGGAGCAATGAGGGGAGCCGTTGGTCGTCAAGTTCTCCAAAGAGCCAGACGTGCGCACCATGTTCCGTCAACAACCAGCGGCGGATCATGCCCGCATCAGTCGTTGACCGTTGATTGAGTACTAAAGAAATGGTGTTCGCGACGGTGCGAGCTGCAGCCAGATAACGAGTGGTAGGCATATGATCACTCCTTTCCAAGCGGTCCCTGTGGGAGCAGTTTGTGCTCGACTTCATCCAACCAGGGTTTGACTTCTTGCGGTTCAACAATTTCGATCTGCAATGTCGAAGCGGGTTCTGGATTGATATTTGCAAATGCTTCGAGTGATGAAGGTCGTTGCCGAGAAG
>CAZLNX010000676.1:0-2054 GCA_964560795.1 uncultured Anaerolineales bacterium | reverse complement strand
CAAGTCTACCCGACTATCCGTTTCTCACAAAACCTATTTTTGATCAGTATACCAACATTTGAAGGTTGCCAATTTGCAAGAATGGGGAAGGGGGATATCCCCCCAGGGATCCTGCTGGTTTCGACTTGCACCAGTTCGCCATTCACCCACAGCTCGAGACGGGTGATGTTGTTCTCGTCACGGGCAGTGGCGTGGATGGATGTAGTTTGCCCGACTTCAAGTTGGTCACCATCGAGGGGCGCGTGGATCAGCACCAGCGGACGGGCGGCTGCATCTTTTGGGCTTAGGAAGAAATAACCAACCAGGGCAGCAACAGCGATAATGCAGCTTAGCGCACCGAGCAAACCCATGATAACGGGAAGCCTGCGACGCCACGGGCTTGGCTTTGCATATGTAGGTGTGTTCATTGTTCAGCCTCCGTAACTTAGGCTAATCTAAATTCACCGCGAAGTGGGAAATTGATGACCAATCGCTGAAATTGCCGGCGCCATCTTCGGCTCTGACAATCCAGCGGTAGCGGATGCCGCAGTCAACGGGCACATCTATTTGTTTGTCGCTGATGGGGCCCCATTCTCCAGCGTTTTGCCACGAACCAGCGGTTATCTCTTTTTCAAGCTCGACATAGTACCCTCGGATACCGCTGGGATCGGTTACTGGGGTCCAGGCCAAAGTTTGTGATGAACGGCAGGAAACGGCTAGCCCATCCGCCGGTACTACCGGCGTTGGTGCTGGTGGTGGGGTGTTGTCAACAGGTACAGGGGTTGCACTGGCCGTGGGGGTGAAGGTAGGCGTGTAGGTGGGAGGAGATAGTGTCGGGGTGTTGGTAGGCGGGGTTGTGGCTGTAAACGTAGGCGTGAGGGTGGGGGTATCTGAGATGATAGGCGTGAGTGTCGGAGTATCTGATACAACCGGCGTATTGGTTTCTGTTGGTGGGGTTTCAGGTTCATCGACTACTACTTCACCAGTTACGCTGATAGAGATGGTTGTTGGATTTCCAGTTTCTCCGTTGATGTCGTAGGCTCGAACCTGGAGTGTGTGAACTCCTACTTCAGTAGGCAGCCATTCCTGGCTGAATTCGCTGAAAACCACACCTGCTTCTGTAGGCGCACTACGTTGATAGGCCTCGCCATTAACAAACAGCACGATTTCGGCTAATCCTTCCCGGGCAAAGGCATGCGAGACCACCGTGACGGGAACACCCAAAGGGATCGAAGCGCCGCCGCGCGGCGAGTCAATCCAAGCTTGGGGACCCGTACTGCTCTCACGGACACAAGAGCCTGTTATCCCAGCGATGATGATCAGGACCATGATGAAAAGTAGTTTACGAATGGACGATGCTTTCATGTTTTACTCCTGTTTTCATTCAGAAACAGCACACAGTGTGAAGCCGGCGTACCAGGGAACGCCGTATCCTGGAGGATAAGTATACAGATATTTGTGGATACCCATGGGGTGCCTCTCGCCACAGCCGGGCCGATGAGCAATTTCTTCGGCCTCAAAATAAAACGTCATGCTGCCCAGGCTGTGTGGGTCTTCCCTGCTGCCGCTGAGTTCAGTATCGTCGTCGTAGACCTCGCCGCTGAGGGTAATGGTGACTCTTTCTCCATTGGCAAGATAGAATTCGGCACTAGGGGCGTGTTCGTCTACACGACCCGTACAGGAATGTAGATACCCCCCATATTCAATACCGCGCGCAACAGTGCAGGCGATGTCAAATTGGGTGACTAAGCGCGACTCAACGCCATCTTCTACATAGACGCGCGCATGGAAATAATCGTAGTTGTGTTCATCCTCGAAAGGATAGTAAGACACAGACAAACCGGAGTATGTGTATCCACCAATGTGTTCTTCAAGGATGCTGTAATCGAATCCTCCCCAGATCAAGCGCACTCGGCCCGGCCCATCGCCAAATGCGAAGGTGTTGTTGGATTCATCTGATTCGATGATCTCGTCGGTGGGGTCGACAACCAATGTGAGTCCATAACGACCTTCATAGGAAGATAATAAGTCATCCAATCCAGACCTGGCGATCTCAATCGGGGCGTTTTCCCAGG
>CAZLNX010000675.1:0-2056 GCA_964560795.1 uncultured Anaerolineales bacterium | reverse complement strand
TTGTATCGATTTTTGGCTAAGAATCTCCGTGGATGAAATAAGTAGCCAGCACAGGACCACCACATACCTTCATCTAGCAATTGTGTCTTCCATTGGCGAATCTATTTCCCCACTCTGATGTAGACATGTTTTGAGTACACACCAACCTTTGGGCTTTATGCAAAAGGAAAATAATAGTATACTGTGGGGCATATTCGACAAAATAGCCAAGCCTCTTACCTCCCCTCCCCAATATGCGAAAAAATAATTCTGATTTTGCCTCAATAAACTGGATGTTGATATGTCTTTTTGTGATTATATTTCTGAGAAATGCCTGGATTGCTGAAGATGCTTTCATAACCTTTAGAGTGGTAGAAAATTTTGTAAATGGCTATGGTCCAGTTTTTAATGTTGGGGAGAGAGTCCAGGCGTATACGCACACCCTATGGTTTTTCCTGCTGTCAGGGATTTACTTCTTAGAATCTCTCATTCTCAATCGAGCGATATTTGGGGGCTTATATTATCTCAGCTTGGGAATCTCTCTCATTATTTGTGTGCTGTCCCTTTGGCTTCTGGCGTTTCATGTTGTTGAAGACAAAGTGATGGCCGCAATGAGCATTGGTTTTCTATGTCTCTCGAAATCCTTTATCGACTACAGCTCGTCAGGTTTGGAAAATTCGGCAACCTATTTTCTCTTGGTGGCGTTTGTGGCTTGTTGGTATAAAGAATTCGAATCGCCGCGCTTCAAGCACATTATGCTGGCGGTTATTACCGCTCTGGCTGTGCTAAACAGAGTGGATACCCTTCTGTTTTATATTCCTGCCATCGTGATTTGGTTTATCCAGAATTCCGATAAAAAATCAATGCTATGGCCCTTTGTGCTGGGATTTCTGCCACTTTTCTTGTGGGAGATATTTTCAGTGATTTATTACGGGCAGTTGATCCCAAATACTGCTTATGCAAAAATAAACACGGGAATTCCATTGGGATTGAAACTCTATCAAGGAATTGTCTATTTTATATCGGCTATTGAATCTCATCCCTATACCTTGTTCGTGATTGTGATTGGATCCCTGATTCCTGTCATTCATAAAAATTCAAAGATTCTCCCTTTCAGCTTCGGCATTATCCTTTATATTGGATATATTTTGTTCATTGGGGGAGATTTCATGGCTGGAAGATTTCTCGCGGCCCCATTTTTTCTGTCGGTAATCAATCTTGCCTCTCTGAAATATGAAAACGATGGGATTCCTCGAGCTTTGGCAATCGTTGTCCTCCTTTTTGGTTTCATAGCGGAAAAGCCCTCTCCCCTCTATACCGATAGTTCATATGGATCTTCGATACCTAAAGACGTTGATGAAACGTTATACCCCAGTGGAATTGTGGATGAAAAAGCGTTTCTTTACAAATTCACCGGCTTGCTTAGAGTGAACCGCGAATTCGAGCCATTAGCTTCCAGATATGAACAAGGTCGCTGGAAGGAAACAGCACAAGGTAAAATCATCCTAGTTCGGAATTCCATTGGGCAGGTTGGCTATGAAAGAGGGCCTGATTACCATTTTCTTGATTCGATTGGAATACCGGATGCCTTTATAGCACAATTACCCATGGTTAAGGATGACCTTTCTGATTGGCGCGTAGGGCATTATAATCGACAGATTCCCGATGGGTATTATGAATCTTTAGTGACTGGGCAAAATCAAATAGAAGATCCTTCCTTGCATGAGTTTTATGACAAAATCAGGTTGATCACCACGGGGAACATATTTACCTTTGATCGCTTCAAGGTCATTTGGAAACTCAATACTGGTCAATATAACCATCTGATCGAGGAGTATCTTGCAAACCTTGAAAGCTGAAGATCAACATGTCCTGGTTGATGCACCAATACCTAGGCGAAAATCGAAGCCGGATTGACTCACAGCGGGATGCCGCCTCAATTGGTTTCCAATTCTGCGCTGCCTCCGCTGTGCTGGCTGTTTAGAAACATAATACAAAACTTATCTGATGGGAATGGGCTCTAGTCGCATGCCAAGTTTGGCAGCTCTACGTTGTAAGTTGCGAACGACGCGTTCTT
>CAZLNX010000674.1:0-2062 GCA_964560795.1 uncultured Anaerolineales bacterium | reverse complement strand
AGAAAATCATTGCGCCTATTATAGCTGCCTTTCGGATTTATGCACCAAAGCCAATAAAAACCATTAGTTTGTAGTGACGCACGATAGTGCGTCCTTGATAGAGGCGGGCACTCACGTGCCCTACTACGAACGGAAGAATATATCTTATGGCTAGTGAATTTTCTCTACGTTGTTACTGTTATCTAGACCGCATGCAGCCGCAGTACGCGGCCTTTGTGGGCACCATTACAGGGGGTGACCTGCCTGTTGAAGGCATGGCCTCGCTGTATATCGAGATGGCCCCTGGTAACGAAGTTTTCCGCACTGTGGATATCGCTGTGAAGGCCACAGAGGCCAAACCCGGTGCGCAGGTAGTTGAGCGTGAATTTGGAATGTTCGAAATACACTCCCTCAGCCAGGCGGATGTGCTTGAATCAGGTGCTATCGTGTTAGATCGCTTGGGGCTGAACGTCGAGGATCGCATTCGACCGCAGGTGGCCTCGGTTCAGCTAATCACCAATATTGACCCCTACCAGGCGCAGCTGCTCAACCGCTGGCGGCGCGGCAGTATGTTGGTGCCCGGTCAAACATTGCTGGTCGTGGAATGTTTCCCAGCGGCTTATATCAACTTTGCTTGCAACGAAGCCGAAAAGAAAGCCAGCATCAATATTGTGCATGTCAGTTCTGTGGGACGATTTGGTCGTATGTGGCTTTCAGGTACTGAGGCCGAGGCTAAGACAGCCCGCGATGCCGCCATCCAGGCGTTGGAAAGCATCGAAGGTGTCACCAGCGAATTTTAGTGATATTTTGTCAAGCTTCCCGGGTAGTAGCTCAACAAGTTTGGGCGTATTACTTTGAACGTTGTTCGGCCAACGCCGTTGGCCTGCTACCCCGGGAATTGGGACTGACAAATCATTAGGAGTGTCCCATGCCAAAAACGTTTTATACTGAACGAGATATCGAGGATTTGGCCCGGCAGGGTATCACCGCCTTAGAAGTTGACGATGATATCGTTTTGACGGATCTGGCGCGCGATAAAGCCATGCGCCTGGGCGTTGAACTTATCCGAGCGCATGATAAACCTCCTGCCGCACCGGAACGTCCTTATATTGCGAAGCAATATGCCAAGCCGGTATCTCCCAGTGCTTCTAGTACACAAGCAGCATCCCAGCAGGCTGCGAGCAGCAGTGATCTCCACCAACGCGTTCGCCAGGCTGTGATCTCTCGCCTGGGTGATTCCGTCGATCAGGCGCTGTTGGATACCATCATCACGCGCGTTTTGCAGAATATCAACACCAAGTAATTGAGAAGGATGTTAATTGTGTTTGATTCCAAAGATTTCACCGCGAAGACGCCAAGACCGCAAAGTTCTATTAATTCATATCTTCGCGCTCTTAGCGTTCTTTGCGGTTCAAAGGATTTGTAGATGCTATTTGGACGTGTGCGCGGGACTGCTATATGTACAATCAAATACCCTGACCTAAAGGGTATGAAACTGCTGGTTGTCGAGCCGTTGGATAGAAATCTGGATCCGGCTGGCCCCTTACAGGTTGCTGCAGACGTAGTTTATGCTGGTCCTGGTGATTTATGCGTTATGGTTCGCTCCCGAGAGGCAGCCCTGGCAATGAAAGAGCATAAGTTCGTCCCTGTGGATTTGGCCCTCATCGGCATTGTTGATGAATTAGTGGTAAAGCCCGATGGCGAGTTTGATTACACCCTCAAAGAGGGGTATGTAAAATACACCTGATATGACTATTGGAAAAGTTGTCGGCACCATTGTTACCACCATCAGTCACCCGGATTATAAGAATCGGCGACTGTTGGTCGTGCAGCCATTGACCTTACCCGGCGACCCACCCGAGGGGGATTTCGTCGCTCTGGATAATACCCACGCGGGTATCGGGGACACTGTGCTCGTCAACCGCGAAGGCAACGGCGCCCGCGCCACCCTCAACCAGCCTGATGGTTGTGTAATCTCTGTGATCGTGGGCATTATCGACTCTTTGCATATCCCTTCTTTAAACGTAACTACCAAGACTCTACTGCAGTAACTCAGGCAAAACAGAAGCGTTGAGCAACAAAA
>CAZLNX010000673.1:0-2065 GCA_964560795.1 uncultured Anaerolineales bacterium | reverse complement strand
GTGCCCGCAGGGCTTTTTTTACTGAGCGCAGTCTCAGGAAATCGCTAGAATCTTCTCCTTCACTTCTTGGGGATATGATGTGACGATCATGGCTGTGCGTACGATATTTGAGCCCTGAGATATGGTCTCCGCGCCAATGCCGCTGATGTAGAGCATCACCAGCGCATAGAGAGCATTCTCCCAACTAAATGACAACCCAGCCAGGAACATGATCAGAGCATCAGTAAGTAGATAGCTCTGAGATACGGAGATACCGCGCCAGTGACTGAGGATGCGCGCCAAAATATCTGAGCCCCCGCTGGTGCCGCGACCACGATAGACCAGACCAAAACCTATCCCGCTGATCACGCCACCATACAAAGCATTAAGCACCAAATCATCCGTCAATCCATCGGAAGGCAAAAAACCCAGGGGAAGATCCACCATTAGGGAAAAAGTGATTACAGCAAACGCTGTTCGAGATGCAAAACGCGGGCCGCCAAGATAGCGCCATCCCAATATGAACAAGGGGATATTCCCTACGAGAACCATCAACCCGATAGGCCAACCGGTGTAGTGGTTGATGATTTGGGAAAGGCCGCTGACCCCGCCGCTAGCCAATTTTGCCGGAACCAGAAAAATCCGCAGAGCAAGGGCTTGCAGCACAGAACCCAGGAGGATCAGCAAGAAATCCCGGCCAGCTTCCCAAGTAAAACGTGGTCTCTGTAAGAAAGTTTTTGAGAAGAAATTACGCATGGAAAATATCTAATTACTAAGTTGCTCATCTCGCAAGAAATCATAATTTGTGTCATAGCGAATCCCGAAGGGGGAAGCAATCTCCTTCTTAGGGAGGAGACTGCCACGCTTCGCTCGCAGTGACATCTAACATAAATACTTGTGAGATGAACTACTAAGTCACGAAGTCACCAAGATTTATTCAAATAAACTTTTAGAACTTACGCATTTGGGTAGCCAGCCCAACCGAGTTGGGCGTAGCGTTGCCCATCTAACACCCAACGCGGTTGGGTTTCTACCCTGAAAATGTGTGAATTGCGTAAGTCCTAACTTTGTGTCTTTGTGACTTCGTGTGAATACAAAGACAGATTGATCCAGCTAGATAATCAATGTTTTTATCTCTCCAACAGTGTTGTATCAGCCAAAGATTCGACGACTCCAATAACCGCTGAATTATCTAACTCGGCCATACCCATTTGCAGCATCGCATTGAAGAGCTGCGCATGCACGGCATTTGAGGGCATAGGAACGCCATATTCCCGGGCAGTGTCCACAACGATACCCAGATCTTTGGCTTGCATGTAGGCCTTGAAGCCCGGTTGACGGTTCCCTGCGAAGAGACGCTCGGGCTTGACATCCAGAGTCCAGCATTGGGCTGCGCCACCCTGGATAGCCGCAACCACTTTCTCGGGGTCTGCGCCGGCCTTCTTTGCCAGGATCATCAACTCGCCCATGGCCACCATCTGAGCAGCTACCATGACCTGGTTGGCAGCTTTGGCAATTTGTCCAGCACCAGAATCGCCAACGTGCGTGATGGTTTTGCCGACCACTTCAAAGATTGGCATCACTCTCTCGAGGGCTTCTGCCGGGCCGCCGACCATCATCGCCAGCGTACCTTTCTGAGCGCCGATATCTCCACCGCTGACAGGGCAATCCAAAGAGAGCACGCCCTTCTCGGCCAACTTTTCGGCTATCAACCGGGCGGTCGCAGGTTTGATGGTGGAATTATCAACGAAGATCAGGCCATCACGAGCACCTTCAATGATGCCGTTGGGGCCAAGGGCGACCTGTTCCACATCTGGGGAGTCGGGCAAGTTAGTGAACACCACATCAACTTGCGCGGCGACTTCGGCAGGAGAATGTGCTTCCGCAGCGCCTTCAGCAACCAATTCACTGACAGCCTCGCGGCTGCGATTATGGACAACTAAGGGATAGCCAGCTTTAAGAATATTACGGGCCATGGATTTACCCATAATTCCCAATCCGATATAACCGACTGTTGGTTTAGGTGACATGTGAACTCCTGGTATAAAGGATTTTGTAGGTGGCCGATACCACAGCCACCGATTTA
>CAZLNX010000672.1:0-2095 GCA_964560795.1 uncultured Anaerolineales bacterium | reverse complement strand
ATAAAAACTTGCGGAGCGACAAAAAATGTGTCCGCATCTATGACTAAAATAAATTCCTGAGAACAAATTTCTCCACCAGACAGTTTCAAAAACTGTTGGAACAACCACCCCGATCTATCTATCCCATGACATTCATAGTTAAGATCTGCCTTCTGAAAAGGCAAAATGCCCTCTTCAGAAACATACTTAATATTATTATCATGACAGAATTTTCGAATAATAAGAGATGAGGGTGCAACGATATATATATCCCCTATCGGGTGCTGTAAATACTGTCTCAGGCCATAGATTACGCGAGGTAACGTCTCTATATCCTTCTCAATCGCCGTAATCAAAATATCCAATATGGCATACGAACGAATATTTTTTCCAAAGCTTTGATTTTTCTTAAGGAATTTATAGAAACCTAGAGAATCCGCCTGTTTCATTTCTACTCCCCATCCATGTGAAATTAAATTACGAATATATAATAATTCCTTAATCGGAGCCGGACGAGTATCTAGCTCAGTGTTTTTTTGATTGTAATCGACATAACTAATCCTAGTATGCAAGCATCGAATTTTTCGGGAGTTCAAATACGATAAAATGTTTTTGTCGCCAGCATAATTATCAAATTTTAGCCGGTGTAGATCATTGGCAAAGTAAAGTTTGTGCAACAAACTAATCTGCTCTCGAATAATATAATTTCCACTATCTGGGCAAGGGTGTGATCCAAATCCCTGACATGCCACGTAATGACTCAAATCCATTGGTGAAAATGCACCAATGATGTCACGTTTATGATGCTGTTTCGCCCATAAAGCAATCCGGATGGTTTGCAACAGCCAATCGGGGTGAAAAATAACATTTTCATCAAATAACCCCACCACATCAAACCGATCAATCTCCAATAATTTTCCAATCCCCTTCCCAAACAAATTATCAGTATCTCCTCTGAACTTAAACTGTGAATTTTCCAAAATCCTAAAAATATCATTTCCTGATTTCTGCAATAGGGCATTTGGAAGTTTCTGTTGACGATCATTAAATACCACAATAGTGATTGTTTGCCCATCGACAAGATTTGTTCGACGAATAGATTTTAAACATATTTCTAACTGCTGAAGGTTGTTGTGGGTAACTATCCCTAACCCAATTTTTGTTGGAAAATCTATTCCTTTCGATAAATGCACGGCAAATGGACTATCTGGCATAAACCACAGTTTATTGCGCACCCTGTTAATAACCTTTTTGAGATGCTCCAAAACCGGAATATTCATCGCCATCGTGACCAGCTTCCAATCCATAGTAATCACTTTCCACATAAAATTCAGAACTTAGGCCCCACTTTTATTGTGCCTAAAGAAGAATTGGTTTTGTCGTTAATTTTTCGTAACTTTGGAATCCGTTTTGACCCCATCAATAAACATAGGGTGGAACTTACTCAACAGTATCCTGTTTTATTGCAATAGATTGCCGTTTGGAAATCAGTATTGTATAACCATCCGCTTTTAACACAGGCAGCAATAATCGCCCTTTTCCTCCACGCCCAACATCTGTGTCGTCTATCGATATAATATGCGTCTTGCTTAATTTCGGTTTCGCAGCCAAATATGCCAACAAATGGTTTTCAGCATAATTTGTACCAGGCAAAACGTCCCATGCATCCAAGTATATCAGATCAATCATACCTGAAAATTTTTTCAAAAATTTTATTCCATCACGACGAAGAATTTTACAGTTACGATACTTTTTACAACTTTTACGGGCAACGCCTACAGCTTTCTTATCAATATCAACAGAATATACCTGCGCCCCCGTTTCACACCAAAAACATGTGGAGTGACCATCATTACAACATTCCGGGTGAATTTCTGCCAGATCGTGCAACAAAGGAATACGCATACAACCAATTTCAACAATAGTTTCCCCACCAATTAACTGAAATAAATCACAAGCTAATTCTAGATATTTTTTTGGTTTCCCTCTTTCATAAGTTTGCTGTTCATATGTGAGGTTTACAGTCTCGAAAATTTTATCACTCTTTAATTCATCAATTCTATCTTGACTCTACTGCAAAAAGGGTGCTAGACCCTCCTCAAAACAGCAAAAGTTT
>CAZLNX010000671.1:0-2096 GCA_964560795.1 uncultured Anaerolineales bacterium | reverse complement strand
GAAACCACATATCCAGCGCATAGTGCAGGTAGACGTTCGCCAGGATTGGGGATATTACGCCCCCAACAATGTTGCAAACTACCCCGATTAGGGCTTGAAACGCCTTGATCGGGGTCAAGAACAAAAGGGTCAGGTATGACCCTAAACACGATTGTAACATCTTCTTTGCCAACATCGACCTGCTTGACGAGGGTACGGATCAGATCGCGTTTCGTATGCCAGTCTGCTTCATCAAGACCGTCTTTAACTTTGGTCGAAAATTCTTCCAGGCGGCTGATCACCTGTTGCAGTTCGGCTTTTTGACTTTGTTCACGAACCTTTTGCTGTGCTTGGTCTTCTAGTTCAGTGAGGCGTTGTCGAAGACGCTGGATGCGGGGTTCGAATTCTTGCTTTTCGACGTAGCCTTCGGCGTAGCTATCAATCAGACGGGCAATGGATTTGCGCCTGCGGGAGATCTGGGTTTGGAGCACCTGCAAACTTTGCTGTTCTCCATCTGGGGTTTGGAGACGGCGTTGGTACTCATGGGACAAACGCTCAGGCTCCTGGAGTAAGGCACAGACTTCTTCCCAGACATACTGGTCTAGTTTATCGGTGCGTACCTGGAGATTATCACAAACTCGCTCTCCACCAAAACGATAGGCATCGGTCCCAATACAGCGATAGTAGGCGTAATCGCGTTTCTTGCCCTTGGCAGCCCTGTTACTGACTGGTTTTCCGTAGTAGGCATAGCGACATTGGGCACAGACCAGCAATCCTTGCAGAAGATAGCGAGCACCGCGTTTTCGCTGTCGGGCCCGTTGCCGATTCTCTTGTAATTGGGCCTGGACAGCATCAAACAAGGCTTCGTCGACAAGAGCAGGAACAGGGATCAGCAACCACTTTTCTGGCGCCATCTTCGTAATCGATTTGGGTCTTTTGGGATGTTCTTGGCAGTGCCGTTGAGCGCGTAACCGCGGTTTCATAGGGCCCTGCTTGGTTTTGCCATAGGCTGCCATACCCTTGTAGGCCGGGTTCTTGAGCATTCCCCAGACCACAGAGCGATCCCAGGTAGATTTTCCTGTGCGAGTGCGTACACCCGCCTTTTTCAATCGCCGACAGGCTTCGCTCATTGAGCACCGTTCCTGTCCTACCCATTGGAAGATTTGCCGCACAACCTGGGCTTCTTCCATGATAACCTCATAGCTTGCCTGGCCACCCCCTTCTTGTTTCGACATGTATCGATAGCCATAGGGTGCCCCTGACAACACGGCCACATCTCCAGCGCGGGCGGCATGGCGTTTACCACGGCGACTACGCTCCAATATCTTCGCCCGTTCATACTCCGCAATCATACCTTGCACCTGCAGCAGCAGGTCATCTTCTGGACTGCGGCCCAATTCCCGGTTGAGAAATACCACATCAACCCCAGCTTGTTGAAACTCATCCATCAACAACACCTGGTAGGCATAGCGGCGCGCCAGACGGTCCGGTGAATGCACATACAGCCGCTCTAGACCATTCAAGGCAACCACATCCCGCAACTGTTCCATCCCAGGACGAATGAGATTTGCGCCACTATACCCCTCATCGATGAAGCTCAACTCATCCAATAGGCTTTGACCATCCATCTCCACCCGTTCACGCAGTGCAACCACTTGGCTTTCAATGGTACCATCATCAGCTTGCTGATCACTCGAAACCCGAGCATATATCGCTACCTGTTCCTGTGCCATTTCATCCTCCGATCACCTGTTGCTCATGAACTCGTTCAGTTTTCATCTCACTCGACTTTTCCCTAAGTACACGAATATGCCGGGGAATAACTTTCTCGTAAGCGTCTGCCAATCTCCTTGGGGACAGACGATCTGGGTCATATCTACGCCTTACCGTCCGTGTTTTCTTGGGGTGATCTGCGCATCTCATCTTGCTTGACTCCTCGATCTTGTGCCAGCGGTGCCCCCGCAAATCCATCTCCGTATTGCGGTCGCAATCGCTCGCGCGAAACTTGTTTCGAAAAGTCTAGCATTCTTTTTGCAACATTGTTGGGGGCGTAATGATCCCCCCCTGCGGTGTTCCCGTTGCCGGGTGCAACACTTTCCCGTCTGTATCCAGCACTC
>CAZLNX010000670.1:0-2096 GCA_964560795.1 uncultured Anaerolineales bacterium | reverse complement strand
TATTTTGCCAGAAAATTCCACTTACTTCTGGTACTATTTTAGGGGATGGTTACCGTATTATAGTACTGGAATGGAAAATCCCCACGTCAATGTGGGGATTTTTTAAGTTTTTCTAATTCTGGCAGGGTACTTTCAGGGTAACCCAGCCAGAATTACTGGATGTTAATAGCCAATGATAGCGAAAACTTTACCGGATTCTTCGTGATTTTTCCCCTTTAATATCTGGATCACTGTCTCGCATGAATTCAATCAATTGGTTACGGGCAGTTTCCTCATCAATATCCAAAACTAAAGCATATTCATCGGCTAACCGATTTGAATAATCATTTAGCATTTTTTCATCATTCATGCCTAGGTTTTTTCTCCCTCGAATTGCAAATAATTCGCGAACGATGAAAATTGTTGTAGCAAGGGACATATCAGAACGGACTTCAGAAATATGCTGCTTCAGTACATCACGATCCTGATCTGCATATTTTGGCGGCTTTTTTAGTATATTTATTTCGCGCCGAAGTTTATATTTTGAAGCGATTGGCCTAATTCGGGAATTGTTAGTTTTTGTTGCAGAAAACCAAAAGACGCCATCTCCCGTTTTTACCCTAAAACAATCCTCTTTATTCTCAAGTGCACCTGTAAGCGATTTTTTCTCTTGCGCTTTGAGCTGCCCAACTCCATAATGGGAGTGAACAACCCAATCACCTACTGAATACTCATATCCTATCGTACCCATTGCTCATCATCCAACTTATGCCCCTTCATTAATCTGCTGGCATTCAATACACATGAATGAAGTAGGTTGTGCATCTAATCGTTCCAACTGTATCGGTTTACCACAATCATCACGAAGACCATAGCTGCCTTCTTCCATTCGCTGTAGAACATCATTTACATCCTCGGCCTACTTTTTTATCCGATCGTGCAAGATTGTCATTGCCTCATACCGCATCCCGTTCTCTTGCACACTTTCTTTTGATCTTCTTATTCGACCCAAAAGAATTTATTGTTTTCTTACTAATTCTTCTTTAAATTTCGCCAACAATTAAAAACCTTGACGCTTTCCTCTACGCTCTTGTCGTTTTCTCCGAAGACGCTTTTGTCGACGAATTGCCTTTTTCCTTTGAATTCGGCGTACTTCATTCTTAGATATGAACCAGCGCTTTTTCCGAATTGCACTCATTTTTCCACTTCTGGATACCTTTTTGCGGAAACGACTCAATAATTTTTGTTGAGTTTCATTATGACGTAATTCAACCTTTACCAATTTACACTTTCCTTTCTAAGATTTTCTTAAACCGTAATAATGTCAAATAGCTAAACACTTGGCTGAATGCCATGCTATTGGCAAATAATTACATAAAATTGAGAAGTACGTGGGAAAATAAATTACTTACTGATATTTGAACGAACCCACCACCCCATTTGGTCAACGACAAGACCCATACTCCAGGTCATTTATGATATCGCCCACAGCCATTCCCCCGGCGAGAATTTCAATCATTATAACATATCCAATTTTTTGAATTTCTTACCCCTTTCTCGGGATAGGGCAATCGCATGTAGCAAGATATTGCAATTTGTATGCCGTATCCGCCCGGAAACTTCATTTCCGGGCTACGTAACAGCACCCGATTTATCGGGTTTTCAGCCGGATTCATCCGGCGCAGCTATGTAGCTGGGCGATTCATCGCCTGCGGGGAGACCAAGCAATGAACATGCGATTGCCCTAGTTCTCGGGAGTGGTCGAAGTAAAGGTGAAATGAGCATTTCTGACCTCTTCAAAACTTGATCTGAGACACAACCCTTCTTTCCTTTTTGATGCTCCGCTGCAACCGTGTAACAACAATAGAAAAAATAGGGGTTAGTTAGGTAACTCTACAGAGAGAAATCCACCCTGTAAACACAATAGACACTATGTAAAAGCGCCCGTATGCGCTTACACAGAAGGGGTTTTAGCTATACATCCTGGATAAAGAAGTATAATATTATTGTATATATTTCTAACAAAAGTATTACACACACTATTTTATTATATGCTAAACTCCACCGCTTGTTAAACAGAAGTTCTGATAAAAGATAAACCTTTGATTTGGAACCCA
>CAZLNX010000669.1:0-2112 GCA_964560795.1 uncultured Anaerolineales bacterium | reverse complement strand
CCTAAATAGCAGAGGTAAATGCCCCCGATAAAAGCCAGCCAATTTTGTGAATCAATTAACAGGTCGGAGATTGCTGTCAAGCCCAAGCCAGCCACCAGGCCGTAGAATCCGTCTGCGGTAGCTGCACCCAACCCAGACACCAGACCGGAGATCCGCCCCTCGTTGAGAGTCCGCCGGATGCATAGCACTCCAATCGGACCGACCGGTGCGGCAATCGAAAATCCAAGTACTAAACCTTTGATAAAGAGATTAAGTTCCATCTGGATATAATAGCGGAGATTCCTAATTGTCGCCAGAAATTGAGGAAAAGATGACAACGGTAGATGAAGTTCTTGAAATATTGAAGGCAAAAGCTAAATCTGACCAGTTGGAAGGTATGGCCCGATTTGGCATCGTCACTGAGCAGCGCTTGGGTGTATCAGTTCCAGAAATGCGTAAGGTTGCTAAACAAGTGGGGAAGGATCATGTGCTGGCATTGGCGCTGTGGGAGACTGGTATTCTAGAAGCGCGCATTGTTGCTGGGATGGTCGGGGAACCAGAGAAGCTTACGGAAGATCAAATGGAGGCCTGGGTTGTGCAGATCAACTCTTGGGATGTCTGCGACCAAACCTGTATGAACCTTTTTGAGAAATCGGCCATCGTACAGCGGAAGATTTTCGAGTGGTCACGGCGGGAGGAAGAGTTTGTCAAGCGCACGGCTTTTGATTTAATTGCCTGCTTAGCCTGGCATGATAAAGGCGCTGCCGATGATGCCTTTACTCAATATTTCCCGTTGATCCAGCGCGAAGCCACTGACCCTCGTAACTTTGTCAAGAAGGCGGTAAATTGGGCGCTGCGCAATATCGGCAAACGCAATCTGAAACTCAACAAAGCCGCGATCGAAGTCGCTTACGCAATCCGAGAGATTGATGATAAGACAGCCCGATGGATTGCGAACAACGCTATCCGGGAATTGGAAAGTGAGAAGGTCCTTGATCGGCTGAGAAAAAAGGAAGCCAGTTAGTTTTCGATAAGATAGCCCTGGATTGCGACTTCCATTTCAGCTGCATTATTCCATTTTTGATAATAATGCACCAAGCCATCTTGACCAATCAAGTAGGCATTATTCGGTAGACGGCCATAGCTGCACCACAGGGGGTTATCGATCTCGTCCACTAAGACTGGCATTTGGATTTCGGATTCAGCGACGGTTTTTGCAGCAATTTCCACGCGCTCTTCATATGTGGTTGGTTGATCTATGGGGTTACCCTCGGCATCGTAACTGTACTTACTTTGCCGACCAGAGACGGGATGAGCTTCGATAGAATAGATAGTCAGGAAGTGAACTTCGGTATGGTAGAGGGCATAAAGATCATTGTTGGAGGCACACTGCCCCCGAAATGGCGGTCAGGTGAAGGAGCCGAATATCAATACGACCGGCTTTTCAGTGAGCAGCTCTGACAACGTGTGGGAATTCCCTTCAGGATCCAGAAGCGTAAATTCTATTGCTGACTGACCTTCTTTGGGAGGCTGTGCGCCAGGTCCTCTCTGATCGCAACCGCGCGTTAATTCGGCAGAAAGCACGGGGGCTACGATATCTGCGCTCTCTGGGATGGAAGTTACAGTTTGAGATGGTGTTGGTTGTAGAGAATCAGTTGATTCGGCTATCTCAACTTCCGCGTTTTTATTTTCTTCGATTTCAGTTGTACCTTGCCCCGAATCGTTTGGGGTTGTTGACGGTTGATCAATTGCTGGCTCAACGGTTTCGTTTAGTGGAGTAATCAATGTGCAAGCAATCATAATCAGCGTGGTTACTAATGTTTGAACCAGGTAGAATCTGTTTTGTTTCATGGCATCACCTTTAATATTTGGGGCATCGTAAACCCCATTATTGTGGTGTATAGAAAAACACTAATCACATGGTACATGTTTTTTGAAATGAATGCTTGATGATATTGTAATCGGATTGTAAATTATTCCCCCATGCGCAAGGACAAAAAAAGAGCCGCTCGACAACCGTCAAGAGGCTCAATAGGTGGAGATGGCGGGAATCGAACCCGCGTCCGAAAGAATAGATACGCGAACATCTACGAGCGTAGTCGCTTGTTTCTCCTCATTGAGCGGCCTACAAAC
>CAZLNX010000668.1:0-2112 GCA_964560795.1 uncultured Anaerolineales bacterium | reverse complement strand
AAAAGTTGAAATCAGAATTCTCTCAGCAGCCTGCTACTGCGTAACATGAGTTACTAATTTAGCGAGAGTACCACTTAAGTAGTTCATCTCACAAGTATTTGTATTAGATGTCACTGCGAGCGAAGCGTGGCAGTCTCCTCCCTAAGTAGGAGATTGCTTCACCCGTCGCTCTGCGCACCTTCGGTGTCCGGGGTTCGCAATGACACAAATTATGATTTCTTACGAGATGAGTCACTTAAGTATCAGAAATAGTGAGAATGGATTTTGAATATAGGGGGTGATTCTAAATCAAACTTCCGCCACATGTATTGTCAAACTTACACGACAGACAATCAAATTTGTGTGGGTTATGATTCCATCAGGCAGTTTTCTGTATCGCAAATCCAATCTTTCTGCTGCCAAGAAGGAAAAAAGAATATGAATAAAACGAGCGAAAAGACCCCTTCAGTTTTGATCGCCGACGATCACAATATCATGCGCAAAACATTGCGTCAGTGGTTGTCGACCAAGTTTCCTAGTTTGAATATCATCGAAGCCAGTTCCGGAGAACAAGCTCTAGAGATGTTGAATGAGAATGAATTGCAGCTAATTTTAATGGATATTCATTTACCTGGGATTAATGGCATCGATGCTACATCACGAATCAAAAAGAAGTTTCCCAAATTGCCTATAATTGTGCTAACAGTGCAAGAAGACGAGCGCTATCAATTTGAAGCTGAACAAGCTGGGGCGGATGCATATGTAATCAAACGCAAGATGTATGCAGAATTAGTTCCATTGATGTTGTCATTTCTGAGTATTGACAGCAATTTGTGAATCTTAAAAGTGAAGTCCAATCAGGTTTATAGAGCACTTGTTATGATTTTAGGTTGATAATCATGAATCCCGAACAACCCAAAGTGTTGCTGGTTGACGATAACGAAGACGATATCGTTTTATTGGAAGATATGCTTGATGATGATGCGCCAGGAAAATACCAAATTCAAGCTTGTAATCGTCTGCTTGATGCATTAAGGCATTTATCAGATGAGCAATTTGATCTAATTCTTTTGGATCTCTTCCTCCCCGATAGCCAGGGTATCGGAACATATACTGATGAGCGACTTCAGATTTTCGATATTCCCATCGTGGTGATTTCTGGTCTTGACGATGAGGGTCTTGCCTTGGAGGCGGTTCAGGCTGGCGCACAAGATTATCTGATTAAAGGGGAGTTTAGTGAGAAAACACTTCTTCGCGCGATGGATTATGCCATTGAGCGTCATTCGCTAAAAAAGCAGTTGTACGCTTTATCGCTTACCGATGATCTTACGGGGTTATACAACCGCAAAGGGTTTTCTACACTAGTCGAACAGCAAATCAAGTTTGCCCTGCGTATACAAGGTGAACTACTTTTCTTCTTCATAGATGTTGACGACCTAAAACAGATCAATGATCGTTTCGGGCATTCCGCCGGGGATCGAGCCCTGGAAGTCACCGCTGAAATTTTGCGCAATACATTCCGGGATTCAGATATCATCGGGCGGGCTGGAGGGGATGAATTTGTGGTTGTCACAGTTGATTCGAAAATTGACGATCGAGAATCCATCTTGCAACGGTTGGAAATAGAGCGACAGAAGATTGCCGCGTCAAGTATGGATCCGTTTGATTTGCGTTTTAGCGTGGGGGTAGCTAGTTGGACTGTGGATGATCCCAAAACTTTTGATGCTTTGATGGGCGAAGCAGACCGCAACATGTACCGGCACAAACGAAGCAAGCTTGACAAATTGAAGCTCGGGCAGCCAGATGGGAGCGTAGATAGCGTATTAGCCTTAGATCATGAAGATTTGATAATCCAAGAATCTGGAGAAGATGATGGACGCCAAATCCTTTTGGTTGAAGATAATCCCGGAGATGCCAGGCTGATTCAGGAGTACCTTAAAGAAATCGACCACAAGTATGAAGTATCGCATGTCACTAGAATCGATGAGGCCGTTGAGTATCTAGAAAACAATCGGGTTTCCCTGGTATTACTGGATTTGTCTTTGCCAGATAGTCAGGGATTGGAAACCATTGGGCACATCATAGGAGGTGTGCAAAAATAAGATCCCATTTTTGAAATGGTCTGGAAGAATC
>CAZLNX010000667.1:0-2114 GCA_964560795.1 uncultured Anaerolineales bacterium | reverse complement strand
ACTTTTGCTGTTTTGAGGAGGGTCTAGCACCCTTTTTGCAGTAGAGTCATGGATGAAATTCTGAAAGATCAAATTTGGGCAGATGAAGTCGATCCGTTGCCTTATGAGACCGATTATCGCGTTGACGATTACAATCCCTATCCTGGCCCCTACGATCCATTTGAGCCCGGAGTAACACCATTTCATCCTGGCTATGAACGGCATGTTCTGGAGGATCTTTATACCGGAGTGATGTAATTTCAACTGAGCCATATTTACGAGTAGATGATGGGGAAACCGATTTTGATGATAATGCTCAGACTGAAGATAGCCTTTATAGTGACGAATTTATTACCATTCACCCGGACGATAAAGGTTTCTGAGTATTTGCCGAACCCTGAAATTGAACCTTATAGCATTGATAACCCTGAAGGTGGTTCAACCATTTCATGCAAGCGCCTCATTCGTTCCAGTTCAGCTTCTGTCACTCGCCAGCTAAAACTGCTTACCAGTTCCCGGCCAGCGTCGGTAAGGTGAACGGCATCCATTTTCAACATGCCGTAACTGCGCACTCCTGGAACAGACAAGCCCTCACGATTGGCATAATAAAAAATATTTGTTTTGTTAGGGAAAAAACTGATGGAAAAAGATCTAGATATTGATGGCATCAAAATTCGAAAACCAGAGGGTTTGGTTTCTTGGGATTTGTATGATGGTATGATTCTAAGTAATCAAAGGGGAAAATCCCCGCTAGGTGGATTTTTAACATCAATGTACCGGAAAATCGAAATTGATTGCCAATATGAGAAAAAATACGATCAACTTAGAGATAAAATTAGTCAAATAATTGATTTTCAGAATGAGCAATTTGAATTTGTACGAATCGCATGTATTGATACACACTACAGAGAGTTTGGACTACAGTTTATATGTTTGGTTCCCTCATGTGATTCAAACTTTTATTATGAAAACTATGACAGATGGGCATATTGGAAAATGGCGGTTTGGGGAGACTATGTATATGCTGTGGTATATTTTTCTGTTTTGCTGCTATCAAGGAATGTAATTCTAGAAAAGTGTTTTATGGATTTGTGGCCACTAGCTAGTATTAATGAGGATGTAATTAGAGCAATTATGAATTCAACTAAAATAATAAAGGATTTAAAGATTCGTCAAATTGATTTCTTAAGTGAAAATTTTCCAAATAATAATTTATTTTTCAGCCAAGATCCACCAAAGCATCGCAAAATAAAACACAAATTTGGTATTGACGCGAATTTGGGATATCGATATGTAGATATTTATTTACCAGATCCATTTAGACATATTAATTTGAGAGGATCTGGTTCACCTTCGCGAAAAGCCATATAACCCCCGTACCGTGCAAAAACCCTAGTACAGGCTGGCAAAAATGAAGCGGCAGTTTGTAGTAAGATTGGGTCTCAATAGCCGAAGACTACAAAAAGGGAAACCATCAGTATGCGAGGACCAAAAGCGACCCAAATTGAACTGACAAAGCGCCAAAGAACAGAGTTAGAGCGGACTACCCGCAAAAGCCAGCAGTAAACAAATTCACGTGACGAGAGCGAAGATCATCTTGTTAGCAGATGAAGGGTTGAGCAACCAACAAATAGCCGACCGACTTGAAGGCCATCGTGAGACGGCCAGGAGATGGCGAAACCGCTGGGCAGCTGAAGTCGAAAACCTGGCAACAGTCGAAGCGGGATCAGAAGATAAAGAACTGGGCAAATATATTCTCGGTCTGCTGAGTGACCAAGCTCGGAGCGGAACGCCGGGCAAGTTCACAGCAGAACAGATTTGTCAGATTGTGGCGATATCTTGCGAAGAACCAGAAGAATTTTGTCGCCCAGTAACGCACTGGACACCTACTGAGTTGGCCGATGAAGCGGTCAAACAAGGTATTGTAACAAGTATCTCAACCTGCCAGATGGGTCGTTTTTTAAAGCGAAGCCAATCTCAAGCCGAACCAGTTTCGTAACTGGCTAAAAAATGAACGCTGTGATAATCCTGAACAATTCGACAAAGAAGTCACCGTAGTCTGTGATATTTATGCTGCGACACCAGAACTGCATCTAAGAAAGCGTCTGTCAAGGGGTAAAGGGAGATAAATTGAT
>CAZLNX010000666.1:0-2127 GCA_964560795.1 uncultured Anaerolineales bacterium | reverse complement strand
ACTACTCTTGATATCTCTATTTATTCGATTTGTGAAAGTTTAACTATTTCTCTTACGATATGGTCAACTTGTCATGTCATCAGTTCTTGGTAAGAGCAATTGATATGACGGTTATTTAGATTTTTTGAAATGGAAAGGCGACTCTTTACGTTTGTATAGTGAACTTGGGTAGTGGATGATTGTAAGTGACAAAAAACTATTGTCACCCTGAGACGAAGTCGAAGGGTCTAGCGAAGCGCATTTCTCTCATATCATTGTTGCTTTTGTTTCGATAGATACTTCGGCCCACGGCCTCAGTATGACACTACCACTTACTTCACAACCACTACCTCAATAAGATCTGCCGTGGGGCAACTTGTCTATGGCTTGAGCGAATCCTTCCCATCTGTCATCCATTCCAGGTCGAAATGAGCGAACCAGATACCCCCCTGGTTGCCGCGCTCATACAATAATCCCAGGGACATATCGTCCAGCACTACCAAATCGCCATAGGAAGACGCGCCCGGATCAAGTGTTTTGCTCACTGCCCAGGTTTTGCCTTCATCGTAGCTCAAGCGGATGGTCATATTTACTCGGTCGCGTTCATGGGCTGGGTTGGAAAACAAGATACGGCTTTTGCCCCCGAATTGTGATTCATTGCTATATGTGTATCTAATGATACTTGCCTGGACAGGGGGCTCGATCAATGCTTCATCGTGGAAAGTGGGTCGAAAATGGATGTTTCCATTCGAGTCAAAGGAACCCAATGTGATGGCACGTTTTTTTACAGGAATGCCGTCTTGATAATTTCGGCTATTGATCAACACATCACTATTTTCGAGCTCCACGGCTATGGCTTCGCTAAGACCTTTTGCACTGGCTCCGTTCTGACGGGGTTGCTCTATGATTCCGCCAATCTGCCAATTTTCTCCTATGTCATCGCTCCAGAATACATAGTTTTCGCTGAAAAATAGACCGTTGTCAACGCGGTTGATCGCTCCGACGTAGAACAACCGCCCTCGGGTCACCGGGTTGTCTTTCGTCCCTCTGAGTTGGATAGCATGACCGCGCGCAGGAATCTGTTTGCGCCAATCGGCAGCACGGTTCTCTAGTAATGCAGCCTTGGGATAGATGTCTACATAATTTGGATTGTAGGGCTTGTGAACTTGAGAAGTAATATCGTTTTCTCTATTCCAGGAGACTCCATGATCGTCGCTATAGATGCAGCTCACTCGCCGGACACCTAGCCCTTTAACGCTGTCCCACTCATTAAACTCACCCTTGTTGAAAACAAGAACAATCTTGCCGGTTCCATGCACTGTATCGACAACGGGTGAGGGATCCTGGGTCGAAAATTCTTCTCCGTTAAAAATATTCCGAGCAACCACTTGAAGCTTGCTCCAGGTTATTCCATTGTCTTTGCTACGCTTGCAAACAACTCGAATGGTTTTGGTTGAATCACTGCAACTTTCCAGACGTCCTTCAGCGAAGGCTACGAGATCACCGTTGGCCGCGCGCACAATTGCAGGGATGCGATAACAGGCGTGTCCTTCTGTGCCATTGACAAAAACCTGGGTGAACTGCTGGGGATTTTTGCGACCGACAAGTTTGAGTGATGTTTTGGCCGAAATCATGCTGTAATCATCGCTGATGATGGTAAGTTTGATAGTGTACGTCCCTGCATAAGGGTAATCGTGTGATACATATGCCCCCATTCCGGTGCTCCCGTCGCCAAAATCCCAGAGATAGTAGCGCATCGAAGATCTGAAGTCAGTAGGAATTTCGGCGCTGAAGTTGACCTGTGTGGGAGCGGTCTTGCTCTGGGGCACAAGGGCAACCCCGGGTACAGGCAGGGAACTCCGGGCACCTATGAAAGTAGCCGCCTCTTCGGGGGTCAGCGCTCGCTGATAAATCCGGAAATCGTCGATCATCCCCGTGCCATGCCGGCCAAAGGTATGATCGAAGTGTCCTCCCGCGGGATCTGTATATCCCCCAAGAATAAGCTTGCCTTTTGGGTTGATCGACCTGCCAGGCAGCGCAGCACCATATTGGCCGTCTCCCCATCCTAGGGTTGATCCATTCAAGCGCCCAATCAACTTGCCTTTCTTCTGATCAATTACACCAATAAAATGTCAGCAATTCCCGGAA
>CAZLNX010000665.1:0-2138 GCA_964560795.1 uncultured Anaerolineales bacterium | reverse complement strand
TTTAGGTTATCAACATCGACAATTTTTTGTCGATAGAAGTGCTGTTAGTGCCTAGTAGAAATCAATCGCATGTATCCCAATCTGAATCGGCTTCATCTATTTTTTGCCGGACCACCTACGTTAGCTTTCCGGTGTGGGCAACAAATAAGTCGAACTATTGATCCAGAGATTTTAGTGTACAACTATTCCCGGTGGGATAATCCTAGATATGGATGGTATTTGTCTCTCAGCTCCGGGAAAATCGTCGATTACAGAAAGAGTAAGGAGTCCTGAATCATGTACAACATTCACAAGGAAATGTACCAGTTTTTTGTTACGCATGTAAATCTGAACAAAGATCAAAGGGCTGATCTAGCCAGTTATAGAGATACGAATATTGAACGGTTGGAAGCCGGGCTGGAAAAGCTCGACTATCCTCTCCCTCAGCGAATATGCAATCAGGGTAGCTACGCCACTTTTACCGTCAATCAACACCATCGAAAAGAATATGATATAGATATTGCACTCATTTTCTCCGAGGTTGATGTACCGTCTAACCCTCTGAAGACCCGAAAACGGATCGAAAGCGCGATGATTGAAGGCGGCGGGAATTTCAGTCAGCCACCTGAAGCAAGAACAAATGCCGTGACGGTATGGTATGCGGAAGGGCACCATGTGGACTTGGCCATTCACCGGATAATCGAAGATGAAATATTTGGTGAAACCTTAGAACATGCTGGTGTCGAGTGGACAGAACGTGATCCAATAGCTATTACCGAGTGGTTCAATAGCTTCACAAAGAAAAACAGCCCATCTAAGGAGACTGGTGCTACGGTAGCTGATGGTCAGTTCCGACGAGTAGTACAACTGATAAAGATGTTTGCCAAATCGCGTAGTAGTTGGGTTCTACCAGGTGGTTTGGTAATTTCAGTTCTTGCAAGTGAATGTTATCATCCCGATCCCAATCAGGATGATGTAGCGTTGTATGAGACCATGAAATCCGTTTGTCATCGATTAGCGAGTAGTGTAGATGTATATAACCCGGTTGATCAATCATCTAAGTTAAATTACAAAAAAGAATATACCAATCAGATTATCCGCTTGCGGGAAAAACTCGAGAAAGGCTTGGAGTGGTTGGAGAGTTTATTTGCCCTTGATTGTACCCAGTTGACGGCTGTTCAAGCCTGGGGAGATTTTTTCAAGCACAGCTATTGGGATGATCTTGCTGAAGAGATTTCTGAGAATGAGAAATCGACAAACTCAGATAACTCGAAAGAGCGCTATGCATCCGTTACCCCAATTCGCGGTGAGGAGCCTGCAAAGCCATGGTGTGATGTGTAATCTACAGGTCAGCGATACTGAAAAAGCCTGGCTCGAAGAAAACTTCCCGAGCCTTTCGATAAACTGCGAGAATAGAAGTACAAGTGTTAGGGGAGTCTGTGAGTTTGAGATGGTCTTTCATAAGGAAGGATTGCCTCACTATATCAATCCTTGCCCGGAAAAACATCCCAATCTTCTTGATGCTTACGAAGGGGTAAGAATTCGTGATGAATATGCTATCAAAATAGCACTGCAACGGCAAGAAAATTCCCTACTGCCTCCAGTTTTTGAAACCGGGGGACGAATTGAGCAGGTAGCTAGAGAAAGACAACTCAAATTATCAGATTTGCATTGCAATGATGATGGTTCTGCTTGTTTGTGCATCAGAACAGAAGAATCTAAAAAACTACCTGATGGCTTCAACTTGCCTGACTTCTTTCACAATCTGGTAATTCCTTTTTTCTATGCACAAAGCCATTTCGAAAAATATGGTTTTTGGCCTTGGGGAGAATATAATCATGCCGTTCTAGGATTGCTAGAATGGTATTCGAATGCGGGTATTCAATCGTGGGAAGATACCGAAGCATTTGTAATGCAATTATCTGAATATCCTCAGTGGAAACTTATCAAAGCGCGCCTGGCGAACAGAGCAGGTGTCAAAGGGCATCACATGTGTATTTGTGACGAGGCTGGTAAATTTCGCGACTGCCATTATCTTGTGTTTCGGGGAATATGGCAGTTGCGCCAGGATATGAAAGGGCAACTACAACAACTCTAATCGTGTAGTCTCTGTTCACTAATTGCCTGATAAACCATACCAACGGATACTGGATGGTAAT
>CAZLNX010000664.1:0-2143 GCA_964560795.1 uncultured Anaerolineales bacterium | reverse complement strand
TTATCGAAAGGTGTTTGACCAATGCGCTTTCCTTCAAAATACCGTTATGTTCATACCGCTAATCCAAAACTGTCAGGTAGCTAGAAATATCAATAAATCAAATATTTATGGAAAACTCATCATCAAAACCGTATACAAAAACCATTGGATTTATTATTCTTCTATTTTTTGTTGGGTGGGCAGCATTATTTGCGAAAAATAACTGGCAGACAATATTAAATATCTCGATCATAAACCCTAGCAGTCTTGCATTTCTCATAACGCTGTTTGTTGTGAACTATTTCATTATTGGTTTATCAACAAAGGTTCTTCTAGAACCATTGCACGTTAGGATCGGAATACTAGAATCATTTGGAACTGCAATAACTACGGGATTTTATAATATATTAACCCCCTTTCGGGGAGGAATGGCAACTAGAGGGTATTATCTAAAAACGAGACATGGGCTACCCTATTCAAGTTTCCTCGCCAATGTTTCTGCAGACTATATCTTTTCCTATTGGTTTGGAAGTATTTTTGGTTTGACAAGTTTGTATGCAGTTTATATCACGCGAGGAATATTTAGCTGGACTCTAATAGTATTTTTCCTGAGTGTATTCCTGGCGCTAACTTATATTGTTGTTTTTGCACCACGCCTGAAAGAGACTCGGTTTGTCTGGGCTAATAGATTCATTCGTGTTTTGAACAATTGGCATGCAATCCGTGCAAATAAAACAACACTGCTAAAAATTAGCTTCATAATCATTGTTGGCAGAGCAGCATCCGTAATATCAACGAGCATATCATTTAACGCCTTCGGGATAGATGTTTCCCTCCTTGAAAGCTTACTTATCACTTCTATTAGTTCGTACGCAAAAATAGTTGCGATTACTCCAGCCGGGCTAGGAATCAATGAGGCCTTCCTCGTGTTTTCTGCACAATTGATAGACATCCCTGTAGCCGAATCATTGGCTGTGGCGCTCCTTGGAAGAGCAATATATTTTATTGGTCTATTAACGTTGGGTCCTATTGCATCATTTTTCTTATACAAAAAAGCAATCATGACAGAAAATGAAAAATAAAATATCACCAAGAATCAAAGAAATTATTCAACAAATCTATCCCGTTGGCCTTATCATTTTTCTTGTCCTTCAAACCCTCGTTGTTACCAACATAATCCAGGAAAATGTACTGAGTTTTGCAGTGTTTGGCCTATTCTTGGGTGTTGCTGGCATCTACTTCTCTAATAAGTCTCTTAAAACAATAAAAATATCATCTTGGTGGCTTGTAACAGCCATCTTGCTAACAATCCTTTTTCGAGTGATCCCATATCTTAATAATTCTGTACCACATGGCTATGATGCCGGCTTATATAGAAATGCATTCGAAAATCCTTTTGGAGATGAAAGCCTAAAGACATATTATCCTCTATTTTTCTTATCGGTGATGAGCACCCTTACGAGATGGACCAGCAGCAATTTTGTGCTAATCCCACTCTTCATCATTATCTCGGCGTCAACTTGTGGATTTATCTTTTTAGCGGCTCAAAAATTATTTGATAAAGATGTTGCAACCATTGCGGCATTGTTTTTCGCTTTTTCTTTGACGCAGTACCATGTTTTCTCAAATTTGTTTTACAAAAATGCGCTGGGAATTATCTTCTTATTAATTAGTTTTATATTTTTTGTACGATCCAAAACTATTCAGCCAGGCCTCATTGCGGTTGGTAGTTTACTTGGAGGCATACACCGTCCAGCTTTCCTATTGTTCGGATTTACCTACCTGATATTTTTTGTTATCAATCTAAAAAAATACCAAAGAAAAGAAATGGTAATGGCCGCACTCAATGGTCTGGCTATTATAATTATTGCAATTAGCATAAATTTCGATAGAATCGACGAATTTTTCTTGGGAAGATTCGCTGTTGCAATTAACACAAATGGAAGATATGGAGATCAGGGTGGCTTCTATCAAACTTTTTGGGAGTATTTAAACCAAAGTGCATTATTGATAGCCTTTGCCATTCCTGGGATATTTTCCAAAAAATACAGAAAACTACCCCTTGGTATCGCTTTAATTATCCTGCTTATCATAATTGTTGGAAAGCTTTGGTAACCATCCCCTAAAATAGTACCAGAAGTAAGTGGAATTTTCTGGCAAAATA
>CAZLNX010000663.1:0-2152 GCA_964560795.1 uncultured Anaerolineales bacterium | reverse complement strand
CACCAACAAACTATCGTAATAAAAAAAGCACATCCCGATCGGGATGTGCTTTTTTGTTACGGATTAGAGAAATCTAATCGCATTCAAGTTTCAGGGTTTGGTGGAATGCCAACAGCCAAGAGCCTGATTCAGCATAATATGCGGATGCTCCCTTGCATTGGTACGTATAGTTGTAGGTTCCTTCTTGTGCGGTGAATGAACGGGTCTCACCTGCCTGCAGTGGGAAACTGATAACTTGCGGACCAGTCATGGTAACTTGTAGCACTTCCTCGGTCATGTTTTGGACTGAGAACGCTACCAGCGTGTTTTCTTCCATGACGCCGTCAAGGGTCAGAGGTTCTTCATAGGTGGGGTAGTACGTGAGGCAAGCCTTGGGGATTGTGATCTTATTACCATTTGTCACATCGATGGGGCCTGAAAGGGTCTTTACGCCACAGAGATTGCTAATGGTATAGAAATACAATTCCCTTTCAACCGTGATCGTAACTTCTTGCTCTGCACCAACGGCGAAGTAATAGAACGCGCCACCAGAAACAGCTGGATATTCTATGTTCTGAGCGCTGTGCCGAACAACTTCAGCTTCGTACATGGATACATATACGGTATGTGCACTCCTGTTCGCCAGGGTGAACTGTGCCAGTGCGGGACGAGCAAGCGCAGCCGTCGCAGAGATCAAAACTAGCGCGACCACAAGTAGAACTACTACGGTCAACTTCTTTGAATTCATATCATCGTCTCCTTTTTAAACGATTTGATAAATAGACCTGTATCCAAGTGTACCCATTCTGATAGAGATCGCAATAGCTCTCTAGTTCTATTATCAAAATTGTAATTAACCCCCCCATTTCACTCCCCAAAACCTATTCCTGCTCGCGATCTAACCACAATTCACGATATTCACGGTTCCAGTCTTCCAAAAAACGGACAGCAATGACCGCCCCAGTGGCGATCGAAACCCAGATGACCACGCCCCGCTGAGCCAACAACCACAATACCACCGGGATTAATAGTCCAGTGAAGAACGCAGCCTTTGCCGAGTGGTTAATCGTCAAGGTCAGGATCAATAAAACCCCAAGAGCAATGGCAAATCCAAGAGGATTAATCGCCAGCAAGGAGCCGCCCGTAGTCGCCAGTCCCATTCCGCCACGGAACTGGGCAAATATTGGCCAGCAATGCCCTACGACAGCCAAGCCAGCAGTCAGTGCAATCGACCAGGTTGGCAGTCCTAATCGAGCGGCGAAATATGTTGGCAAGAAACCTTTGCTAATATCCAGCACTAAGACAATAATCCCCCAACCCAGACCGGCCTGACGAATCGTATTTGTTGTCGTAACATGACCAGATCCACTATCACGCACATCGACCCCCTTGACTAGGCGAGTAACCCATAATGCAAAGGGCAGTGAGCCACAAAGGTACCCAAAGATGGGGAAGAGATAGGGATAAATAGAGGATATTGACATGATTATTTCCTTTGTCGTGGAGCTATAGCAATTGTTTATGGATCACTACCCAAGAGATATAACTGTCACGCTCGATTTGTGTTTTCGCACCGTATTGAGAAAACAGGTTTGCTATCTCTTGAGGCGTCAAAAAATGGGAGCGCATCAAAGCTATTTTCTCAGCCAGAGCAATCAGCTTGACCGCGCCGCTGCGCAGATCTGGCTCCTCGATGATCAGTCGTCCCCCGGGTTTGAGCACACGCCATAAATCACGGGCTGTTTCTGATTGATCGTAAACATGATGCAAGGCATCTACCATAATAATCCGGTCAAAGTATTCAGACTGGAAAGGCAATATCTCACTCTGAGAACTCACAACGTTCAAGCCATGTTTCGATTTTGCTTGTATCAACATATCAACCGAAAGATCAGCGACGATAACTTCCGATGCCTGATCTACCAAGAACTTCGCCACACGCCCGGTACCTCCACCGACATCAAGCAGCACGCCTGAAGTGGGCAACTCAGCCAAACGCATAAGCTGCTCAGGCATTTTGGGTTTGATCAATTTTTCATAGAATGGAGCGAGTACGCCGAAGTGATCGAGCATAGTTTTCTAAGTTAGGTAATAGTGGTTGGATGTTATAAGTTGGATATCATTAGTGTGAAGTTATTGAGAAAAGAAGTTCATAGCACCTTCAAAACCGAGA
>CAZLNX010000662.1:0-2157 GCA_964560795.1 uncultured Anaerolineales bacterium | reverse complement strand
TCTTTCCCCTGTCTACCCACCACAGGGTTGGAGATAATCTCACCTGACCATCGCAATTATAGATCAGGGCGAAAACAAAGTCATAGATGCCATCGAAGAACTTGAAAAGAGTAATTTCATCCTTATAACAAAAGCACATCAAAAAACAGGCACATATACTTTTGTGCACGAAACAATCCGAGAGGTTCTTCACGCAGAGATAAATACCACCCGCGCTCGGCATCTTCATTACAGCGTAGCGCGAGAACTTGAAAGCAAGTATAAAGACATCCATTCTCACATCTTGGCACATCATTATGAAGCTGCTGGTGAATACCTACGCGCCTTCCGCTTTTGGATCAGAGCTGGGGACCAAGCTAGAGAGTTGATTGCTACAAGCGAAGCATACAACCTTTACCAGCGCGCCAACGATTTACTTAATGAAGTGGAGAAAGAAGTCTTAGATGAAGACATCTACATTCTCTATTCTCAGTGGGCTGAAATGGCTTACAACTTCAATGAAACGGATACCCTGAATGAATTAGGAGAAGAATTACTCATCCTCGGCAATAAACGAAAAAGCCCTTCGTTACTTGGAACAGCCTACGACATACTGAGTGATGCCTGCTTCACAGTCAATGATCTAACTGGTGGGTTGGAGAATGCTACGCTTGCTATATCGCATCTTGAGAACAGCAACTACCTTGCCAAACACATTCAGGCTTATAATCATCAAGGTGTTTTTTACTATATGTTGGGCAAATTATCGGAGGCTAAGGAATCTTTCGAGGATGCATTAGCACTTAGCACAGGTTCGCGGTCTCGAAAAGTAGTGGGCTATCGTAGCCATTCACACTATCAAATGGCTTTGATTCGAACCTTTGAGGGTTATCCTGAACACGGATGTGATCACGCCATTAGGGCAATCCAAGATGGGGAAAGCAGTGATCCTTATTTCGCCCTCTTTCCTGGTTTGAGTATATCTGCTCTGACCCATTATTATGCAGGAAACTATCAACAATCCTTCGATCATGCCCAAGAAGGTATTAAATTGGGCAGCAAAACCCGCGCGGTTCGTTTGCTTGGATATACTCATTCTTATGCATCGATGAGCGCTTTAGGGATGGGCAACATTGGAACCGCAGTCGACCATGCAGAGCAAGCGATAGAAATTGGGGGAAAATACCAACTAGATGATGTCGCGGCGCTTGGACATAGTCAAATGGGTAATACCTACCGGATTTTGTTAGATTACCCATCTGCAATAGATTCCTATCAGCAAGGTGTCCAGCTCGGCGCAGAGCATTTTATTGGTTTGGATAACGCATTTCGCCTTGGGTTGACATTGCACGCTGTCGGTCAAAGAGACGAAGGATACAATCTCATCAATGAAGCACAACAGGCCTTTGAATTCATTGGCATACAATTGGGTGCAATCCTGTCTCAGATCTCTATGACAATTGCTTATACACGAACTGCTGAGTGGGAAAAGGCCAGGGAACTGGCAATTATCCTCGAACAGGAAACAGCCTCCCGTTCTTTGAATGTACATCACGCACTGGTGACCATGCTGTTAGGTCAAATCTCAATGACTGCTGGCGAACCCCAACTCGCTCTTCAACATTTATACAAGGCAATCGAAATTGCGAAAAACACACTATCGCCGACCATAGAATTGAGTTCATATTATCAGTTGTTCAAGATAGCAAATGAGAAGGAAAAAGCTGAGATTCGCAAACGGACAACCGATCTCATAGAAAAGCTTGGCAGCAGCATCAAACGCTCTGAGAACCAGAAGAGGTTTGAAAAAGTACAAGAAAGAGCGGATCAAGAAATCGGCATCGCTTGATAAACTCCAAAGCGAATAGTGTCTCCCTTCTTATTCTCATCAAATTCCAGCCCCAAGATGATGGCAACAATTTGGCAACGCCAAATTGTTATCTTTACACCGGTATTACCCTCTTCTGGAGGTAGGTGTTGGGGCATCATCTTATAAGCACAGGGGCCCTGCCTCGATACAAAAATCAGCAGCGAAACCGGGGATCAAATTCGCTGCTGACTTTTCCTTAACTCTAATTCATTGAAAATTGCTCATAAAAATAAAAAGTCTGAAAGGTCACCTTATCAATACCTTCGCCAATTAAGGCAAAGAAATGTGTACATTAACAGGATGAATAC
>CAZLNX010000661.1:0-2160 GCA_964560795.1 uncultured Anaerolineales bacterium | reverse complement strand
CTTCCCCAGCTAACGTTTTTGTTTTCTGAATCTCTGTTTTCTGTGTGCTGTTTGCTGTTTGCTGTTTGCGGAGCGAAGCGGAGCAACTTTCCCCCTTTAAGGGGTCGAGTTTGAGCAAACGGACGTGAGCAAGCGGGCGAAATCGTTTTAGCCCGCATTGCCATCCGGATGCAAGGGTATCCGGTCTATCATCTAAGCCCTTTCGCTACTCAAGCTCCCTTGAGCTTGATATGATGCCCTTATCCCCATCCTGGTATGAATCCTGCACAATATTTAAATTGTGAAAACATATCGCCACCTCTACCCCAAAATCTGGGATTTCGAGAACCTGTACCTGGCTTATCGCAAAGCCCGTAAGGGGAAACGCGGCAAAGCGCCCGCCGCGGCCTTCGAGCAAGTACAAGAAGAAGAACTGCTTGCGCTGCAAGACGAACTGCGCGCCAAAACCTACAACCCTGGCCCTTATCACAGCTTCTACATCCACGAACCCAAACGCCGCCTGATCTCGGCGGCTCCATTTCGCGACAGGATCGTGCATCATGCCCTTTGCCGGGTCATCGAACCCATCTGGGAAGCGCGTTTCATCCACGACTCGTATGCCAACCGGGTCGGCAAGGGCACTCACCGGGCCATTGACCGTACTCAATATTTTGCCCGTCGTCATAACTACTTTCTGCAATGTGATGTGCGCAAATTCTTCCCCTCCATTGACCATGCCTTCCTTCATGCTGAACTAAGTCGCTTGATCGCTGATGAAGACACACTTTGGCTAATCACCCGCATTTTGCAAAGTGGGGTAGGGGTGCTTTCTGAATCTTACGAGATGGTTTACTTCCCTGGCGATTCGCTTTTTGCTGCCAACCGCCCCCGCGGCCTGCCGATTGGAAACCTGACCAGTCAATTCTGGGGCAATACCTATCTCAATTTGCTCGATCACTTCGTCAAACGTGAGCTCAAATGCCAGGCTTATCTGCGTTTTGTGGATGATTTTCTACTCTTTTCGAATGATCAAGCCACCCTTTGGGCCTGGAAACAGGCCATCATCGAGGAAATGGCCCGATTGCGTCTGACGATCCATGAACGCAAAGCGCAGGTATTCCCCACGCATACTGGCATCCCCTTTTTGGGCTTCCGGGTCTATCCCTCGCACCGGCGGGTCAAGCGCCGCAAGGTGATCCACTTCCGCCGCAAGTTACGCCGTCTACTAGCTGCATACTCCCAGGGTAAGCTTGAACTCGATAAAGTTGATGCCAGCATCCAGGGTTGGATCAATCATGTGCGCTATGGTGACACCTGGGGCTTGCGTCAATCCGTGCTGAAATTTTCATTACCGCGCTTATCTCAATGAAAGAATCACCCCTCTACGTCCGAACTTACGACTTTCTCCTATGGCTGATCCCCCAGGTTGTGAAATTCCCGCGTCCCCATCGCTTTGGGGTAGGTGAACGCATTCAACGCTTGGGTTTAGACTTCCAGGATTCGCTGGTGGCCGCCGGGAAAACGCAAAATGCCCAGCGTCGCCAACACTTACAACGCGCCGATTTACAATTAGCCCAACTGCGGGTATGGATGCGCCTGACGCGCGATCTAGAAATACTCTCAATTCGGCGTTATGAACATGCTGCCAGTTTGTTGAACGAAGTCGGACGCTTGTTGGGCGCCTGGCTCAAACAAATGAACACTTCCTAATCGAAAGGTACAGGCCAAAGGGCTGGCGTTGCGGGGCGGCTCGTGGAACAACAATCATAACAATGCCCGCCTGTCCCGCCGCAACAATAATCACCCGAACAATCAATGGAACAACAACGGTTTTCGGGTGGTAGCCTTCCACAGATTCGTTTCCCCGCCAGTAGTGCGTCCTGATCATGGTCAGGCGTCGAGGCGAAACTGGCTGGCCTGATCCCTGGTCGCGTCTCCCTACTCCCCCTACTCCCTTGCAGGGAGAAGGGACGGGTATGAGGGTAGAACCGGCCAAACAAAGAATAGCCCCGCCGATTCTGGTAGCCTCGCGGTGAACGTCTCGGTGGGGCGCTTTTTCCCAAAAAGTCTCCCCGCCTCGCCGCCGGTGACAGCACCGGCATCTAGGCCGAGAGATTTTTGCAAATGAAAAGGGGTGGAGAAGCGCGCCGTGAAGCGCGCCTCTCCGTCCAGGCGGATGGC
>CAZLNX010000660.1:0-2174 GCA_964560795.1 uncultured Anaerolineales bacterium | reverse complement strand
ATTCTGCTACTACATCATTTTGCCATTTTGTCCCGCCTTACGTTTATAACCGAAACCTAACAATATTACGATTAGTTTGGAGATTATTTCGAAGCCACTCACCAAGCGTTGGTTCAATATTTGATGGAGATTCTGGAATCACCAAAATTGGTATCTGGTCGCCCCAAAAATCTGGAGTGTAAATATCTTCCATTTCTTCCCAAGGATTGGTTTTCCAAGCTTGCGGTAAAACAATAACCTTATATGACAGATTAGCTCCGCTAATTCCAACCAACACTTTTCTGGTTTCGCTTGCTAAAAATACTTTATCGTCTCCATGCTCAAATAATCTATCATTCCGTGCGTTTGCAATAAGTTTCGCCTGTGGATTTTCCTCCTCCTGAAAAATAAACCGATTTCCTTTTTCGTGAATATTAAAACTATTCTCAACTATTGTGGCCAGTTCTACCTGAAACCAGTTATCGTCGACTGGTTGATCCCGAGTCACATCAATTTGCAGAGTTACTCGATCCGCCCCAGCCTCATATGCTGCTGAAAGAGATCGCAACCATAAAGCACTAACAATTTCTTCAAGATACGTTAGTTTCTGGCCACTGCCAGTAGTTGCATCATATACTGCCTCCATATTTCTAAGAGCTTTTTCTCTTAGCCTTGCATGATGTTGATTTGCTACCGAATCGAGTAAAGCTGTAATCCCACTTCGTTCATCATCTAAACGAAAGTCCGCAGCTGTCAAGATCGCTTTATCTTCGCCTTGGCGCTTAAAAATATCCGCTAGAATTCGAATTAAATCGCGTGTTCCTTGAGCGCTTGTAGCAATTAATACCTGATCCTCGAGCAACTGCATAAGATGGGGTGCATACGGCCATGATTCCAAAAAATCTTCTCGAATACGTTGTTGTTCTGCTGGAGCAATGCTTTTAAGCCTAATGTATTCATTAATATGACTACCAATTAAATTCTCTATGGATGATTCATCCACTTGAAGACGGTTGTCAAACAATCTGTGGAGCAACAACCTTAACCTATCACTTTTTGCAGATGGTCCTTTAAAATCTACAATGACGGGGTTGACTCTCTGAATTTGCTGAAAAGCATCGGTATTACCATGTCGCACTGATACTACTAAAACCAGATAATCAGGATGCTCCTTTGCAATCTCGGATAATATTTGTATAAAATTGAAAGCCCATGTCCGCCATGGGTATTGATTCGTGTTGGTAAGACCATCAAACCATGTTTGAAATTCGTCTAGAATCAGTGTAGTGGGAGTATTTTGGAACATTTCAAGCAATATTTCATCACTAGGCACATCAGTCTTTTTGTCCCCAAGTCCTTCCCATTTTCCTCTGCAATAGTCCCCATATGGATGATTGTCGAATAGCAAATCCCACAGGAATTTGTATCGCTGCCTGTGGAGACTTTCTCCTATTACATGCATCCCACCTCGTAGTTTTATGGAATTAATATTTGAATTTCCTAATATTTTCGACCAATTTCCCAACCACTTATTTGTAGCTACATGATCTGTTAGAGAATGATAAAGCACTGCCATCAAATGCGATTTGCCTTGCCCTCTCTCTCCTTTTAGGACTACTGCCCTACCTTGATCTGAGCATGTAGCCTCAATTGATTTAAGTACATCGTATGAAGGATATGTAATTTGGAGAAACGAATCTGCGGAAATCTGCGTTGCACCCGTTTTATTTTTATTGGTCAATTCAATAGCGGTGCCTTTGAGACGACGTCCTTTGAACTCATCTCGAAGGTTTAATCCAAGCATAATCATCTCCTTGTCAGTTATAGGTTTTTCTGATCGTCTCTCAGAAATACACTTTCTTGTTACTCCTAATATTTAGAATAGCATAAAACTATTTATCGTCAAGCAACATAATTTTACCCGCACTTCGGGTAAACATTGATAATCCACTCTGTTTGCCGCCTCTCCTAAGTCGCTGCGCTTACATTACTCCAGGAACCCGGCAAATCGCCGCGGATGCTCTAGCCCAGCGGCTGCTCCTCACAAGGGGTAAGCTGTAGGCACACTTTGGTCGGGTTTGGGGGACAGGTTTCGCAACTGGGAATCTGTACTATTGTGATTTAAAGCTGTTACTCATTCCTCTCCCCCTTCACCCTCAACTGATTGTTTTGCCCCTGTGCGCTCCACATCCAGC
>CAZLNX010000659.1:0-2184 GCA_964560795.1 uncultured Anaerolineales bacterium | reverse complement strand
CTACCGAGGGATTTTAAGTCCCTTGCGTCTGCCAATTCCGCCACCGCCCCACAAGGTTAATTCTACACCGAGTCGGGGATTGGTCAAGGGAATTTCTCTCTGGAATAATAAATTCCATTGACTCCCCCGTACCACAAAGCGCACATTGACTATTCAATTTTCAAATAGTCCCCGGTTTCCCAATGATTTAAGATAAGTTATTTCTTGAATGCAAGTACTAGTCCTACAACAATAGCAATGGCCCCAACGACGGTTCCAATGATTTGTTTATAACCAAATTCGAGGCCTTCACCTAAACCAGTCATATCAGCCGTTAGGAAAATGGCAGCTAAAACAATTCCGCCAATAAGTAGCGCATATCCCAAAGTTTTTTTATCCATGATTTGACCTCCTAAGTAAACGAAAAACACCCACCGATAGTGCGGGTATTGAGATAAATTTTGGTGAAGTTCTGTTTATTTTGATTTCTTCTTTGCCTTCTTGAGTTTCCGCTTTTCAAGTAAAGTAAGCTTTGCCTTTTTCCTTATCTTCTTTTTACTTTTTTCCCGATTGCTACCCTTTTCACCCATGACTTCATCTCCTAAATTGAATTTTGAAAAATACAACACACCCACCGCCAGTCATCGGGGTGGGTGATAAAATCAATGTGCCTGTCCCATCGTGTCCCCGATGGTGCGGGCTGTTTTGTTGTTGGCATTATAGCACAAGAATATCGGAGTATTACTCTATTTCAATTAGAACGGCCCTTACAGCCAGCCGCCAGCCATACTCCCCGCTGGATTCGTCAAAGCCCTGGCAGGTGATCAGGGTGAGCACGTCGAAGTCATCTTGTGGCAGGGCGCGCAGATCGTCGGGGCGTACCTGCATCACTTCGCGCACCTCGTAGGTGTAGATCTGCCCCCAGGCGTTGATCTCCACCAGGTCGCCGTGCTGAAGGGTGTGCAGATCGACGAAGGGGCCGGGATTGTTGTCTGCATCCCAAACGTGGGCGGTGATGGTAGTGTTGCCCGCCCAGGTGGGGAAGGCAGTGCCGTAGAGATAACCGGCCTGATCACCCAGCCAGCTGACATCCCAGCCCCGGGCGGTCAGGGGCACGCCCACGATGGGCGACTCCAGATCGAGGACGTTGATCTCTAAGGTGAAGGTCATAGCCGAGGTTTCCAAACTCCGTGTCAACAAGCGAGATTTGGAATGCCGAGGGGATGACTACGTATTCATCAAAATCTAATTGGTGAAGTGCTAGAAGACCTTAAACAGCAGAAAATTGGGTGAGGAGCATCTTCACGAAAACATAAAAATCCCCGGCATGCACTCGATGCCGGGGATTTGGTTTGTTAGGATTTTAGCCCCCCAACATTGAGGGGCCAAGGGGTAAGAATGTGAATTTAGTCGCCTGAAGCAGCGATCGTATCAGGAACAGGCTTCTTGCTTTGCATGATGGACCATACCAGGCCAGCCAGCAGGGCTAAAACGGCTAACCATCCACCCCAACCCAAATCTTTGTAAGTCACAACGATGGGGGCAACGATCAGCGCCACCAGATTGGACACCTTGATCATCGGGTTGAGAGCCGGGCCAGCGGTGTCCTTGAAGGGATCGCCGACGGTATCTCCGACCACGCCAGCCATGTGTCGTTCAGAGCCTTTACCCAGGTTGTTGGCCGGGTCGCGCGGCTCGTCTTCGATCATCTTCTTGGCGTTATCCCAGGCGCCGCCAGCGTTGTTCATATACACAGCCAGCAGCTGTCCGGAGAGGATCAGGCCCGCCAGGAAGCCGCCCAGGGCTTCAACCTGCAGCACCAAACCAACGATGATGGGGGATAGCACGCCGATCAGCGCCAGTGGGACTAGCTCTTTTTGCGCAGCCTCTGTCGAAATGGTCACAGCCTTTTCATAATCCGGCTCAATTTTGCCATCAAGTACGCCAAGTTTGAATTGGCGGCGGACTTCCTCGATGATCAGCGATGCCGCCCGGCTTACCGCCTGAATGGCGAAGGAGGAGAACAACCAGGGGATAGCGCCACCGATCAGCATGCCCACGAAAACGCCGGGCATGGAGACGCGGATACCGTTAGCCAGCGCCGTAGGATCGACGCGCCCTACATCGGTGATGAAGGAGCCAAACAGCGAAACCGCAGCGATGACTGCCGAGCCAATGGCGATACCTTTGGTTACGGCTTTGGTG
>CAZLNX010000658.1:0-2188 GCA_964560795.1 uncultured Anaerolineales bacterium | reverse complement strand
CACGTATCAAATTGAAACGACTATACCCATCTTATCATGCTTGACAAGCTAGTACATTGCCCATGTCATCTTTTACAGCAGTGATATCTATCAAGACAGGGATATAGGTGCCATCCCTGTGTATATGGACTGTCTCAACGGTGTGGTGACCCTTTTCGTGAGCTTTGCGAACGAAGTCTGGTATTTTTGCTCGTTCTTGGGGCGCGAACACCTCGGCAATTGGCTTTCCAGTAAGCTCTTCAACTGTGTAGCCATGCATGCGCGCGAAGGCAGGGTTCATCAGTTCCAGCGTTTTACCATCAGGACTGCCAACAACCACACCCCATTCGGCATGTTCAAAAATCTGCGCCCACCTTTGCAGCGCCTCTTCAGCACGCACCCGTTCGGTAATATCTTTCGCTGTGGATACGTAGTGGGTGATATTTCCCTGGTCATCTCTTAGAGGCGTGATGGATTTTTCTTCGTAATACAACTCCCCATTCTTCTTCTTGTTGATAAGAATATCGCGATAAACCTGACCAGCGTGGAGTGTATTCCAGAGATGCTGGTAGAAAGCTTCATCGTGCTGCCCAGATTTGAGCACTGAGGGATTTTTTCCAATGACATCGGCGCTCAAGTAACCCGTTAGCGTTTCAAAAGCCGGATTGACATACTCAATAATGCCTTCCTGGTTGGTGATCAAAATAAGGTCAGCGGTTTGTTCGATTGCGCTGGATAGTTTCAGCAAGGTTTCTTGCGCTTGTTGCCGTTCCGTGACATCACGAAAGATACCTTGTATGATCCTTTTTCCTTTAATCTCAAAAGTGTTGGCTTTGATCATCACATCTTTGATCTCCCCGCTTTTGGTAATGATCTGGGCATCAAGAGTTTCTCCTTCGAAATCTCCGGTATGCTGTTGGTAGGTTTTCGAAAATTCTCCATTAATTTCTACAGGCGGGTGAATGTCTTTCTGGTGCATTCCGATAAGCTCTTCCTTGTTTCTACCTACCAGCATGGTCGCGGCTTCATTGCAGTCGCTGATGATCCCTGTCTCTGCCTCGGCAACAAAGATAGCATCAATGGCCTCGTCAAATAACTTGCGATATTTTTCCTCAGAATCTCTAATGGCCAGATCAGCTTTTTTACGCTCGGTGATGTCGCGCACCACGCTCTGAATGTGCATTGGCTGACCGTCAGCATCACGCACCAGCTCCACGTTGATTTCTACGGGAACAAGGGTATCGTCCTTCTTGCGGAACAAGCGTTCGTACGCTGGGATGCTCTCACCATCCAAAAGTCGCTCGAATATCTGTTCGCTTTTGTGAACCTCTTCGGAGACATCTTCATAAGACAGGTGTTTGATTTCTTCTTCTGTATATCCCAACATATCAGCAGCTCTACGGTTTACTTCCCGATGATTCCCTTCTAAATCCAGGATGAAAACCGCGTCATGGGCCTGTTCGAATAGGGCGCGATATCTTGTCTCGCTTTTTCTCAACGCGTTTTCTGCCCATTTTCGCTCGGTAATGTCGTTGGCTGTACCGCGCAGCTGCACAACCTGATCATCGGTGTCGTACACAGCTTCGCCACGCGCGTTGATCCAGCGCATTTCATTGTCGGGACGGATTAACTCAAGGTCAAGTTCGTAGGGTATGCCTTCCTCAAAAGTTTTCTCCATTGCGATGCGAAGTTGCTCCCAACTATCTGGTGTGAGGATACCCGGGTGTTCCGCTAGGTTGGGCGCAGGCTGCTTTGGATCGTGGTCAAAAATTCGGTAGATCTCCTTCGACCAGGTGACAACATCATGTTCTGGGTCCCATGTCCAACTGCCCACTTGAGCAACACGCTGTGCCTCCATCAGGTCTGCCTCTCGCTGCCGCAACAACTCTTCCGCCCGAATGCGCTCGGTAACATCCCGAATTAGCCCAATGAATCCGATGATCTCACCCTGGTTATCTTCCAAGTAAAAAAGGCTGGTTTCCCCAGGAAAGGTCTCTCCAGATTTCTTCTTGAACTGAACAATATGTAGGAAAGGTTCTGTTTCGGGATAATTTATCTGAATGATCTCGCCCAGCTTCTTGAATTCAGCCTCACTTTCGCAAATGGTGACTGTCTTTTTTCCGCGCAAGTCTTCCAACGAGTACCCGAAGAGCGCTGTATACTGATCAAAAATAGGTTTTGTGAGAAACGGATAGTCGGGTAGACTTGG
>CAZLNX010000657.1:0-2189 GCA_964560795.1 uncultured Anaerolineales bacterium | reverse complement strand
AGATCGTGAATCAAAGCCATCTTCAGCATCCTGGTGACATCGACCCCCTCAAATTCCCCTTCGAAAAGCATCAGAAAAATGGCCAGATGCCACGAGTGCTCCGCATCGCTTTCAGGACGGCCCGCGCGTGTGGTGTGGCACGTTCTCTCGCAGGTCTTGAACTTTTCGATCTCTTTGAGAAAAGATAGGATCTTATCCGTTATCATGAGCGATTTCCCTTTTACGCTTATTGGTTCTTCTCCAATATAGCTGGGGTAGAAGGATTCCAGGGTTCAAGCAAGCCAAGGGGTAAAGTGTATGTGATTTTTACCTTTTCACTCGAATCCTATTTGTGAATATCTAAAACCGATTCGATTTCAGCAAGATCACTGTGAATCCGGCCTGAGATGGGGCATGAGCAGCACAGCCCAGCTTTCCAGCATATTTTCATACTCTCGATATCTCTTCTGGCCGACGCTTCAATCCTGTCAGCCGGTTTCATGAAAACGACGTAAGCTCCGGGCTCAGCGGCCATTGCCGGGAAACCGGCCAGTAAACTGATGGCGGCAAACATAGCAACTTTTTTAATCACGGTATCCTCCATATAAGAAGCATCCACGCAAAAGCGTGTATATTTGAAGAAGGACTACAGCGTCAAGATCTTCGGTCGTGAGGACCCGGCTCCAGGTCACCCCTGGAAAGGGATCACATTACCCCTTAGTTGAATAAATTTATGTTTTCCTACAAGGTGATTACCAGGAAACCCGTTGCTGAGACCAGCTGATTCTGGTTTCTGGATGCTGGATATTTTCGATGCCACCATTTGAGCACTCTTGGTCATCCAGTATCCAGGATCAAGCATCCAGTATCTGTCCAATTACAGGAACCAGTCCAAGCAATACTGAATTAGTCGATAGAACTTATTTATGCAACGCTGGGGATTAACCGCTGGTTCTCTGAACCGCAGAATATCCAACAAGGAATTACGATTGGAAAAGAGCCAATTATGGGTACAACACGGAAGGAAATAAAGCTACCAGAATTTATGGTGGAGTGGATGAGTTGCCAGCGATTCGGATGATGGAGGCTAATGACGATTGACGTTGGGTTGCGTTGCCGCAAAAAGCTTCAATAGGGTTTTGTGCCCACCTTTAGCCACTGGAGGATTTCATCCGGCATCGGTGCGGGGCACGCCGGTATCACGTGCCCCGATGACTAAATTCAAGTGCGCCATCAATCCACATAACTGATGATGGATATGAATGCCCCCTGGGGATCCTGAAGTACGCAAAATCGGCCCACCTCCGGGATATCCTGGGACGACACATGGATGGTGGCGCCCATGGCGGCGGCCTTTTCAGCAGTCTCATCCACGTTATCCACGGTAATGTAGAGGCCCCAGGCCGGCGGTGCCCCCTGCGCCTGTTCGGGCATGGACATCAACCCTGCCATCTCCTCGCCGTTGGCTTTGATTACAGTGTAGGTCATCCCCTCCATGGGCGCATCTTCATACTCCCAACCGAACAGCTTTGTATAAAATGATTTGGCGCCGGCTACGTCTGTCGTCATCAGTTCGCTCCAGCTTACAGCACCGTGTTTTTTCAGTTTTTCATCCATTGAGACCTCCTTTGGGCTTGTCCGCCAACGTTTTGTGGCGGATTGCGGGTTATGGGTTAAGGGGTGTGGGTTCTCTTTTTTTTAGCCGGCTGACTCTGGATCATCCCGGCAATTAACTGCTTTAGCACCAGTGGGGATGTCATACAGGGTGGGAGTGACAACCCTATGTCAGTCGGCTTTGGCAATTTTTAAGAACCCAAGCCGGCGGTGCCGGAATTTCGAATGTCCAATATCGAATTTCGAAGCCTGCCACTTCACACTTGATTGTTCCCGTCGTTATCAATTATGAAGTTCTATATGGCGTGAGTAAAGAATCCAGGAACGACCGAGCACCCGAGCATTACAGCCACGCTCAGGAGAGCGGACGCCCGGCTTTGGATCACCCCTGGAAAGGGATCACATTATCCCTGGTTCTCTGAACCGCAGAATATCCAACAAGGAATTACGATTGAATAAGGATGGGTGGGAACTGTTTAATATTCAGCTTCTAACACCAGTAATGGGAACTTAAAAGAGGGGGAGACCACCATGTCTGACACGTATGATCGCATCGCCGTTGTAACGGGAGCCACATCAGGTATCGGCGAAGCCAC
>CAZLNX010000656.1:0-2192 GCA_964560795.1 uncultured Anaerolineales bacterium | reverse complement strand
CTCGACCAAAATACCGCAGTGCTTCATTGTTGGCAAATTGTTGTGCCGCCTGAACACCAGCAACCGTCACGTATTTGACTTCCCGCTCAGGATCACCTTTAAAATGTCGCGCTAATTGCACAGCAATAGAATCAACATACCCTCCATAAAGTTCTTCTAAAATTTCCCCAATCGAACTATGCAACCATCTACGCTCCCCTTCGCTGATCTGGGTATAGAGATGCTGATGAACCATCGCATGGGAAAAACGATAACGTGCCAACCAATGACGTCCAACATTTACTCCGTCTTGCTCCTTTACCAAGCGGTGACGGGCCTCAACATCTCGGGATAGTTGTCGTAAAACACCGCGTTCGCCCGTTTCTAGAACATTGGCCACAACTCGGGGTGTAAAATTTATTCCCTCAACGCTGGCTACGGTCAAAATCTCACTGAGTTCTTCATCTAAGCGGTTAATTCGCTCCTCAATGACACCTTCGACCCTTGCGGGCAGCGTTCCCCAATCGAGCGTAGCACCTTGAATCCAAGCACCATCTTTTTGAACCAGATTACCTCTCTCTTGCATGGCGCGTAGCAACTCAATCGTAAATAATGGATGACCGCCTGTATGATTAAACAGTGCCAGACGGAAATCTTCCCCCAATTGGTTCGATTCGTTATCCAGGAATGCGTCAATAAAGCCGCGCCCTTCCACATCATCCACAGCACTCAAATCTATCGATATATCGCCAAACAACCGCTTAAATTCCGCTAATGCTTTCTCCAGTGGATGGCGTTCCATTTGTTCCAAATCGATCTTTGCGGAAGGTCGCCCAATGGCCACTTCCTCAGGGCGATATGTACAAATGATTAGGATCCGAGCACCCTCCAGGCGACGTCCGAGGTGGAACAAGAGACTAACCGAAGCAGTATCTGCCCACTGCATATCATCAAGAATCAATATTATGGGTTGCTGCTCCGACAGGGCACGCAATACATTAGTATATTGTTCAAAAATATGACTCTGTTCGATCCCCTCGATGTGATCTTCTTGACTATCCAGCCCCGAGCGAAGTTCCTGCACCCAAGGAGCTTCATCTGTAATCGAGGAGGTTACTCGTGAAATAAGCATTTTCTTGTTCAAAAAGATACCAGGCAAGTGTGGTCCGTGATTTAAGATCATCTGAACTGCCAGAGGAATGGAACTCCAGGTGCGCCGAGCATGGCTGGTCGAGATCCGCCCAGCTGCCCACTGCGGCTCAATATCGCCCGTGAGCATCCCCAGCATTTCTCGGAAGGGCAGATAAGGATCACCAATCCCTTCAAAAGCATTGCATCTGCCGCTGGCAACAATTAGGTTTGGATTGGCTTCCATAGCTCGACGAGAGAATTCATCCACTAATGCAGTTTTTCCTCGTCCAGCCCCCCCACTTACGAAGATAACTTGGCCACGCCTTTGTATTGCCGCATCTAAAAAACCACTTAACTTTTTCAACTCGCGCTCACGAGCAACAAAAACTGGTTTTTCCACTACCTGAATGGCAAATTCAGCTTCTTCATCGAGGAACGCTGGCAATTTGACACTAACTTCATGTGGTTCAGTCACTCTAACTTTTACTTCAACGGGCACACCCATGACAGCCTGTCGAAATGCTGATGCAAAGGCATCCGCATCCGGAAAGCGTTTCTCTGGTTCCTTGGACGTCACCTGCTGAATGACAGCATCTAATGCTTCCGGTAGATCGCGTTGAAGGTCGCGCATTTTGGGGATAGGTTCAGACAAAATCTTGGCAATCTGTGATGCTTTTGCTGAACCAGAGAAGGGATGTTCACCTGTAAGCAGTTCATAAATCACGATGCCCAGGCTGTAGATATCGCTAAGAGGAGAGGCTGGTTTTCCCTGAACTTGTTCGGGGGCAATATATAACAGTGACCCCATAACGATTCCAGGGGCGGTCTTTGATGAGCCCTCGATCAGATCTTTCGCGATGCCAAAATCCGTCAGGTAAGCGTTCCGCGCTTCGTCCAGCATGATATTTTCGGGTTTGATGTCCCGGTGTATGACATCATGTTTATGCGCCAGGGATAGCGCACCCGCAATTTGATCTAATAAATTTGCAGTAGCTTTTGCACCCCAAGGTTTCTTCTGAAGCGACTCGTTGGAGGTGTGCAAAAATAAGATCCCATTTTTGAAATGGTCTGGAAGAATCGGT
>CAZLNX010000655.1:0-2195 GCA_964560795.1 uncultured Anaerolineales bacterium | reverse complement strand
CTTCGAAATCCAGTGCTGTTTTTTCGTCCATTCTCATGGATAACCCGGCAAATTGGTTGAGTACATCATCGTGCAATTCTAGCGCAAGCCTGGCGCGTTCTTGTTCGGTTCGCTCGACATCGGCTTGATAGAGAGCATGTAAGTGCTCGGTCTTTTCGATATTGACAAGGGCGATGGCAGTTTGATTGGCGATGACCTTGAGCATGTCAATCTCACTGGGGGCGTAATAGTCCTCCGGGTCACGACGACCCAGCAGCCACAGGCCAAGAATCTCCCCACCCACCTTTAGGGGTAGGGCAAGCCGTACCCATGGGTAGATCTGCTCCTCATCAGAAGATGGCTTATGGGGTCGATATTCCCCAACCTGGGTCAGAAGGGCAGGAATATCGGTGTCTTTTGGTAATTGGTGATCATTCACCCCAACCGCATAGAATGGCTCGATGTGGTCACCGTCTTCAAGCCGCACCAACGCCGATTGTCGGATGAACAAACTGGGTAGAAATTCGTTGGTGATGAGATTAATTAGATTCTTCTTATCGAGGCTGGTTGTGATGCGCTCGGAGTAGATTTCTACAAGTTGATCTGATGGTAAAGGGATACCCAGTAAGCGATATTCAACAAATCGACGCATGGGTGAATAACCAAAATAAGTAATTAGTGAGGCTGTAATTGCAGCCACTATGCCGATAAGTGTCGATGAGCCTGGGAATTGCAGCCAAATATCTGCAATGATAATGGGAACTATCAGAAAGATACCGAGAGAAGGAACAAAAAGAAGTTGGGGTAGGAGGCGATTGGCGCGTAACTCTAATCCGCTATATTCGCTATCGATATCCAGAGTAGTACCTCGAAGAGCCAAAGGAATGAAGAATGGCAATATGGCTACGACAACCATTATCAGAGCGAGAGGCACAATCATTAAGCCTGTAGTATATGTCACTTCGTTCCCAATAGTCCAGCGATGGATCAGGGAGAGCAAGATGATTGCCAGAAAGCCAAATAGCACAACAAATAAGTATAGGCGAGGCAACCGTGATAAGCGTGTCTCTAATCCACGCAGTTGACGGCGGTATGCTGCAAAGAAGTACGCACCAGGTAACGCTGGGAATCCCAGCAAAGCACCACCCTGGGCTAATGGGGACAAAATGTCGAATGCTTCAAGGGTAATATAAATAATCGGGGGAATAAGAATCACGAGTACAGCTACTGCCAGCAACCCAACATCAGAACGGTGTGTTGGTTTGAATATATAGTGTCCTATCAATAACACCACACTCCCAACAGCAGCGAGCAGGAATCCGAAATAAAAAGCATCTTTAGGTAGAACTTGGAATACCTCTGCTATAACCAAAGCTGCCGCAGCTATATAAGCTGCCCAAAGAACAGATACAGGCAGACGCCCCAATGATTCGGGAAAAGACCAGTGTAAGTGCAGATATACCGGCACGCAAAACCAGATTATGGCACGGAGCACTTTCGCTCCATTCCAAATATGAAATGTAGATAGACTTCCGGCGGCTAACCAGAACGAGGTAAGAAAGAAAAAGGAAACCAACAACCACCTGCGCATATCTCTTGGGCGTACAACAAAGATCGTGACCATTCCCGCAAACCAGAAAATATACGGCCACCACCACTCACTATTGAGGCGCTCCAATAGCTCAGCCTGATTGAAACCTGGAAATCTCCAGGGGATGGAGAGAGTCTGTCCGTCGCGTTGGATTATCAGGGGCACCACTTGATCTTTTTCTACGCCATCAAACAGAACCAATTCCAAATCGGATGTGTATTCTTCCCATTGTACAGTGCCCACCTGGAGTAACTGGTCGTCTAACGCTAATGAAGCATCCTTACTAGAGGTGACGAAAATTTGAGCGATACGTCCGTCAGGTTCATACCGAATACCGGCGTAAGGTATCTCAACGAATTTAGCAAAGGAGAACATTATTAGGATGACAAGTACAAGCCAGGGTAATACCTGTTCTATGAAAAGCCAGGGAGACGAACGATTTTTGCCCATGGGGAAATTGAGTAACTAAGGATTTCAGTAGCAATAATGTGGAAGGAGGTGTAATTATAATCCAAATTCGTAAGTAAGAAGCCAATGCTTATTCAATCGTTGACTAAACCAATTTCGTAAGGAGATTCTAAATCATGCAAACCTTTTACAAGCACATCTTTTCAGCACCCAGGCC
>CAZLNX010000654.1:0-2203 GCA_964560795.1 uncultured Anaerolineales bacterium | reverse complement strand
AAGTGGGGAAACTGCACTCGCATTATGCAATACCCGCTATTATGGTGGTGTTTAATATCTAATCCACAATATAAGGTGACCTTTCAGACTTTTTATTTTATGAGCAATTTCCAATGAATTAGAGTTAAGGAAAAGTCAGCAGCGAATTTGATCCCCGGTTTCGCTGCTGATTTTTGTATCGAGGCAGGGCCCCTGTGCTTATAAGATGATGCCCCAACACCTACCTCCAGAAGAGGGTAATACCGGTGTAAAGATAACAATTTGGCGTTGCCAAATTGTTGCCATCATCTTGGGGCTGGAATTTGATGAGAATAAGAAGGGAGACACTATTCGCTTTGGAGTTTATCAAGCGATGCCGATTTCTTGATCCGCTCTTTCTCGTACTTTTTCAAACCTCTTCTGGTTCTCAGAGCGTTTAATGCTGCTGCCAAGCTTTTCGATGAGATCGGTTGTCCGTTCGCGAATCTCAGCTTTCTCCTTCTCATTTACTATCTTGAACAACTGATAATATGAACTCAATTCTATGGTAGGAGATAGTGCATTTTTCGCAATCTCGATTGCCTTGTATAAATGTTGAAGAGCGAGTTGGGGTTCGCCATCATTCATTGTGATTTGACCTAACAGCATGGTCACCAGTGCGTGATGTACATTCAAAGAACGAGAGGCTGTTTCCTGTTCGAGGATAATTGCCAGCTCCCTGGCCTTTTCCCACTCAGCGGCGCGTGTATAAGTAATTGTCATAGAGATTTGAGACAGGATTGCACCTAATTGTATGCCAATGAATTCAAAGGCCTGTTGTGCTTCATTGAGGAGCTTGTATCCTTCGTCTCTTTGACCGACAGCGTGCAATGTCAACCCAAGGCGAAATGCGTTATCCAAACCAATAAAATGCTCTGCGCCGAGCTGGACACCTTGCTGATAGGAATCTATTGCAGATGGGTAATCTAACAAAATCCGGTAGGTATTACCCATTTGACTATGTCCAAGCGCCGCGACATCATCTAGTTGGTATTTTCCCCCAATTTCTATCGCTTGCTCTGCATGGTCGACTGCGGTTCCAATGTTGCCCATCCCTAAAGCGCTCATCGATGCATAAGAATGAGTATATCCAAGCAAACGAACCGCGCGGGTTTTGCTGCCCAATTTAATACCTTCTTGGGCATGATCGAAGGATTGTTGATAGTTTCCTGCATAATAATGGGTCAGAGCAGATATACTCAAACCAGGAAAGAGGGCGAAATAAGGATCACTGCTTTCCCCATCTTGGATTGCCCTAATGGCGTGATCACATCCGTGTTCAGGATAACCCTCAAAGGTTCGAATCAAAGCCATTTGATAGTGTGAATGGCTACGATAGCCCACTACTTTTCGAGACCGCGAACCTGTGCTAAGTGCTAATGCATCCTCGAAAGATTCCTTAGCCTCCGATAATTTGCCCAACATATAGTAAAAAACACCTTGATGATTATAAGCCTGAATGTGTTTGGCAAGGTAGTTGCTGTTCTCAAGATGCGATATAGCAAGCGTAGCATTCTCCAACCCACCAGTTAGATCATTGACTGTGAAGCAGGCATCACTCAGTATGTCGTAGGCTGTTCCAAGTAACGAAGGGCTTTTTCGTTTATTGCCGAGGATGAGTAATTCTTCTCCTAATTCATTCAGGGTATCCGTTTCATTGAAGTTGTAAGCCATTTCAGCCCACTGAGAATAGAGAATGTAGATGTCTTCATCTAAGACTTCTTTCTCCACTTCATTAAGTAAATCGTTGGCGCGCTGGTAAAGGTTGTATGCTTCGCTTGTAGCAATCAACTCTCTAGCTTGGTCCCCAGCTCTGATCCAAAAGCGGAAGGCGCGTAGGTATTCACCAGCAGCTTCATAATGATGTGCCAAGATGTGAGAATGGATGTCTTTATACTTGCTTTCAAGTTCTCGCGCTACGCTGTAATGAAGATGCCGAGCGCGGGTGGTATTTATCTCTGCGTGAAGAACCTCTCGGATTGTTTCGTGCACAAAAGTATATGTGCCTGTTTTTTGATGTGCTTTTGTTATAAGGATGAAATTACTCTTTTCAAGTTCTTCGATGGCATCTATGACTTTGCTTTCGTCCTGATCTATGATTGCAAATATGATTTTTGGGTCAAATTCGTGACCGAGTATGCTCGCTGCTTCCAGGATCTGTCTTGTGGGATCAGAAAGCTTTTGA
>CAZLNX010000653.1:0-2205 GCA_964560795.1 uncultured Anaerolineales bacterium | reverse complement strand
AGAATGATACCCGAAAAAACAGCTTCCATCAATCTACGCTTGACAAGATAGTAGTCAACAACCAAGTAATCGAAGTTTCCAGTGATATAAGCGTTGATGCCGTCATTGAAGCCGCTCGCGATTATCTGAACTGACTGAAACAAAGCTCTTTCGAATCAAGCCCAGCGGATCTCTGCTGGGCTTGAATATTTTAATATTAAATCGTCCAGATCCCCAAAAAAGCCATGGTAAACTTCCCCAATTAATCGGCAATTCAAGGAGGCAAAGTATGGGATTAAAACCGGATCATTGGATCCGCAAAATGGTAAAAGAACAGGGCATGATCGACCCGTTCGCGGAAAATCAAGTTCGCAATGGAGTTATATCATACGGGGTTTCTTCCTATGGTTACGACGTGAGGGTGACAGATGAATACAAAATCTTCACCAACGTTCATTCCGCTACTGTAGATCCCAAAAACTTCGACACAAAATCGATGGTCGACTTTCAGGGTGATGTCTGTATAATCCCACCAAATTCTTTTGCGTTGGCGCGCACGGTGGAGTATTTTCGTATCCCGCGCGAGGTGCTGACTGTTTGCCTTGGCAAGAGTACGTATGCCCGCTGCGGCATCATCGTCAATGTAACCCCCTTTGAGCCAGAGTGGGAGGGGTTCGTCACGCTGGAGATTTCTAATACCACACCACTCCCTGCGAAGATTTATTCAAATGAAGGTATCGCCCAAGTGTTGTTCTTCGAGGCAGATGAAGAGTGTGAAACTTCCTATGCCGATAAGAAGGGGAAGTACCAAAAGCAGCAGTCTATTGTATTACCAAAACTATAGGGGAATATCAATATTCCGGCCCTGTAACCACAGATAAATAGAATGAACACTGATAAAAACAAACTATCAGTGTTCATCTGCGGTTTCATTCAAATGTACGTAAGCCCTTCCTGATTGCTCTTACCACTCCTTTTCAAAGCGGCTGATTTTGACGCCCCGTTTTTCAAGCTCGGTGATGAAGATATCAGAGGGCACATCATTGGAAGGGGTCAATAAGCCTCGCTTCTGAATATCGCCGCGCAAGATCATCTGTATCCCTATACTGGCTGTGTACCCCACTGTACGCTGCATGGCCAGCAGGCCAGTTTTCAAATCACGTCGGTCAATCATCTGATAGATAACCCGCACACGCTTTCCGTCTTTGATACCGCGCGCGTCAATGCGGATGCCAGCAATATCGCGCTCATCCTCTTTGTATTGCAATTGGGGAGAGAGCAAATCGTGGACGAATTGCCTAGGGGAGATTTCCGCATCTCCAACCTGGATCGGTTCTTCCTGAAGGAACCCTAACCCTGACATTTTCTGCCAAAAAGCGGAGTGTCCCGGCCAGCGCAGGGTGTAACGGCCTGTAGTTTGGGTTGTTTCTGTGATCCCGAAGATGTTTAAATATTTGACGGCGTCCCCGTTGAAATACGCTTCCATGAGACCTACATCTTCAACATTGACATAGTGTAGATTTTTCTCATCAAACATTTCGTTGGGGATCAACTCAACAACCTGTCCATCTTTGAGAATACGAGCAGAACGTTGGTACGCGCTCAATACGCCGGAAAACGTCCATGATATTTTATATTTCAGGGGGTTATCCGCGGCCTGGGGCTCAGGAACACCCGTCCCGTAGGCGTGCAGCTCCTGAACTTCGTCCAACTCATTAATTGCACGACCTGCCAAAACCAGGTCAATCCCTGGATCAAGGCCAAACTCCGGTAGCAACGTGATGCCTTTTTCTTCAGCCTGCCTCCCTAAATCAACATATTCCGGCATAGCGTACGAGGTCTCGAGAAAATGGATGCCTTTCTCGACAGCCAGACGGGCCATATCCAAGCGATAATCCTTGGGTAAGAGGATAATGACCGCATCGACTGCATCCATCAACTCAGATACTTGCGCCCGATCGCGCACATCCAGTTGCACAGAAGTTATTTTGTCTGTATCTAATTTGCTCACATAGTTATTCAGATCATCGTAATTGAGATCCGCGGCAGTGATATGTGAAACAGATGGGCTATTTGCCAAATCATGCAGGGCGGCTTTTCCCTGCAGACCTACGCCAAGTAATAGAATTTTCATGGAATCCTCTTAAATTTCGTGTGCAATAAAAATTTTATGCGTAACTACCAAGCCATGAAAATCAAATAAAGGGCTAACGAAAAACAAACACA
>CAZLNX010000652.1:0-2228 GCA_964560795.1 uncultured Anaerolineales bacterium | reverse complement strand
GACAGAACTTCGCCATCCGCGAAGGTGGCCTGACCGTTGGCGCTGGTGTTGTCACCAAAATCATTGAATAGGTAAATAATGGCTGACCAGAAGATACGCATACGCCTTAAAGCATACGACCATCGCGTTTTGGATCAATCTGCCAAACGCATCGTGGATACAGCCGAGCGAACGGGTGCGCGAGTTGTAGGCCCTGTGCCCTTGCCCACCAAAATTGAACGATTTGCTGTACGTCGATCAACATTTATCGACAAGGATTCACACGAGCACTTTGAGATCCGCACTCACAACCGGCTCATCGATGTGCTGGAACCGGACTCGAAGACAATTGATATGCTTATGCGGTTAAATTTACCCGCAGGCGTTGATATCGAGATCAAGATATAACTGTATTATTAGCAGTAAAGTTCAGGTTGAGTGTATCCCTTTTTGGGGATACGCCAACCAGAATATGTAAAAAATGTGCGTAAGTAAACACACATGTAAAACTTGAACAGCGCAAGAGCGATTTTGTGAGTAGCTACCCACAAATCTAGCTGCAGCAAAATAGCTAACTGTGTTGTTCGGGGATGATGAAGCTGAGCCCAAGCTTACAGTCCCTATTATATCTAAACTGTAGGAGAAAACCGAAATGTTGAAAGGGCTGATTGGAAAGAAAATTGGTATGACCCAGATTTTCGATGATACAGGTGAGGCTATTCCCATCACCTTAATCGAAGCTGGGCCTTGCTATGTTACCCAAGTGCGCAATGTGGAGCGGGATGGCTACGCAGCGGTGCAGTTGGGCTTTGGTGAATCCAAGCCTCGACGTTTGACCGGTGGGGAATTGGGTCACCTGAAACGAAATGACTTGCCACCTCTTCGGCACCTGCGAGAATTTCAGGTCAAAGATATTGAAGTCGGTGAAGGGGATAAAGTCACCGTTGAAGCATTTGCTATTGGAGACCATGTAGATATCGTCGGCCGCAGTAAGGGTCGCGGTTTTGCTGGTGCTGTGAAACGTTATGGTTTCAGTGGTGGTCCCAAGACGCATGGTCAATCGGATCGCCAGCGCGCTGTCGGTTCAATTGGTGCAACTTCTGGAACCGGGCGAGTATTCCCTGGCAAGCGTATGCCTGGCCATATGGGAAACCATCGCGTTACTTCGCAGAACCTTAAAGTTGTCTTGGTAGATACCGAGCGAAATCTCATAGGCGTTCGCGGTTCAGTGCCTGGCCCCAAAGATGGCCTGGTAATGATCAAAGAAGCGCGGAAGCAATAGAGGTTGGAGCGAGACAATTATGGAAGTTAAAATTGTAAACATGAATGGCAAGAAGGTTGATGCGGTGGAATTGCCCGCGGAAATCTTTGAAGCCGCAGTAAATGTTGATTTGATGCACCAGGCTTATGTTCGCCAAATGGCGAATGCACGCTTGGGGACGCATAAGACCAAATCGCGAGGCGAAGTTTCTGGCGGTGGAAAAAGACCCTGGCGGCAAAAAGGTACAGGTCGAGCTCGTCATGGATCTACACGATCCCCAGTTTGGGTTGGTGGTGGCAAAGCCCACACCCCCAGACCTCGTAGCTATGAAAGCAAGATGCCCCGCAAGATGCGTCAAGCTGCATTGCGATCAGCCTTATCAGCTAAAGCCGCCGATGAGGAAATCGTTGTGGTGGATGAGCTGAAACTGAAAGAGCCGAAAACTAAGCTAATGATGAAGGCTCTTGGAAAACTCGCTGGTGATGGCAGTGCATTGATTGTGATCCCAGAAGCCAGTGAATCCAATGAAACCATTGTTCTGTCGGCTCGCAATTTACCCAATGCGAAAACATTGAAGGTAAATTACCTGAATATTCGGGATCTCTTGAGCTATGACAAACTCATCCTGCCTGTTCAGGCTTTGGATGCAATTACGGAGCATTTGGGATAGGCGAGAACCGATATGGCAACAAATATCTATAACATCCTGAAACGCCCCTTGTGGACGGAAAAATCAAGCCACCAATACGCCAAATTACATCAATACGCGTTTGAAGTGGATAAAGCTGCAACGAAGACGATGATCAAAGATGCAGTCGAAACTTTGTTTGACGTGAGAGTTCTGCGGGTCAATACCATGATTTTGCCTGCCAAGCGCAGTCGCCGTGCTCTCAGCCGTCGTCTTCTGGTGCGCAAGAGTGCATACAAAAAGGCATTGGTTACCTTGCATCCTGACGATACCATCGATGCCTTCGAAGGAGTACGGTAA
>CAZLNX010000651.1:0-2234 GCA_964560795.1 uncultured Anaerolineales bacterium | reverse complement strand
TAATGCTGGGCAAAATGATCTTCGGTGATCTGGAGCGACTTATATACACCTTCCTTGATGGCAATAGAAGGGACGACAATCACAAACTTGGTAAAACCATAGTTTTTGTTAAGTTCATAGATCGAGCGCAGGTAGACATAGGTTTTTCCTGTGCCGGTTTCCATTTCAACATCAAAGTCATAGTCATGTTTTGTTAAAGTCTCACTCTGCTTGAGGCCATTGCGCAGTTGAATGTCCTGCAAATTCATCAGGATGGTTTCTTCATCCAGGTCAAGGCGGTTGCCGATGCCGTTTTCAGTCGGCATGAGGCCAGGCTGCAAGGCAGCGCTGGGTGACAGGACAGTGAAATTGGATTGTTTTGGAATTTGCCCACTGAAGAGATCAACGACGGCCTCAATAGCTGGTTTTTGATGTTTCAGATCAGGTTTGAATTGAAATTTCATGGCTGCCATGTCCTAAACACTCACAATCTCGTCCACGCCATTGGTTCGCAGGATCTCTTTTGTGTTAGTCTTGGCACTATCATCTTTGAAGCCGGTATCTCGGAAGACCACCCGCATCACTTCAGGCTGAATTTTGCCCTTCAGCCGGACAATCTCCTGTGCCACTTCAGTTGTAATATCCGTATCCAGGCAGATCATCAATGCCCCCAGGCCCACACTGAAGATTGTTTTATCCCCCGCTTTATAATCTTCAATTGGCAGCGTTAGGTCAATGCCGTATTTGAGCATGATCTCGTAGACCACATCCAGTTCACTGCGCCCTTCTACAAAGTTCTCAATGCTGTCAAACAGGCTGGCTTCCAGATTATCCGCATCCGGCTGCCATTTTCTCAAGTTGGAGCTATCTAGTTTGAAGACCTTGAAGCCTATATCCAGATCATCTGGATTCATCACCTTTTCACCTTCTGCCACCAGCATTTGACCTTGCTGCGCATTAAATTTCTCTGTCAATTCTGCTTTGATCTTATCTCCTGCACGGCGAATTCGTTCCTTACCAATCTCACAAATATTTTCAAATCCTGATTTATATGCATCTGATTTATTATCTGTTGGCTCTGGAAGTTGAACCATGATAAATTCTCGGTTTCCTCCATCCTCAGAATTTATTTTCATTACTGCGTGAGCTGCTGTTGCTGAACCCGAGAAAAAATCAAGGACGATATCATCTGAATTAGTAGAGAGCTTAATCGAATCTTCAACAGCATGAATAGATTTTGGGAAACTAAAGACATTGCTTTCAAAGAGTTCTTTGATAACATTAGTACCAAAGAATTCTGATTGATATTTCTTCTCAATCCAGAGATTTTTCAGAACTTGCTGTTCATAGTATTTGTGATAAAGTTCAATCAATGCCCCCTTTTTTCGTGCTTCAATTTCCCCTTTCCTAATCATAATATCAAGAGTATCTCTAATATTTTTCCATCCAAATTCCCCAGTGTTGGTAACCGGATAAATTTCATTGCACCCATTAATCTTTGTGCTGCTGATATGTTGCAAGTCATCACTCACGTATATTGGATACCAATTATTCGGTTTATTTTTCCTCGACCAACTTGTTCTGGCCCTAATAAAGTTTTCCCACCGGAATTTACCATTTTCATCTCTTTGATCAAAAGTTTCGGCAACAGATTCATCTATTGCTACATCATTGAATTTTGCCGAATCCCTACTTTTTGCATAAACCAGCATAAATTCTGTATTTTCTGAAAAGAATTCAGCCTGATTTCTTCCCTTTGGATTATGTTGAATTGTGACTATGGCAATTCTATTGCTTTCTCCAAACAACTCATCACAAATCTTTATCAAATTGTGCACTTCGAAATGATCAATAGTAATAAACATAAAACCATCATCTGTTAACAAATTTCTACCAAGCCTGATCACAGGAAACATAATGTTTAACCAATTTGTATGATAACGCCCGCCAGCCTTTGTGTTTGTACTCAGAGGCAAACCTTCAAGGTTTACTTGTTCTGTTAGTTTAAGATAATTGGAGATGTTGTCGGAGAAATTATTCTTGTAAAGGATATCTTTACCGGTATTGTAAGGAGGATCAACATAAATCATCCTAATCCTACCGTGATAGGACTTCTGAAGTAATTTGAGCACCTCAAAATTATCGCCCTCGATATACAAGTTCTCGGTTGTATCCCAATCCTTGCTTTCTTCTAGGCACGGACGCAGCGTGCCGGTAGAAGGAGTTTGCGCCAACCGCAGGGCATTGCTTTTACC
>CAZLNX010000650.1:0-2237 GCA_964560795.1 uncultured Anaerolineales bacterium | reverse complement strand
ATCAGCCACGATCCTTTGGCTACCGCTGCTGTCCCGCCTTAAGTGGATAGCCCATATGCTTGATATTATTACTTTCACCCTCGGACCTGCGTTTACCAACGCTTACCTGATCGCTGACCCTGAAACCAAAGAAGCCGCCGTCATCGACCCGGCTTGGGATGGTCATAAAATCTTAGCCGAAGCCCAAAACCGCGAATGGCGCATAGCCCATATGTGGTACACCCACGCCCACTTTGACCATTTCGGCGGCGCGGCAGGCGTGGCCGATGGCTGCGATCCGCTGCCCATGGTTGCCCTGCACCCCGAAGATTACCCCTTATGGCGTATGAAAGGCGGTGCCCAATTCTTCGGTCTCAACCTGGAGGATCCTGGACCCGAGCCAACCATTGATCTGGAACATGGTCAAACATTAACATTGGGGAGCAATCAATTCGAAGTACGCTACGCGCCGGGCCATACCACCGGTCACGTGATGTTCTATTGCGAGGCTGAGAAAGTACTCTTCAGCGGGGATGTGATCTTCAAACAGAGCATCGGCCGCACCGATCTGCCCGGTGGCAGCTATGAAACCCTGCTCACTAGTATCCGCGAGCAAGTGCTCACCCTGCCAGACGATGTGCGTATCTTGTCGGGGCATATGGGTGAGACGTCAGTGGGGGAGGAGAGGAGGGGGAATCCGTTTTTGGTGTATGGGTAGATTATGAAATATCCCAGGTGGGTTTTAGGGAATTTCATCGAAGAAACCTCAAAGAGAATTTCCTTGATTGCAAGGAGCATATCCTGATTATATAGATGTAATTATTCTCCACGGGGAAGGTCGTCATAACCTTGTTCGGTTTCATCCTTTGTAGATTTGTTTTTCGAGCTGATTAATATGTTTCCATTTAGATTCTTTGAAGCCAGATCCAATAATGAGTACTTCGAGAGGGCTTTGGCACGCTCTTCAGCACATCTAATTTTCATGCACCATTGGAGATGACGCCTTAATGCTGAGAATAAATTGTTGATTTGCTCTTCGTTGATGTCCCCATTTCCTTTATAGAGTGAGTGTGCTGCAGTGCCAAATTCAGCGATCTCATTCATTTCCACTGTCCGAATTTGAAATTCCGCATCTACATCCTCTGATATTGCGACTGCGGTATGCAGGGATTGATATCCATTTTCTTTTGGATTTAAAATATAGTCGTCGTATTCTCCCGGTATTTGTTGCCACTTATCATGCACTATATCTTTGACGGAGTAACAATCGGCTTCTGCTTTAACAATGATGCGAAATCCTATTAAATCTGGAATTTCATCAATACTGATGTTTTTTCGTTTCATCTTTGCATAGGTGCTGTAGACATGCTTCCGGCGTGAAGTGATTGTTGCCTGGATATTTTTCGTCTCCAAATCCGATTTTAGTTTTTTTAGGTCTTCTTTGATAAATCTTTGGGCAATTTTGTCTTGTGCCTTGATGTATTGAACGATGCTTGTGTAATTATTAAAGTCCAAGATTATAAACGCTTGATCTTGGAGAGATGCTTTTAGTTCCCATACACCGAGATGCTCTGCCAGTGCTGAAAACCCTTTCAAAGCCGTATATGCCAGGAGTTGATACTTTTTTACTGACATGAGATTAGGGCGAAAACGCAGAATATCAAGAATTTCTGCGAGACTGATATAAAGAGCTGGTACACTATCTAAACCCAAACTCATTTCATCGAGAACATGTTTGTAAATTGCATACTGTAAACTCGCCTCACTTCGATATATAATGTAGTTTTTTGGGTGAAATCGAGTTGAAATTCTCGCGATTTTTGCAATCCGTGAACCAAATTCGCCTTTTAAATCTTGAAAGCTATATTCGGGATTCTTTACACAATCATGAAGGATAGCTGCAGCAACCGACTCCGAATCCATTTTTAATTCTGCTACTATTTTAGCCACAGCGAAAATATGTTTGATTTTTGCTCTTTCATAGCCAGGGATGTGATTATTTTCGTGGTCATAACACATAATGACAAATTCCCCCGCCTTAGACACTATCGCAGTATCGTCGTGGGGGAAATTTACATGAATTGTAGATATAATTGATTCTAATGCTGCATGCGGAGTAAGTTGCTCAAATTCATTGATCTTGTTCTCTATCTGATAAGGAGAGCCTAATTGGGTGTACGAAGTTGTATTCATTTTTTATTTCCTTTTAATGAATAGAGCAACAATTGTTCTTTGAGTAATTACGTAGTTGGCTATCT
>CAZLNX010000649.1:0-2237 GCA_964560795.1 uncultured Anaerolineales bacterium | reverse complement strand
GGGTATTTTACTGGCATCCCTATACTTTGGCTGGATTTATCGACATGATTTGGTGCAAAGGGTAATTGGAACATATACACTAACTCCATCCCTCACACCGACTGTAACTAATACTCCGCGGCCACCGACAGTTACACCAACGATTACCCCCACAATCACCCCAACGCTAATTCCCGACTCTCAATATTTGTTGCTGGACGATACTGCTCTTTTACCTAAGGCGCCTGTCAGGTTTGAGAAAGCCTGGTTGTTGAATAACGAAGATGCTGAACTTCGACCGCGCTTTGGAAGTGAGAATGACCCCTGGCAGATCGGGGTAGATACACTGTCTGATGGGAAGCAAGAAAAGTATTACTACACTAATGCAAGCGATGTGTCCGTCAAATGGGAAATGGACCACCCCATCGAAGAACCAGGCCTTTATCAGATATTCTTCTTGGATACCAGATGGTATTCAGAAACATCAGTATCATTTGATGTTTTATCGAATGGGGAGGTTTTGGAGCCGATAATTGGGGCGAGACCAGTGTACTTGGATACTGCAGAATACCAAGATGAGTCATGCTGGGTATCCCTAGGGTTCTATCGGTTAGATGTAGGTAAGCGTCTCATTATCCAAACCGATATTGCAGAATTGAACGATGGTGAATTCTTCGCGATTGATCGCTTGTTGATTCTCAAAGTATCTGAAGACGCAGTTTGGGTTGATGGTGAAGAAATCAACTTGTATGATTGGCCAGACTGGTCGACGTATATGTTAGCAGACGATTCGGACGCGGACTTCGCAAGTTTCAGTGGTGATGATTTGGCAGGCTACACATCAAGTGTAAACACGAAAGCATGGTTGGGTGTTGAGCATGTTAGTGATCTGAGATCATGGAATAAGGGGTATAGAGTTATTACCGATGAACATCGAGAGGGGAAAGGGAATATCCTGGTTATCTGGCCATTTCGGCGTGTACCGGCTGGTTTGTACCAGGTGTGGATACGTATTCCAGAGCATCCTTCGATTGTCGAAGGGACTTATGGGTTGATTGTGAATGATGAATTTACCAACTTTTATCTTGATGATCAATGGGATATGTCTCAGTTGATGGGATGGCTGCCGATTGGGCTGGCTACTATTCTCGAAGAATCTACTGTTGCCGTATATCTCGCAGTGGATCAAACTTATCCAGGGGATATTGTCGTTGACGCGATAGCCTTACAAGAGGGGGCGGAATCCTTGCGTTAATTCGGTGATCATTGGCTTAGACGAAATCCCTCTTGTTCTGCATCTCCCTAACTTCGGACTAGCCACAATTCTTCCAAGGGTTCTTTTTGAACATCCTTGAACAACGCTCGCAGATTTGTGGCCATAATCGGCGCGTTTGCCCCGATAACGCTCTCAACATCCCCAACAAGCGACTGCTGGTGTTTCTCATGCTTGGCACATAACGCGACCACCCCATGAGACCGCGCCATGTTGCGCCACTTGGGATCAGCCATCTTCCAGGACAGTTCTACCTCGACATGATATTCCCAGCTTCCTTTTGCCACCACAGCATCAGGGGCGTATTGATAATTGCCTGACCCTGTATTTGGCATCACACCCGCTTTCCAACCTCGAAGCCTGGCGTGGTACGTGAAAGCTAGCACAGCAGCCGTGTGTTTGTTTTCAGTTTTTCCCTTTTCATGAAGTCGCCTCATTCGTTCCAGTTCAGTTTCCTTCACTGGCCAGCCAAAACCGCTTACCAGTTTCCGGCCAGCGTCGGTAAGATGAACGGCATCCATATGTAACATACCGTAACTGCGCACCCCCGGAACGGGCAGGCTCTCACGATGAAACAATCCTTTATCAATCAAACCAGGAATGATGGCTCTTAATGCCCCGCTTCGATGATTGATTCCAAAACACGTTGAAACGATCCATTGTATTTCTCTTCGAAGCGTATGGCCTTGTGCGACTAGCCAAAGCACTGCAATCTCGCGACTACACCTATCTGAACGTCCGCTCAGGCCGTTTGCATCAGCGATATGGACATCTGGCAAGTATTGTAGTGTATTAGTATCCAGCATTGAATTTTTTTTGCTCCTGATATGCCTTTGAACAGTATATGTAGGCCGTTGAGGCCAGGAAATTATTCATTTGATCAAAAAAGTACTCTAAGTAGGCCGCTTGTGCCTGCTCCATTATCACCTTCCCACTCTCCTATTGGGGAAAAAACGAATGCTTTCACCAATCTTTCCCTTGCAAT
>CAZLNX010000648.1:0-2252 GCA_964560795.1 uncultured Anaerolineales bacterium | reverse complement strand
ACTTTCTCTCTTTCCTTTTGTCCTTTTTGGTTCCGGCTCGTCCGGGTTAGGGTACCCATGATCCATTGAAATTACAAAACTATCTTCCACGCATACTAATCCAAAATCGTGAGACGGGCCTAAATTTTAGTAGAATGCGGAAAAGTCGGCGAAGATTTAATCTCCGTATTGAAAATTTAATCACATGTTGAAGAAAGTAGTCAAAGTTTTTCTGACGAAATTTTATTCCATCATCGGTTAGTAGCAAATTTGCATCCCATATGCCATGGAAACCTTCGCCACCTTTCCCTGCCAAGTCTAAATTCTTTCGTGTATCTTCTCCAACTGGGATTTTTCTTATTTGTGCATCGACTACTCGAATTGCTTCAATAGGATAATCGTGATTTTGGTGTATCAATGTTACTGCTTTTGTTGCATCTATGATAGGAATTCCCCTGGACAACGTGTGAAACACCATCCAATTGTCCCAGCCAATCCGCCCCACTGCGAATGGTGGAATATCTTGATACATTCCCTTTGGGAACAGAAAACAATCGTTACAAGTAGGACCGCCATAATGGCCGCTTTTTTCAGCGGTTTGAAAAATATTTTGCTCCCATTTAGGATTAGAGAAATCTAGCTGCTTTTTGACATCGACATCAATTCTTTGGGATAGTAGAAGGAAATTGCCCGAAAAATTATCAAGCGCGCTGATTGCCTTTTGGAAACGACTCGTTAAAATTATGTCGGAGTTCAAGAAGCATAATAAGGGCGTGTCAGCAATATCTTGAGCTTGGCGAAACATATCACTAATTAGGGGGAGCCCACTTTCTGTAGTTTCTACGCATGGGATATGGATGAAATCTAGGGTTTGTGTTGCTTCTGCAGTCCCTGGCTCGTCTCCAAAAATGAAAACTTTACTTTCTGGAGATACTCGAGCCCAACTTTCCAAAGCATTCGTCTGAATTATTCTGGCATGCCCGTCAAATGTTTTTGTTGTTGTGAATATAGTTAACATTCCAATGAAATCGATTTCCTTAAAGCTTATGGGGAGCGTGAATATATGAAATACTCCTTAGCATTTACGAATAATAAATACTCATCAGGAGGAATATCTGACTTGCTAAGAATGTATTTGCTTGATGCGCAGTTTCTAATTTTCTGCTGGTTTTCTGATGGTATGAACCTGTAATACGTTCCGTTAATGCACACTTGTTTTGGTTTATCGATCAGATAAACAAGCATGTTTACATCTTTTTCGATTGAGACTAGTGCCTCATTATCATTATTCAAGATTTCATTCATGGTTTGTGAGATTTCAATTTCACCGTGCCAAAATGCAAACCACGGAGAAATTCGCAGTACATTTAAAACTGCCAAAATGACAGATATGGCAATAAGAAAATTTTTGGTTGTTGTGTTTTTGATAGAGGCATAGACGAATTTTAGGAAAACTCCAACGATCATGATGATTGGCAAAAACAAGTATGCTTGCATTCGGTCCGTAGGCACAAAAATGTTTAGATGCATTCCTAAGGATAAGGTAAATGACAATGTAAATAAAATTATAATTGGCAAATGATTTCTTCTATGTTTTTTGACGATGTAAATAAGCCCAAATATTGAAGAAACAAAAAGCAATGTGCCTATATGGTTTTCGTAAGAAGAAAATGTTGGAGGCGTATATCGAGCTGCCAGTGTTTCATTTGTTTGAAAGTTAATGTTATTCTGTAATACGGAAACACTAAGAAACGTTTCGATAAGAATAGGAAGCACAAAAATTGCTGAAATTGCGAAAGATATTATTAGGTGTTTTATTGCGTTAATGTTTCGTTCAACAAGGAAATAAGTGAAATATGCAATAAAGATAAAACTAAAGAATGGAATAGATTTAGCATGTATATATGCTGATGATACAAAAGAAAAACCTGTGATATATATAAAAGCAGCTTTTTCAGTTGAGCGATATTTTTCAAATGCCCATATTGCAAGTAGATAAAAAAGGATCGCAAAATTTTCTGGAAATGATATAAAAGATCTTACTGCAAAGTACGGTGATACATAAATCATCGATGATGTAACTAAAGCCACAAATCTCTCGCTCGTAATTGTAAGAATCAGGATATAAACCAGGCAAGTATAGATAATCCTCAAGAATACCGCTCCAAAGCGTACCAATTGAAAAATATCTATCCCTGATAGCAAAGAAAAAGTGTAGAAATTGGATCGGAGAAAAGATTTATAACTAGTACCTATGGACCCATTATGAACTT
>CAZLNX010000647.1:0-2252 GCA_964560795.1 uncultured Anaerolineales bacterium | reverse complement strand
CCAATTCAATAAATATAGAATTCGTAGAAATTCTGAAGCATCATTGGTGGGGAATTTCTGTGACACTGCTTCCAAAATATGATTGAAGGATGCAATCAGAGATTTTTTTAGAATCTTGTCATGCAATTTACTATTACCGATCTTATATAAACCAATGAACGCTTTCGTCCAAATAAGTGGGTTTGAGTTACAATCCAAAATCCTGGAAAATAGCTCTTTAGCAGATTTGGTATCGCCCATATACCATCTTGTCCATGCTTTACGTAACTGATAGGCATGGAAGTTTTCTAAAATTCTATCATCATATGAGGTTCTAACTTTGGTTCTATAAGCAATAATTGAAAAACGCTGCCATTGGTCTAAGAAAAATGGATTTCCTAACTCCACAATTCTCTGGGCAATATCTTCAATATCAGCCCGAGTATCAACAAGATCAATAATCGACTGTTTTTTTTTCAAGTAAGGCGATCTCGAATGAATTTCGCTCAAATTAATATGCGTTAATACGCAATTAACTTCCTTACCCCTAATTTGCCGAAGCGATTCTAAAGGAACTAGATGAGCGATTTCCCGACCCGCGACACAAATAGGCAAAGTGTTGTTAGTCCTGTCAAACAGACCACCTTCATCTATTTGGAAAAGCTTGAAACCTAAGCCATCGAAGAAATCAAAAAACACGCCAGGCTCGGTACCAAAATTTCGCATATTTTGTGGGGTAATCTCCATAACAATGGAAGTTTTGCTCGAATTCTGGGCAAGAAATTTCTTCATGCCTGCAGCAACTCGTCCCTCAAACCCATCTACATCCAATTTGACCATAATATTCCCATGGATTATTCCAAGATTATCGAAGTAACTATCGAAAGTAATGACTGGGAAGTGATCATTTTCATTTGTGTAAACAGTGCTTTCGTCCAAAGAAACACTTTCGCTCGAATCAGAAAATGCGTATCGATCAACCTTTATATTTTGGCAACCAGAAAGCTTTAGATTGAGATTCAATAAATTAAATAATGGCTTACTTGGCTCAATGGCATAAACCTGATCCACCAGTGGGCTTATGCAAATGGTATGATAACCAATATTCGCACCAATATCTATGAATACATCTACACAGCTACCTATATCAGACATCACTGCAGAAATTGCGGGCTCGTAACACAATTCAAAAACTCCAGAGCGCCGCGATACAGAACTTCCATAGATAATACTATCTAGCAAATAGGCACCATTTGGGGTATGCGCAATGTCCAGAGCATATTTATCTAATTCAGGATTCTGAGCAAGTTCGTTTACTGCTTGCTCAACGAATTTTTGATTTCTTACAATCATAAATTTATCCAACGATTAATTTCAAATCAAAATTCCCGCCACTTTATTTGGGAAATGCAAATCCGAATTTCACCATTACTTCCCCACAAATATTCTCAAAAATTCTTTTTTGCTCTTTATTCCAGCTTTCCCAAATCTTCGCAGCGTCTTTTAGCCCGCCATTTCGGTGTTTAGATATTCTAGTCCCCTGATATTCACGATTGCGATTTTCGTAATCCGCCCAGCTAGGAATTCCAAGCCACTGCCAAATATCATATAATAACTCAAGATCATTCGTTAAGCCTTCCAAAGTTACAACACATCGTCTGGTTTTCGGCAACATCATCAAACGATGATATATTATTTTGTTGCGGATGCTCCAGCGATAGCAAGAGCGCTCAAAATCACTCAAAGTATCCCACTCCAAATTCCAGATCCTATCGAAGTGCTGATAATCGCGCCAGGGCAATGTCCTAAAGAAGCGATCTACAGATTTAATTCCATCCCTGACAACAAAAAGAAATTTCCAAGTCGAGTTATGTTGATGCATAGAATCACAAAACCAACCCGCAAATTGATCTGAATTTCCCACAATCAGCTCAGGACGAGATTCCATTTCCGCAATCATTAGTTGGAATATTCCCCGACGAATGAGCTTGTTGCGCCACGATAACCTCATTTGCTTTGGATTGGCTAATAATCCATAATGGGTAAAAGCCCCTTTGTGACCAGTATTCAGCACATTCGATGCTTCATGAAAACAGTAAGATACTTTCGTCGTGAAAGTTTTTGCACACCATAATGTGCCAGATCCACCAATCCCTAGAACAAAAAATTTTGATTGCTTATTAGATAGTGGATAATTTTCGCTAGTGGTTCGTATAATATTCCGTAACTACTAAGCCATCACCTGTGATGGCATGAACGACTGGCTGCGGAGG
>CAZLNX010000646.1:0-2256 GCA_964560795.1 uncultured Anaerolineales bacterium | reverse complement strand
CATGGTTTCCCCAACTGCGGCCAAAAGTAACCTGGTCCTTGAACGAATAGGAGCAGACCCAGCAGGATACCTCCCATCGTGCTGAAAGTAGGGAGGATGATTCCCCAACTATGAAACACAGTGACGAGAAGAATGCTGACTGTGATAGCACTGAAGCAAATGATTAGCGCACGACCCAGGGGATTGCGAACGAGCAGAAAGACAATTACCAAGAGCACTGCCCCTCCAATGGGAACCGCAACGCCAAGCCAGTTGGCATCGGGAATGTGGACGATCTCATTGGATACATTGTGCCAGATCTCAAGAACCTCCAGGTATATGAGCCATATGGCTATGATCATGAAATCGAAACGCGGCTCTCTGATGGGTTGGAGGCGGTCGTCACGGGGTGGATGATGGGATGGGACTTTCGATCCCAGGGGTGAGACAAAGTCGTTGCCAGCCTCGATTTCATCGGCGGTTGCGGTTCCCAAGTCTGGCGTCGTGACTCGCTCCTCGAAGAGGGATAAATCTTCCTCTGGCGATAACGAATTGTATTCAGCAAGCTGAAGGATTTCGTTCGCTTCCTGGGGGGATTCCAAAACCAGGTGCATCCGAAAAAACCTGAGCAGCATCAACAGACGCTCTCTGTCAGGTTTTCTCTCGCCGCGTTCGTATTTCGATATGAGAGTATGGTCAATTACCAGATTGTGTCGCGTCAATCTATTGGTCAATTCGATTTGAGTGAAGCCAGTTAAATGGCGAAGGAGGCGCAAGCGGCGACCTAACTCTTTCCATTTTCTCGATGCCATAGGAAGGTTGTCCAAATATTCGACAAAGTTGGCTTTTCTGTTGACAGGTATCTTGCGTATATTATGGCGCAATAAGCAAGAGACAGCACCTTAAAATCCAAAAAGATCAGGGAGATCATCCATCAGTACTCCCAGAGTGAAGCGGCAACTCCTCGAAGATGGGATCAAGCGATGATCCATAAACTTGCCGTGCCCGTCTGATTTGATGCCTCAGACCAGCCTGCTGCATCAAGCCCAACGTTTCGCGGATGAGTCCCTGCCAGCCCGACGTATCGCCTCGTTTCCATGCCAATAATGAACCGGATTTGAGCAGCAGGGCGCGATGGAGGTGACCAACGTGAGGTAAATAGGGGAGTCGATCGAGTTCAGCGCGAAAGATTCGTTCAGCCTGTTTCCATTTACGGCGCTGGATGAGCCACCGCAGCCATGATTCGCGCACCAGCAATAACGTGAACTCATCTCCCTTTCTTTCGCAGATTCCTTCGATCTCCTGTGCCAGGGCTTTCGCTTTACGAATGCTGTAACGAGGGATATCCACCGTGGCATTGAGAAAATCCCGACCGGCTAAAGGGGCCCAGAATTCACGTGCGTTGCGATATGCGGGGGTCGCACGAGAACGTTCGTACAGACGAGGCACCTCACGGTCTAACCCCAGGTTGTGGTAGGCAACTGCCTCCCCCCGAAGGGCGTTGATCTCCAGGAAATCTGTCTGCTCATTGCTGTAACCAGGTTCGAACACATCCAGATTTTCCAGGACGAGACGGGCGAGTTTGGCATAGCGCAGCGCATCGTCGGCGCGATCCAAAACACATTGCGCGTCGTGGATGTAGAGGCATGTTTGGGCGAAAGACGCGGGGTAGATTTGTGGAGAAAGTTGGGGTAGCAGACCGGCAGCGGCATCCCGCACGACGCGATAAGACCGGCGCACATTTGGGGCATCCACCCCAAAGGTAGCCTGTTGGTGAGCCTCTTCGATTTCAGACAGTAGTTCACCGGCGCGGCGCTGATCAACGAAATCCCGGGTAACGTAATGCGCTTTGGCCGCGTTAGCGTGCGCAAGGGTCATATTTTCGATCAAGCTGCGCCTGATTTCCAGTGGTGCCGGTAAGGCTGCAGCGATTTTCTCAGCCATTTCGAGGGAAGGGAGACGTTTGGTTGGAAATCGATCGTCAATCGGATGATCCAGCGCGCAAAGGTAGCTGAAGTATTCTCTGGTAATACCAACGCGGTGGGCGAAATCCCCTTTACATCCATGCGGAATCCAGCTCTTCAGGATGGCAACATAGACTTCGCGATGCATTTCGGCCAGCCAGAATGGCTCAAGCCAGGCCATTTTCGTTTCACCTTCCCAAAATGAGCACGTTTTTAAACAACCGAAAATTCGACTTGGTGTAACCTACGAACCAGAACCTTAACAATTAAATATGAGCAAAGCTTTCTCTACAGGGCGAGGTGTATGTCGTTT
>CAZLNX010000645.1:0-2265 GCA_964560795.1 uncultured Anaerolineales bacterium | reverse complement strand
TTTTTCTTTTTATCTTTTCCCACTCTCAATCTTGACAACTGCACTCATCGGTAGGTTACATCCAGTTATATTTCCATTTATCACACATCAAATGCATTGCAATTTTTTTCTATAAGCAAATCATTTCTGGCTTTCATCTGTCCATCGAATTGCCTCTTCTTCTGATGAAAAAAATTGGGCATTCGCATTTCCAGCAGCCGAAATAATGAAATTCGCAATCGTGCGGGTAAAGGTTGAAGCACCAAAAATTGCATACTTCGAAACTCTTGGTAGCGAGGCAATTTCTGCTAATACCTTTCTGGCTCTGGATGTAGTTTTCTTCCTCTGAGCGAGATCAATTATCCAATTGCTCTGATCTCCGTGTTCATCTGCTATTCTTTCAATTTCGTGCTTGATATAACGCGCTGCTTCCTCATCAAGGTCTCCTACTGCCTTGCAGTACCCGATACCTGCTTCTTCATCCCACCAAACTCGGTTATTTTTGATTTCTCTCATATCATTACCGCCTTTCTCCACCAATTATATTACCAGCTAAAGATCTCATATAACTTGTATAACATATATCGCTAATTACTCGTATTGATTCTCAAAATATTTTAATATTGGACTACATATTTCTAATAAATTGGGGAAATCAAGAAAGCTACTACTCTGATTTTTTTCATCTAGGAGGAATTGTACATCAATCTTGACTTCATCTGCACTAACATATTTTAACTATCCAGAAGCAGGATTTGAATTCAGGAGAGCGAATTGGTAATCACTCCATTTGCAACGATCAAGCATTTTTTCATTTACTTTGTAACAAAAAGAAGTAACCGGGGGGCTTCAGGCGCCCGGCGGCGTTGACCCTGAACACCATTTGCCCAAATCAATTGACCTGAATACTACACGGCCACCCGGAGTTTTTCACTTTTCGACTAACTCTATAAAATACCCTATTTTGGCTTTTCGCCCCGAGTACCCACCGGCGCCAGCCGGGTCGCCTGCAAGCGGGGTTGGGTTGCCAAGTATCGAGAGATTTTTATATTCAAATTGAGCTGTTGTTAACTTGCCATATGACGCTTGATTTTCCGAACTAAACTATAGATTCGGACTTCGTTCATGATTCCGTTACCCATGAATATTCCGATGGAGATGAAAAACATAATCCCCCAATCAGTTATTATCCCGATCATTGCAAACAATAGTCCCAATATGATAATTATCCAAGAAATTGTTTTATCTGGAACATCTAGAATAACTACCCATTGATCGGTCGATTCATCCAATGTTAATTGGATTTCGGCATTATGGCGCTTTAGCTCGGGAGAGATCAAAACAATCGTTTTCTGACATAGATAATTTTTATTGATAATACTAATTTCTTCTTTTACACCGGATGTCCAATTATTAATGTACAGAAAAATCTGTTTAGCGTCTTCCATAAGTTTATGGATTTCGGATTGCCAATCTTTGTCCCCAGGATTTAACCAAACAATTCCACCAGGATGATTCTGGTAGCTAACATTTGCCAAGCCTACTAGCTCTTTTTCGGGTTTACAGGCTCGGAACAACAATATCTCAAGAAATCGACCAGTAACAGGACTACGAAAGTTAGGATTACTAAATCCATTCTCTGCTTCTTCCCTTAGATAAGTGCCTTCTCGTGAAAAACCACGAAGGTAAAGTGCATATGGCAATCCCGACTGAGATACTAATTCCAAATATTCACTTGAATGTGTGATATTTTCAAAATTCTGTCGTTGATTACGAATCCACATAAGGATTCCAAGATTTCGTAATGTATCGTCAAAACACATTACCCAACATACTGCTAACAAAATTGCTAGACTTTTTGAGTAACCCCAAAACGATATAACAATTATCAACGGGTACAAAATACTAAATATTATTCGCGTTATTGTCCCTTTCTTGTAAGTTTCAGCCATCGCATTTTGGTTTCAAGTAATAATTCTCTCTCGCAGCCCTAACGGGGGCGTGTGCGGCTTGGGGCGCCATAGGCGGGCAACTCACGTTGCTTGCCGCAGGCACACCCGATGCATCATGCGGAGCACGAGCTAAGGGTGGTTCGTGTTCTCGATAACTCCAAGCGCTGCCCAAACCTAATTTTTTCGCCCGCTCCGTAGCACGAAAGTGCGAAGGACACCTGAAGCATCACGAAGTGAGCGCAAGGTGGATTGTACTCTCTAAACCCCCAGTCGCCTGCGAGCCGGGTTATTAGAATGAAGTGGTGGGGCGTGGCAGATGTGCTACCCTTTGTTT
>CAZLNX010000644.1:0-2306 GCA_964560795.1 uncultured Anaerolineales bacterium | reverse complement strand
TATTATTATTTGACGAACAGAGTCAGAGCCTGCGGTTCGCAGCAGGACGCGGTTTTCGCACAGAGGCACTCGGAAAAACCCATTTACGGATGGGGGAGAGTTATGCTGGGCAGGCAGCTTTAAAACGAAAAATTGTCCATATTCCTGATCTACCTCGGCGTAAGACAGGCTTCTTGCGTTCTCAAACTTTTTCACAGGAAGAATTTATCACATATTATGGTGTCCCTTTGCTAGCCAAAGGAAAAATTGTTGGCGTGCTGGAAGTATTTCATCGCTATCCTCACAAAGCAGAGACGGAATGGTTGGAAACACTAAATGCTTTGGCTGGACAAGCAGCTATTGCCATCGATAGCACAAACATGTTCGAAGAACTGCAACGCTCCAACAGGGATCTGCATCTTGCGTATGATGCCACCCTGGAAGGATGGTCTCGTGCTTTGGAGTTGCGCGACAGAGAAACCGAAGGCCACACCCAACGTGTCACCGAGATGACGCTTAAGCTTGCTCGCGCTATGAAAGTGGGTGAATCAGAACTTGTTCATATCCGCCGAGGCGCATTGCTTCACGATATCGGTAAAATGGGAATTCCTGACAGCATTTTGCATAAACCTGACCTGCTCACAGACAAAGAATGGGGAACAATGCAAAAACACCCAGCCTATGCTCGAGAACTGCTATCACGGATATCGTACTTACGCAAGGCGATGGATATCCCCTACTTCCATCACGAAAAATGGGATGGCTCTGGATACCCAAATGGGATAAGTGGGGTGCAAATTCCGCTGGCAGCACGTATATTTGCTATTGTCGATGTGTGGGACGCGTTAAACTCGGATCGCCCCTATCGGAAAGCGTGGCCTGAAGAGAAAGTGATTAATTACATCAAAAACCAATCTGGTAAACATTTTGATCCAAAAGTAGTCGAGGCCTTTTTGCCTTTGGTAATCAATTTAGATCAGCAATAATTGGGTGAGATAAAAAGACTGGGAAAAATACGCAGTGTGAACCCCAGCTCTCGATGGTGTGAAGGAACTTTTTTTCTATCTGGGTCTTGAGTGACTCCTAATTTCTTGCCATTATTCACGTGCAGAATTGCACATCTTAGCGTGAAATCATCAAAAGTTAGAGATTGAAAAGATTAGCATTGAGTGCCATAATCTATTTTGTGTTATTGGGAGCATAACCATGCCCATGTGGTAAAGATTTGGGAATTTGTGCATTCAAATTTTCCCGAGAAAAATCATGAACGTAATCGTCACCGACCTCGAAGGTACCCTCACCACCGGCTCAAGCTGGCGCGGCTTTCGCAGCTACTTCAAGCGGCATTACAGCGCCCTGAATTACTATTTGTTTTTCTCCCGCTTCCTGCTGCGCTTTCCTCTGATGAAATTTGGTTTGATCAATCGCCAGAAGACGATGACGGCCTGGCTGAAAGCAGAGATCGGCCTCATGCGAGGGTTACCAGCCAGTGAAGTCAATGCTATGGCCGAGTGGGTTGTCTTCAACGAGATGTGGCCCAAGTGCCGTCAAGACGTATTATTGGAACTCGAGAAAAAGCGACTTGCAGGGAGGCAAATCGTAGTGGTTTCCGGTGCATACCAGCCCATCGTGGAAGCCTTTGCCCGGAAGATCGAGGCGCGAGCCATTGGTACGCAACTCATCTATGAAGATGGTAGGCTGAGTGGACTAGAGCTGCCGGTCAATTCGTACCAGCGCAAAGCTGAGAAAGTGAGCGCTTTATTTTCCAGCGCTTGCATTGAGGCTGCCTACGGGGACACGCTTTCCGATCTACCGATGCTCGAGATGAGCAAACAGCCAGTGGCAGTGTATCCTGACGCAAAGCTGCTACGTGTTGCCGATAAGCACGGATGGCGTGTAATTCCCACAGCTTATTGACATTAGCCAGATACATAAATAACTGGACAATGGCGAAAAAAACCTTAACAACAAAATAAAACGGGCGTAAATTGACGATGTAAAGGCGTGTGAAACCAGCCGGGGCTAGATACTGGAAAAAACCCGGATGATGCACACGACGACGGGCAATCATGAGCTAAGCAGGCAGTGCTTCCAAACGTAAGAAACGCTTGAGCACAAATTCGGCATCGCCGGTTTGGATAGCCATATGGATGGCTCCTGTCAACCAGTCGATGGCGTGCTCGTCCCGATGCCGCCGGATAATGTCGCCGTAAGTCTTGATCTGGGCGGAACGCTCTTGAGCAAAGCGCTGCTCGACGAAAGCCCAGGCTAGATGAACGACGACGATGTATCTGTCCACCGCTTCGTAGGACTGGACGCGGAAGTCT
>CAZLNX010000643.1:345-2323 GCA_964560795.1 uncultured Anaerolineales bacterium | reverse complement strand
AAGTGGGCGCGGGTTCCTTCTGGAAGGGTATGACCGACTACTTCGCTGGCGTGGCTGACATGGACACCGTCATGGCCGAGATCGATGCTTCCTGGCCTGGAATGGAAGGCGAGATGATGGAAGAAGAAGCAGCTGGCTTGACAGTAACCTTCTGGCACGTATGGGGCACTGGCGCACCTGGTGAGGGCATGACCGCTCTTGTCGATAACTTCAATGCTACCAACGAGTATGGTATCACCGTGGAAGCCGTCGATCAGGGCCGCTATGGCGATGCGGAAGATGCTATGAACGCCGCCATCCAATCCGGCGATTTGCCCAACGCAATCGTTGGCTATACTAACGCTGTCGCCAATTGGTATTCAGTGGGCGTGATTGCTGATCTGCAACCCTTCGCTGATGATCCCGAAATTGGCTTCACTGAGGACGAACTTGCTGATTTCTACCCTGCCGCATACGCTGGTGGTGTGACTGTTGATGGCGCTCGCATTGCGCTGCCTATCAGTCAATCTGCCAATGTCTTGTTCTACAACGCTTCTTGGGCTCAGGACCTGGGCTTCGATGCGCCTCCGGCCAACGCTGCTGAGTTCAAAGAGCAGGCCTGCGCCGCCGCTGCTGCCAATGCCGAAGATGACGATCCGGATAATGACGGCACGGGTGGTTTGGTGCTCTATCCCAGCGCCTCCAACTTCATGTCCTTCCTTTTCGCCTATGGCGATGATGGACAGACAGAGGATGGCTCGGCTTACGATTTTGCTTCTGCAGAAGCCCAAGCCGTAGCTGAGTACTGGAAATCGATGTGGGATGAGGGCTGCGCTTTCCCAACCGAGAGTTATCCCAACCCCGAATTTGCCACCCGCAAGGCGCTCTTCACCATGAGCTCAACAGCTGGTCTGCCTTACCAGTTGGCAGCCTTCGAAGATGCAGCTTCTGAAGATGAATGGTACTATCTACCCTTCTTGGGCCCAGATGGCGAGATGGCCGTGGATGCCTTTGGCCAGTTCATCGCTATGGTCGACACCACCCCAGAATTGAACCGGGCGACCTGGTTGTTCTTGAAGTACCTGACTTCCCCCGAAGCTCAGGCTACCTGGATTAACGCCAGCGCTTACTATCCGGTGCGTGTCAGTGCAGAAGATCTTCTGAAGGATTATGCTGAAGCTAATCCCAAATGGGTCGGCGGCCTTGGGCTGATGCAGTACGGTCAGCTAGAACCGGCCAGGGCTTCCTGGTCCTCAGTCCGCCGCGCTCTTGGCGACACTGGCGATCTCATCATTCAGGGCGAGTTCGATATGATTCCCACCTATCTGGAGGAATTGAATAACAACGCCGCTGAACTTGTGGCTGAAGTTGAGGGCTAACTTCACTCAATTGTTTGCAAAATGGGCTGGAGCCAACAGGCTCCAGCCTTTTTCGTAACCCCAGAATCTTATGACCGAACTTGCTCACGTTAGGATATACACTGATGGCGCTTGCTCAGGGAACCCCGGGCCCGGCGGCTGGGCAGCATTATTGCGCTACGGCAAACATGAGAAAGAGCTTGTTGGATCCGAACAAAAGACCACCAACAACCGCATGGAATTGACTGCCGCGCTGGAAGCTCTCCGGGCGCTCAAAGAAACCTGTCAGGTGGATTTCTATACTGACTCGGAATATCTCAAGAAGGGGATCAACGAATGGATGGCGAATTGGAAACGTAAAGGGTGGAAGACATCGGCCAAGAAGCCCGTTAAGAACCAGGACCTCTGGAAAGCCCTGGACGAGGCCATTCAAGAGCACCAGATCACCTGGCATTGGGTGCGCGGCCATGCTGGTCACCGAGAGAATGAACGTGTCGATAGATTGGCGCGGCAAGCCATTCCTCGATGACCATGTCCTCAAAAAACAGAGTGCCTGGGTTGCGCAGCAACCCAGGCACTCTGTTTTTTGAGGCGACCACGGGATTAGCACCCCGGAACAAGGTTTTGCAGACCACAGCCCC
>CAZLNX010000643.1:0-335 GCA_964560795.1 uncultured Anaerolineales bacterium | reverse complement strand
CCAAAAAAAACCGCGTGGCGGGGGGGGGGCCCAAACCCCGGGCTTTTTTTTTTTTGCGGCGACGACGGGATTCGAACCCGTGATCAAGGTTTTGCAGACCTCTGCCACCAATCCCAACGAGTTCTGGATCATTCAACAAGCCCGTCAGCTAGTTTGGGAATTACCTGTTCAAGATAGGTCTATAGGCTTCCTGATCCACGATAACGACACCAAATTCAGCAAAGCTTTTGATACTGTGTTTGAGTCTGAAGGCATTCACGTCATCAACACCCCTTTTCGGGCGCCCAATGCAAATGGTTATGCTTCATACTGCACCTCTTTCGAACTTTCAGGAA
>CAZLNX010000642.1:0-2345 GCA_964560795.1 uncultured Anaerolineales bacterium | reverse complement strand
GAAGAGATCAAGAGTTTATACCGAAAATTAGCTTTTGAAAATCACCCCGACCACGGCGGAGATACCCGCACGATGCAGGATATAAATAACGAATACCATGAAGCCCTGAAGCGAGCCAACGGTCACACCCACAAAGACGGTGACAAAGAATTCACCTACCGCTATGAATACGAGCGCGAGCAGGCCATCATCGAGACGATCAGCAAGTTATTGAAGCTAAAAATGGATCATGTCGAAATCTGGTTGATCGGTCTATGGGTCTGGATTGTCGGCGATACCAAGCCCTACAAGGAAGATCTCAAAGCCTTCAATTGTCGCTGGCACTCCAAGCGCAAGTGCTGGTATTGGAAGCCATATGAAGATCGAACATACTACAGCAAAAAGAGTCTTGGAATCCTGGCCGCCCGTTATGGTGCAACACGCTTCGAGAGTGAAAGCGAGCAGAAACCCGTACCGGCATAACTCTCAACTTGTCCAAAAGAAAAACAATCCCCAAATCATCGGGGATTGTTTTTGGTTCTGCGATTCAACTTGCGCGGCACTCACTGATCAACCCTTCCCTGGCCAAAGGCCGCCCAAAACGTTCGTGTCCCCCTGCCTCTAGCCGCTGGGCGGGGGAAGTATCGAATTCTTTATGTTAGTGCTTTGGTGATCTCTTGTTTCAGATGATCTGGATCGCGCTGAATAATTTCCCAAACGATCTGGAGTTTGACTTGGTCATAGCCATGCACGATGATGTTTCGCGTACCTATCATGGATGACCAGGGGATTGAAAAATGTTCTTCTTGGAACTTCTAGGAAATCTGGCTGGCTGCTTCACCGATAATGATCAGATTGTAAAGGATAGCATCCTGTGTTTTGTGATCTTCTATAAACTCATCATAGCTGGAAACAGAGTAGGCTTCAATTGCTTCGATTGCGTCAAGAATATCGTGAAATCTTTTTTCGTCTTTCACAATGCAACTGCCTCAGCTTGAACTGATTGTACAAAAGACCGATCTTTTACTTTGGGAAGCGTAAATGTTGGAATAACATCAATATGCAATCCTAAGAGTTTCTGAACTTCATATTGAAATGCACCAACGCCAAATACCGATGCGCCAGGTTCTAACTCCACTAAGAAATCAATATCACTGACTTCGCTGCTTTCACCGCGCGCAACGGAGCCAAACACATACACTTTCTTGATTCCGTGATTGGCAGCTATTTGATACAGCTGTTGCTTCATGCTTTTGATCTCTTTAAATTTCATGTCAAACCTCGTAAGAATTATAATGCTTAGATTCAACTCGTAAGTGCAACGATTAGTCAGTCGAAATAGGGCGATAGTTTCTGGGTAGTCATACTTTTCGAAATAGCGGTATGGATAATAGGCACCTTCTGGCCAGTTTTCTGGTGGCGCATTAGAGGCGGTGAAATAGAGACCGTCATCATATTTAACAAATGTTCCAAAGGCTTCTACATTCACTTGCCTGACGTATGCGGTCAGCGCTTGAATATTTCCTGCTTCTTCCTCTGCTGTAATCGAATCTGGCCCAACCGCTCGATCATGAAAATCTTCAGCCAGTATGTGGGGGATCGCCAAAGCAGTATTACGCAAGCGCTCATCGATCTGATCTAATATACGCTGCCGTTCCTGTGTATAAACCCAGGTCACCGCGGCTGCCAAAACCAGAAGGTAAAAGGATACTACTGCAATCCAACGCCAATTCAAACCATTATTTTGATCTATCATGGCTATTCTCCACAGGGTGCATAAGTAACGCCCTGTAATTTTCGTTTTCCGCGATGAGTTCCTATTTGTATTTGGAGTTCATGCAATTCTTCTACAGAATCCTTCTCCAAATTATTCAGAACTGGGACTATGTTCCTAAACTTCACGACCCGGTCAGTGTACTAAAATGGCAAACTTGGTTCTTACCAGTATTCTTTGCCTGGTATAGCGCTTTATCCGCCTGAGCTAAAAGTTTGCTGTACAGAGATGGCGTGTCTTCCTTTTTGTGGCGACCTCCTTCTGCGGTCGTAATCCCAAAGCTGGCGGTCACTTGGCTATGTTTCCAAGGATAATTTTCTATCGCAGCCCGAAATCGCTCGCCTGACATAAGGCTTCCATTTTCACCAGTGCTGGGAAGGGCGACGGTAAACTCTTCCCCGCCGTAACGGGATACAAAGTCACTTTCGCGTGCTTCTTGTTGAAGAATGTCGGCAACCACCCTAAGGACGACATCCCCTTCAGCATGACCATATGTGTCATTGATGTGTTTGAAGTTATCAATATCCATAAGTATTATGCAATACCTTCGCCACTTATGGCGGTGAAAGTTGCGATTTAGCAGCATGAACAG
>CAZLNX010000641.1:0-2361 GCA_964560795.1 uncultured Anaerolineales bacterium | reverse complement strand
AAACTTTTGCTGTTTTGAGGAGGGTCTAGCACCCTTTTTGCAGTAGAGTCACAGTTGTATGGGTATATTCCAAAATTTCAGCAGGAGACATACCCAAGGCAGCAACCGCTTCATTAAATATCCGTTCACTGTTGACTACCTCAGCATAGGTAGCAATGATTGATCGCCTATCCAATGCTTCCAAACTGCGCAGCAAATCGGTGTCATCTTGCAACCCTATCTGTTCTAAGTTTGGACTGACAACAAATCGCGCGGTAGAGCGGAATGTTGGAGGAATGAAGAAAACCGCTGCTAAGGCAATCACCAACGCAGCCAGCGCGGTGAGGAGGACAATCCACCAACTGCGCTGCAACATCTGAAGATATAGTTTGAATTCCATGAGTTACTCCTTCTCAAATTCAGTATAAGAGCATCTATGTCTATAGGATCAATTAATAATCACCTGTCGAAAATGCCTAAATATATCGAGGCTTTTCATATCTATACGCAATCATATAATATCTGTTTTTGAGCAATGATGCAATAGTTCGCTAGTAACCTTAACAATATTTTCATTGTTAATTAAGAAAAATCACTAACACAAAAAATCTTTTCCATTCAACAGAATTTTCACGATAAAAATTCGATTTTTAATGGTTTGATTTTTGTTTACTAGCCCCATTCGATACTATCACTTGTTGGAATCGCGCAGCCAGAAGCTCAACATTTTTGTCCAGGTCGAATTCATCTAGCACCAGATTTCTACCCGCCATTGCCATCTCTGCCGCAAAGCCCTTATTTTGAAAAATCTCTTTGAGCGCTGATGCTAGTGTTTCAACATCCTCGGGCGGAACTAACAATCCGGTCTCTCCTGATCGGATCAACTCGGGAATCCCTGAAATCCTCGTCGCCACAACGGGCAAACCTGAAGCAAGAGCTTCCATCAAGGCAACAGGAATACCTTCCATTTTCCCATCTGATGTCACTACGCTGGGCTGCACATAGCAATGTGCCGTAGGTAATAATTCGGCGACCTTTTCTTGAGGTAGCGCGCCTAATAGTTGGACATCATCACGTAGATCATTGGTCTCAATAAACCTCTTAAGAGTAGATCTCTCATCCCCCTCACCGATGATCCGGCAGCGGAATGGAATCCCCCATTCCCTAAGCTGTACGCAGGCTTCCAAAAGATAAATCTGGCCTTTGTAAGGCTGCAAACTGCTGATGTTGATAATTTCGAAAGGCTCTTCGGGGGCTCTATTCATCTCAAGATTATCGGAATACCACGATGGGACAATGCCGCAATGTATGATATGGGTTTTCTCTCGAATTTCTTCCCCAACTTCCCTGGCGAGGAAACTGCGATTGAATTTTGATATCGCGGCAATAAACGTCGCATCGCTCAACTTGGTCTTTAACATGGATTTGTCTACAAAGATGTCGTGAGCGTGCACAGTCACGCTGTAGCTCAATCCTGTAAGCTGATGAATGATCCAGGCCACCAACGCCGGGTGTGTGGCATAGTGGGCGTGAATATGATCCACACCTTGACGTTCCATCAAGTAAGCCATCAAAACCGCTTTCGGGAATAAAACCAACGTACGGGCAAAAAACTTCGGACTGGAAAAATTTTCCAACATCGCCCTGAAGCAGGTTTTCAGATAGCGAATTGGCTTTCTTAGTAAAGTCTCTAAATTTGCTTTGAGAACTTCCCAAGACAAAAATGGTGCGTAATGGGATCGCTCAACCCAAGCTTGTGATTCTTTATGAAGCACGGCTTGTTTTTGGAGAATTAGAGGAAAAAGCTCGATGTCCCAACCCATGGCATCAAGCGCATTCATCTCGCGCAATATGAATGTCTCAGGAAGATGGGGAAAGCGAGACATGATATAGGCAATTTTGCCCGACATTATTTTGCTCCCCGTTGTTCAATAACAACAAATATTGTTCGGAATAAGATATGGATATCCAACCAGAGGCTGCGACGCTCAATATAGGCGATATCCATACGCAGCCTTTCATCAAATTCAGTTTCCCCCCTGCCAAGTAACTGCCACAAGCCCGTGATTCCAGGGACTGCTTTTAATCGTTCTGTATGCCAGAGGTCATAAGTTTCTGCACTAAAGGATGTAGGACGCGGCCCCACCAAACTCATCTCACCACGCACGACATTCCACAATTGCGGAAGTTCATCCAAACTGGTCTTGCGAAGAATGCGACCAATTTTTGTAATTCGGGGATCATTGGTAATTTTGAAATCCGGCCATTGCAGTTCATTCAAGTGCGCTAATTCGGCTTTCATTTCCTCGGCATTCATCACCATGGTGCGGAACTTAGGAGGCGTGCAAAAATAACTTCCCATTTTGAGACGGCTGAACTAAT
>CAZLNX010000640.1:0-2370 GCA_964560795.1 uncultured Anaerolineales bacterium | reverse complement strand
TTGACCTGATTCTATCCCGTTATGCCCTATTCAGGTGCGTAACATGAGTTATTAACATTGACGATACAAAATTGGATCAAATGTGAGTGTGCGGTTTCACGGATAAAACATAATATTTTCTTTTAGATGTGAGGGCCTCGTAACTTTGTCATAAATAAGGGGTTGTAAATTTGTTGAGAGGTTTTTTCCCATCATTCCCTTTTTCATTCATTTCAAAGGAGATGTATCATGTCTAAAGTTGCAATTGTCACCGATAGCACCGCTTATCTTCCCCCTGATGTAGTAGAAAAATATGAAATCACTGTTATTCCCCAGGTGCTTATTTGGGGAGAGGAAACTTTACTGGATGGCATTGATATCCAACCGACTGAGTTCTATGAGCGCTTGAAGACGGCCGATGTTATACCGACCACATCGCAAGCGACCGTTGCCACTTTCAAAGATCTATTTGAACGATTACTTGGCGAGGGCAAGGATGTATTGTGTGTTCTTCTTTCCGACAAACTTTCTGGGACGATCAACTCGTACACCCAGGCCATAGAATTCTTCCCGGATGCCAATATCGACTTGGTCAACTCGGAGAGTATTGCGATGGCATTAGGTTTCTGTGCTTTGGAAGCTGCCCGCGCTGCCCAAAAAGGAGCATCGTTAGCTGAATGCAAGGCGATCGCTGAAGATATCAAAGACCGCGTTGGTGTGATATTCGCCGTAGATACTTTGGAGTTTCTCCATCGAGGCGGGCGTATCGGAGGGGCTTCGCGTTTCTTGGGATCGGCATTGCAGTTGAAACCTATCTTGGAAGTTAAGGATGGGCGAGTAGAAGCTGTTGAAAAGGTTCGCACGAAGAAAAAGGCCCAAATGCGCTTGGTAGAAATAATTGAAGGGCGAGCTGAAGGCAGCAAGTCTGTGAAGCTAGCCACCCTGCATGCGAATGCATATGATGATGCTCGTGCCCTGCTAGATGAAGCAGTGAACCGCCTGGGAAACGTGGATGAATCTGTGTTCTCAGAGGTCAGCCCCGTAGTCGGAACCCACGCTGGCCCCGGCACGGTTGGGTTAGCCTATATGATCACCAAATAAAAATGTGTCGATCTAGCTAGATTTTGACTCCCGCTTATTCAATGAGCGGGAGTTTTTATTATGCACCCCCATCGATTTTTGACGCATCCCCCAAATCGTGGTACGCTTCTGATTTACACCGGTATATCATTGCCTCGTAAATGAGTTAAAACAAATAGTGACAGGTTTATTTGCCGAGTAATCTGACAATTTCACTTTGTGGGTTGCCAAGTGGTTGATTTGGTTCTCTTGTACATACCCAGAGAATATTGAAATGTGAAATTGTCTAGACAGAGGTATGCTGATGATGAAACGAAAAGCTTTTTCTATTCTAGTAGCGCTGTTAGTTGCAGTGTTGGCTTGTAGCCTCGTAACAGGGGAAACCCTTGAGCCCGAAGTTCCTGCTTTGGAAACCAGCCCGCCCCCAGATATTGCCACGCTCCCGCCTACGGCAGAACCTGCCTCTCCCCTGCCATCAACAAAGGAGTCTCAGACTCCCTCTAAGAGGGCACCTGAATCTGGGGTCATCCTTGTCTCCGAGGGGGATGTGCTCAACGTACGCTCTGGCCCCGGGGTGGATAACGGCATCATCGATACCTTAGATCCTCACGCCACCGGAATTGCTATGACGGGGAATCGCCAAAAAGTTGGGAATTCTATGTGGGTGGAAATCGAAACCCCATCCGGGACTGTGGGGTGGGTGAATGCCCATTTCATCACAGAGATTGTTGATGGTGATACCTTCTGCGATGATCCGCAAGTGACCGCTTTGATCGATAAATTTGTCTCCGCAATCCAAACCCGTGATGGAGATGCGCTTAGCCAAGTAGTCAACCCCACAAAAGGGTTGACCATCCGCGTCAGTTGGTGGAATCCAGAAGTTTCTTTTTCTGCCAAAGAGATGAACCGCATTTTCGAAAACCCCACGGCCTACGATTGGGGCGTCCAAGATGGCAGCGGGATGCCAATCCTGGGTACCTTCAGCGATGAAGTGCTGCCCTGGATGGATGATGTCTTCAACGAGGATTACACCCACCATTGCAATGATTTGGAGAATGGTAGTGGTGGCTCTGCAGGATTCATCATCTGGCCCTATGAATATCAGAATATCAGCTACATCGCTCTGTATCGGTCAGCTCCCGCAGATCAAGAACTGGATTGGCGTACCTGGGCGATAGGCATCACCTACCACAAAGGCCAACCCTATATCTCCTTTATTGTGCAGTATCATTGGGAGATATAAAAAATATTATCAATTAGACCCTAACCCGGACGAGCCGGAACCAAAAAGGACAAAAGGAAAGAGAGAAA
>CAZLNX010000639.1:0-2374 GCA_964560795.1 uncultured Anaerolineales bacterium | reverse complement strand
TTCGTACCGGTAAGAATAATTGTCGTCAACGAAAAGAATAGTTGACGCTGGTCACAGTACGCCACATTTCCACATTTTGTCTTCATGCACATCGTAACATTCATCTGTTGCAACATTTTCGCTTCGAAGAACTAGAGTACGCAAGTAGCACCCGCTTTCGTCATACTTTAGGGTGCGAGAGTCGGGCGACATACTCAATACCTTGAGTGTTGAACCACTGCCTGAACGTTCTAGTCGAAATTCTCCGTCCTCAATGGATATCTGAAGCCAATATCCTGTACCATCTTCCCAACGGCCCTCCCAAGTACTGGGCCTTGCCCCTCTAAAAACAACAGCGTGATCATTAGCATCAGCGGCACTAATGACTTGTCGTATATCTTCTGAAAAATCATATTTGTCCAAATATTGCGTTCGTGGATTGTTTCGGGTTCTATTACCCAAATAAAAATATGCCTGTTCAGCACCATAATCCTTAACAAAATCCTTTATTCCCATTGCCTGAGATATGGTAGATAATGGGACATTTGGAACTTCACCAGTTAAAATTCCATACTTAAATGTTTCATAGATTTCGATTAGGCGGTTGTCAGATTCTTCGTTATCTAGATAAGGCAATCCCCGAATTGCCATCTCTTGGGAAAAGCGTATAACATCGTGGGGACTATTTATCCACTCTTTGTCATAGCTTATTTGGTCAATCCATGCTTTACACAGTTCTTTAGCACCATCTTTTGTAGATGCTGCCAGCAATACCTCTTTGGCAAGGGGACTTTTGAATCTGCCCAGATACATCAGGGGTTTTAATTTAGTCGAAACAAAGATAGAAATATCTGGCCGCTTAACGTACTCGACTATAAGGGGAAGGGAATTGGCGTCCTCACTAATGATACTTAATACAAGAGCGACATTGGGCCAGTGTTGCTGGTATTTTTTGTCTTGTAGCATTTCATGTAGTAAGCCTGTTTTCTCTTGGGGGACACATGTTTTTATGTATACATGTGGATGCCACAATCGTTTCTGACTCACTAACTCTTGTACACTTGGTAGATCACTTGCATGAAAGTTGATGGCTTCAGGGTGATCCGAAATGATTTCAAGTGTCCATGAAAGGGCATCCTGTGGGAATTGTTGCTTGATGTACGTTTTTATCTTGTTTACGAGATTGAGAATCCCCTCTGAACGTTGATCATTTTCAAGAAGGTTTTTCATTGTGGCATCGTGTTCTATTCTTATCAAATCTCCCCACAAGCCTCGGAAGTCATACCCATTAAACTTATTACTACCAAGTATTCTTGCTGCACGTCTTAGGGAATCGTATATATCAGTTATGTTGCTGCTCGCAAGCGTGTCTATTTCGCCAGTACTTTGCAGCTCCAAGGCTCTTAAATCTTTGCGAATGTGACGCCATTCACTTGAAAGAAGATGGCTATCAGAATCCAAGGTGGCGTAACGTAATCTACCACCACCGATCCAAAAACTAAGGTAACAAAGGCCCAAAATGCTGGCGCTCGCTAGAAAGACTGCCGTTAGCTTAAGGAACTTAAAACGAGTCCACCTACGACCAATACCGTACACGCTTACAAGGATGAATATGATGGCAAAGATTACCAAATGTACGACGACAAATCGCGAGACGACTGAGCCAGAATAGCTTAGTATTTTCCAGGATCGATTTGGACCTAATCCTAGCACTACAACATTACACATCGGTTTAAACGGATCGCCGGTTGGCACGTCCACCCACTCATATACACCCCATCGATGATCACCGCTGCCGATAGAAAAGATGCCTCGATCATATGGAGAGGCGTATGCCGCTGCTACAACCCCAAAGAAGATGAATGTCATGACGATGATGTGTTTATTCATGAAGATTGCCCGCTTATAACGCCAAGATCAGGGCCTTCGCAGATCGCCGTGCGATCAAGAAGTGCCCTGGATCGCCATGTTGGCTTTGTCAGAATAATACAGAATATATTTCGCCAAACAGGCCCACAGTCCATACGAAGACTAGATAGACCCAGGGGGCAACCGCAAGGAATCCTAGAACGACCACGCCGAAACGCCCCGGAAAACCTAGCCGTTGCCATTTTCGGCAATTCAAGATACTCCCGGCGGCTGCAAGCAGCCACCATATGAACAGCAGTATACCAACGCTGGTACGCTCAGCACCTTCGCGATAGGCCATAACAACAGGCAAGGCCACCAGCATGACTACGTAGTAAGGTAACGTTGCAAGGCGTATTCTGTGTTCTCTATGACTATCCATGCTCCTAGCCAACATATATTCTATGTGCCCTCGGCACTGATATCTAGGGGAATCCAATATATTGGTCGCTGAGGGCGACAATATCCATGTCACTTGATTTGGCAA
>CAZLNX010000638.1:0-2380 GCA_964560795.1 uncultured Anaerolineales bacterium | reverse complement strand
TGCTGGCTGCACAAGCAGGGCAACTTCATCACCAGCTTCTTCCCCGAGGGTGTAGCGGCCGGTACAGACTACGGCTTCTTCTACCTGCCTGGGATCGACGAAGCTTATGGCAAGCCCTATCTGGTGGCTGGTGACATCATGGCGATGTTCAACGACCGACCGGAAGTGCGCGCTACGATGGAATTCTTCACCAAGGGTGAAGCAGTCAAGGAATGGTTGGCCGCTGGTGGTGCACTGTCACCGCATATGGACACCGACATGTCCTGGTATGGCGATGACATCGAGCGCGGTGTGGCCGAGTTGGTTGCGGCTGCGACCAGTGTGCGCTTCGATGGATCGGACCTGATGCCTGGTGAGGTTGGCGCTGGTTCCTTCTGGAAGGGCATGACCGACTACTTTGCGGGTGTTGCTGATATGGACACCGTGATGGATGAGATCGATGCCTCCTGGCCTGGTATGATGATAGAAGAAGAAGCCATGGAAGAAGCTGGTCAGACAGTTACTTTCTGGCACGTCTGGGGCACTGGTAGTGTAGCCGAGGGCATGACTGCTCTGGTTGACAACTTCAATGCTACCAACGAGTATGGCATCACCGTGGAAGCAGTTGATCAGGGTCGCTATGGCGATGCTGAAGATGCCTTTAATGCTGCGATCCAATCAGGTGATTTGCCCAATGTGATCGTTGGTTATACCAATGCGATCGCAAACTGGTATTCCGTAGGCGTGATTGCTGACCTACAGCCCTTCATTGATGATGCCGAAGTTGGTTTATCTGCTGATGAATTGGCAGATTTCTACCCCGCTGCCTACAATGGTGGTGTAGCAGTTGATGGCGCTCGCATTGCTTGGCCTATCAGCCAGTCTGCAAATGTGATTTTCTACAACTCCACCTGGGCTCAAGAACTAGGCTTTGCAAATCCTCCAGCGAATGCTGCTGAGTTCAAAGAGCAGGCTTGTGCTGCTGCTGCTGCCAATGCTGGTGATGATGATCCAGATAATGACGGCACCGGTGGTCTTGTTCTTTACCCCAGTGCATCTAACTTCATGTCTTTCCTATTTGCCTATGGTGGCAATGGAATTACTGAGGATGGTTCGGGATACGACTTTGCGACTGCCGAAGCGCAAGCTGTGGCTGAGTTCTGGAAGTCAATGTGGGACGAAGGTTGTGCTTTCCCGACCGAGAGTTACCCCAATCCTGAATTTGCTTCCCGCAAGGCGCTCTTCACCATGAGCTCCACGGCTGGTTTGCCCTATCAGCTTTCTGCGTTTGAGGCTGAGGGAGCCATGGCTGATGACGAGTGGTTCTATCTCCCATTCTTTGGCCCCGAAGGCCAGATGGCCGTTGACGCATTTGGTCAATATGTTGCCATGGTGAATACAACTCCAGAGCAGAATCGAGCAACCTGGCTGTTCTTCAAGTACCTGACCTCACCTGAAGCTCAGGCTACCTGGATTAATGCCAGCGCTTACTATCCTGTGCGTGTCAGCGCCGAAGACCTTCTGAAAGATTATGCAGATGCTAATCCCAAGTGGGTTGGTGGTTTGGAACTGATGCAATACGGTAACACCGAGCCATCCCGTGGCTCTTGGTCATCAGTCCGCCGCTCTGTAGGAGATACAGGTGATCTCATTATTCAGGGTGAGTTTGGTGAAATCCCAACGTACTTGGCTGATCTCAATGCCTCTGCTGCTGAAGCTGTCGCAGAAATTGATGAGTAACCCATCTTCATAGTTGTGAAATTAAGGCTGGAGTCAAACGACTCCAGCCTTTTTGATTCTCCGTGTTAAAATCAAATTTCTAATAAATCGAATCTTGAATGAAACGTTTACCTATGACAAAATTTCCTCACGTTACGATCTATACCGATGGTGCTTGCTCTGGGAATCCCGGTCCGGGCGGTTGGGCTGGCTTACTTATCTTTGGTAAGCACGAGAAAGAGGTCGTGGGCTCCGATCGAGAGACCACCAACAACCGCATGGAATTAACCGCGGCGCTCGAAGCGCTGAAGGCGCTAAACGAGCCCTGCCAAATTGATTTCTATACCGACTCCGAATATCTCAAAAAGGGGATAAATGAATGGATGGCGAATTGGAAACGCAAGGGTTGGAAGACGGCTGCTAAGAAACCTGTCAAAAATCAAGATCTATGGAAGGCTTTGGATGAAACGATAAAAGAGCACCAGATCACCTGGCATTGGGTACGCGGTCATACTGGGAACCGCAATAACGAAAGAGTGGATAAGTTAGCGAGACAGGCAATCCACACCTAGTAGCAACTTCATAAAAAATGACCCCTGTGTCGTAGACACAGGGGTCATTTTTTATCTGAGGCGACGACCGGATTCGAACCGGTGATAAAGGTTTTGCAGACCTCTGCCTT
>CAZLNX010000637.1:0-2395 GCA_964560795.1 uncultured Anaerolineales bacterium | reverse complement strand
CGCCCGCGCCCAGGTTCTCGATGTAGAAGGGCATGATGGGGATGACCATGCCGAAACCCAGCATGATCACCACTAGAGTAAGAGCGAGAATGTAGACGTTGCGACGGTTTGTGGTGGGCATGTAGTTCACTTTCGAGCTGTGGTTATTTGATAACCGAGTAAAACCAATTGCTTTCGAATTAACATTTTTTGGCGAGATACAGATGTACGCTGCCAAATCCACCTATTTCTTCTTCGGTGTATTCGAAACCAAAATGACTGAACAAGGGCTCCATATTACGCACGATGTCGCCACCTGCAATCCAAGCTTTGGTAATAAACATCCCCATGAGATTATGGTCAAGTGGGAAATCGACATCCACCATCACTATTTTGCCCCCCTTCTTCAATACTCTATGCATCTCGGACATCGCTCTTTCGCCGTCTGGATATGCAGTGAATGCCATCGTGTTTACGATGGTATCAAAATATTCGTTTTCGTATGGCAATGCTTCCACATTTCCCTGACGGATATCGGCGGAAAAGCCGGCTTGGCCCAATTTTTCCTGAAGCATCGTTACAAATTTTTCATTGTAATCAATGCCGTGAGCCTCATACTCCCCTGAAAATTGCATTAACAAATACCCTGTTCCAAATGAAACTTCCAAAACGCGCGGACCTTCAATATGAGGCAGCGTAGCCTTTAACCACCGCTTCCAAAATGGCATAAGATGCACTAAAGCATCATAGACTCGCGCAAATGCGCTGTAAAAGCGATCAAATTGCTCCGTGAATTGCTCTTTATCTTCGGGCTCACTGACGTAAGTTATCTTTTTGTTCATTTAAATACGCTTCTCGTGGTTTGTGTCTAAAATTTCATTTCTGTCATCGCGATGAAGGCGAAATCTAACGAAGCGATCTGGATCAATGATTTGCAGGGGTTAGATTGCTTCGTCGGCACGCCACAGACGTGTCTTCTCGCAATGACATTAAATAATCTCTACCGTTCCGGCACCACCATCTACCCACAGGCGGTCGCCGGTTTTGATGCGCATAGTGGCATCGCCGCAGCCAACCACGGCGGGGATGCCCAACTCACGGGCCACAATAGCGGCATGGGAGAGTGGTGCGCCAATATCGGTGACCACGGCAGCCGCGCGTGGGAAGATCATCGTCCAAGCGATATCGGTCTGCACGGTGACTAGGATTTCCCCCTTCTGAAGCTGCGCGCCCTCCTCAGGGCTGAAGGCGCAGCGGGCGATTCCCTCGACCTGTCCGGACGAGCCTGGAGAGCCTTTGACGATGTTGTTTTCCGCTTTGGTGTGCGGCAAGGTTGCGTCAAAGATGTCGCTGCGTCGATCCTGATCCGCAGCCCACTCGAAAGGATCGAAGTGCCCGCGGATCACAGAAGGATACGGCGGTAAGGATTTAAATTGTTGGTAAATCTCTTTGCGTTGGGGAATATTCTGCAGCGCGGTTTCGTCTCCGGCTAGCAGATCTAATAATTCATTCAAATATAGGAAGAAAATATCCTCGCCCAACCCGGCCAACTCTCCAGCGCGCAGGGCGAATAAGCGCACCATCCAGCGGTCGCGAATATACTCGGAACGAGAGCGCTCACGCAGGCGCGCTCGGTGCGCGCTCTCATCAATCTTTTTCCTGATCGATTTGGCCTTGCGGGGATGCTGGTTGACAAGACGTCCCCAGGCTTCTTTGAAAGATGCCCTTTGATTAGCCAGCATCCCAGCAGTATCCGCTGGATTCTCGGCGAGTCGTGCCAATTCTTGATCGATCCAGCCGGGGTCTTCAATGGGGCGCGGCACGGAGAGCTCGAATTCGTGGGGGCCGCGATGACCGTAGTTTTCCAAATACGATTCCTTGCTCATCTCGCCAACCGCCACTTTAGAAAGACCGACCAACGGACCAAGCGAGGCTAGCATGCCTGAGTCGTCGCTCAGGTTGGCGATAAGGATGTTAGCGTCATCAGATCCAACTAATTCTTCCAGTTCCCGGCGCAGGCGCATGGTGTAATCGGTAGATTGATTTACCGTACCTAGCACAATCCAAACACCCTGTTTGACGTGGGGGTTGATTTCCGTGTTCCAAAGGACGACTAACTCTGATTTACTCTTCACTGCTTGAAGTCGCTGGCGAGTGCGCTGTAACCAGTCGGGGTTGGATTCAAGGTATTTATCCAGCAACTTGGCGCCTTGCCTTTGTTTTTTCTGTACTCGCAACAGATTCGGCATGCTGCGTAATATTTCTAATTTCGATTTCTGGATCAGGGGAATCTTCATTTCGTCAGGAAGGCGCATATATAACGTGCCTTCCAAATTCTTGAGAACCTGATCGCGCTTTTGCCCGGTTATAAACGTAAGGCGGGACAAAATGGCAAAATGATGTAGTAGCAGAATGT
>CAZLNX010000636.1:0-2397 GCA_964560795.1 uncultured Anaerolineales bacterium | reverse complement strand
TATCGCGTTCATCACGAGTAATGATGTAGCTTTCGTTGATAGACTCTGCCGACTTGTGAGTTGTAAGCATTTCTAACAAGCGGTACCAGCGTTGTTTGGCAAGCATTCGCTCAAAGTCAACAAATTGATAATGTAGCACGGGGACTGTATCAATGAATATTGAGTTTTTTAAGGTTTTCGTTGGAACTTTGGGAGCATGGTCAATATCAAATTCTTTGGTTTCATATCCGCTTTTGCGGTCGTCACGAAAAACAAAATGCTTATTTGAATTTGACCAAACAGAATTATCATTACGGTAATGGTTAGGTGATCTCCAAAGTTGAATCCACGGCAATATTACAGAAGTTCCAATGGGGATATCCAAAATTTCCTGAAAAATATTTCGATCTAGAATAGTAGCGGCCGGGATTTCGTCCGCATCAAAATTAAAAATTAAATTATTGCCATCAAAATCACGGGCTACATTTAGCAACAGTGTCCGAACACGATGACTGTGGTATTTTTCGGTGTTTTCGATTACTTGTACTTTTTCAAATCGGTGAACAATGTCTAGCGTTCCATCCGTAGAACCTTGATCGGCCACAATAATAGCATCACAAAATTGCGTAAGTGCATAAAGCGTTTTTTGGATTATCCAGGATTCATTTTTGACTGGCATTAGGGCGATAATTTTCATGATAAGCGTCTGGCCGCTCTGTATGCTCTAATCACAAAACCAAAATATTGCTTTAAATTGTCGATCGCTCGCTGTCTTTTCTTTCTTTTACGAAGCTTCTTCGCATATGCTTCAATCCCGGCTTCAAACCATACTTTCTTTCTTTTCAAAATGAATTTGTCATAATTGAGCACAAGTCGACTCACAGAGTGCCATTCACCATTCAAATAGCAACTGTAAACATTGTATTTGAGTGCTTCCAATAGAAAATCGTAATCAATTTTGTCATATATCCCATAGCGCAGTTCGATTACCGTGCGTTCGATGGGCTGTAAATCACTTCCTGTACTTAATCCACTACCAGTGTCTAAATAATAACCAAGCAGCTCATCGACAAGTACCCCTCTGCCATGCATCGCCAGGCGAATTGCAAAATCAAAATCCCCACCACTATGAAATTGCTCGTCAAAATATTGGATTTCTCCATTTACTTTTTTCCGCCAAACAAAAAAAGGGCCTAAATGCATGCTTCGTGTAAATTCCACATTATCAAATTCAGGTGGCAGAACAATGTCACCATTCTCAGCGCGAAATTGTCTTACAATTACAAAAGGACCGTAGCAAAAATCAATCGACTGCGCTTCTTCCAATGCGGCAACTTGGAACTCTAAACTTTTAGGGGTGCGAATATCGTCAACATTGGCAATCGCCAATAGATCAGCATTCGAGGCCTGAATACAGCGGTTCCAGGAAGCATATAATGCCTCACGAGGAACCTCAATCACCCTTACCTGCTCAGGCCACTTTTGTTCAAAGCGCGTAAGGATATCTCGCTCGGCTAGATTTGGATCATTCGCAGCGATGATCAACTCAGCTTGATTCCAGATTGATTGCCTTTCAATTGAAACTAATTGGTGCGGCAAAAATTCTTCAGACTGAAACGTACTCAGCAAAATCGAAATTTGCGGTTTTTGTTGTTTATCCGAGAGCAAATTAATCGTATCCTTTTTGCTTGAAGTGACAAACAACTTGTTGCAAATAGGGAATTTTAGCCAGCCAGTTTTTTACCTGATATTGAATTTCGTTTCTCCTTACCCACAATAGATAACGAGGAATTGAGGAGGCACCTTCCCAGCGCAAAAAGCTAACATGCGAAAATGGCTCACGATCTCTGGTTATAGATAAATAGATATGCAAAACTGAACGCTCCCAGGATGATATCTCATCAAACGAGATAACTCCTGGTTTACTGGCGCGCATCAAAAATGGGTACGTTTGTATTCTTTCTACATGGAGCATGTGGAACTGAGCACCATATCCATTTTTAACTCGAAGCACGCTATAGATGGTTTGATCGTGCCGATGAGTAGTACGCGGACCTTTGATGATCTCTGGGTTGGCTGCATAACGCTTGGCTATATAAGCGATATTACTGGCCGTATGTCCTTGAAGGTAGCCCATTACTCCGGCATTTACCATCAAGGAATTACGCATAAATTTACTATTGGCATCTAATAACTCCAAAGATTTAATCTGTGATAAACCACCTATCTTAGCATTTAAACTATCAATGGGTGTTACACAAAATAAATAGCCTTCTGTTTCTATTGTCAAAAATAAATCTTCGATGCTGGTTTGCAATTCCACTCCAGCATCCAACCACAGCACGGCCTGGCCATCCTCCAGCGCATCGCAAATTGCAGCCGTTTTCCAGGCAAAGTGCTGAATTTCCAAATAGTGTG
>CAZLNX010000635.1:0-2398 GCA_964560795.1 uncultured Anaerolineales bacterium | reverse complement strand
ACCCCAAGATTAAAGAAAAATGAAGTCCATTTGCCTTGTTGTAACATGACAAATGTCACGCTTGTGACAACAAGCAAACACAAATTTATTTCTATGGCTGATCTTCATCTGACTACCGTTGCTGTTTTTTTTGTTTATGGCTTAGCATTTTTTAGTATGGGAGTTGCTGTTGCCCTGGAGGTAGGACGCTCGCCTTCGTTGGGCGAGGCCAGAGTGCTGCGCCCATTGGCAGTTTTTGGCATCGTCCATGGAATTCACGAATGGTATGAATTAATTTTGCTTCAAGCAGATTGGCAGGCAATCGAATTACCCATTATTTTTTTTCTCATCAGGGTAGGTTTATTGGGGGTTTCTTTTATTTCACTGTTGGCCTATGGCATTCAAATTATTCGGCCCCCTCGAGGCCTGGCTGCTGTTGATGCCTATATTGGTGGTGGCATGCTGCTGCTTTATGTAGCCTTTATCCTATTTTTGGCATCGATCAATCCTGGGAACAAAATGCTGTGGATAAGGCAAGCCGATGTCTTAGCACGCTATTCTATGGCGATTCCTGGAAGTATTTTGGCTGCATTTGCACTGCGGCGTCAATCTGTTATTGCAAATCGAGAGGTTAGAGATAAGCTTTCTTCCAGTTTGATTTGGGCCACCTGGGGTTTTGGGTTATATGGCCTGACCCAGATTTTTGTGCCTCCACTAAGTTTTTTCCCGGCGAACTTGTTGAATGCTGAATTCTTCTCTCAGGTAACAGGCTTACCTATACAGGTGTTTCGAGCCGCGTTGGGCATCATCATTACGATTTCTCTCATTCGCGCTACACAAGTTTTAGAAAAGGAACGTCAAGCGGAACTGACAAATGCCCAAGAGGCTCGATATGAAGCTTTGCAGCGTGTTCAAGATGGGTTAGTCAAACGTGAAGAATTGCGCAAAGAATTATTGCGCCACACTGTTCTGGCCCAAGAGGAAGAACGCACCAGGATTTCGCGCGAACTGCATGATGAGTTAGCGCAACTCCTGACCGGGTTTACATTGGATTTAGCAACCGTCAAAAACCGGAGCGCTGAAGATGATGTTGTCATTGCTGCAATCGATCGCTTGCAGCAACTCAGTCGCCAAATGTCGCAAGGTCTGTATCGGCTGGTTCACGATTTGCGTCCAGCTCAATTAGACGATTTGGGTCTTGTGCCCGCCTTACAACATTTGATCGATGATTTTCGCAAACGAGCCAATCTTGAAATTTCTTTTGAAATCGAAGGTGATCGTGAGAGATTGGACCCATTAGTTGAGACTGTACTGTTTCGAGTTGTCCAGGAAGCGCTAACGAACGTGACACGCCATGCGCAGACGGATAAGGCAAAAATCACCTTTACTTATAAGACAGATAATGCCATCCTCCGAATTCGTGATTTTGGCGCAGGTTTTGAAGCTGGTGCGTTGATCGATCCCCAGTCTAGACTAGGGATTGCCGGAATGCGAGAGAGAGTACGATCCGTAGAAGGTGAATTTATACTCGAGACGCAACCAGGGGGTGGAACACTAATTGAATTGCGTGTCCCACGCCAAGTACATCGGAGAACCTTAGAGGAAATTGTCGATGGAAAAAATACGTCTTCTTTTAGTGGATGACCATGATGTCGTCCGCACTGGGCTGAGATCGTTTTTGGAATCTCATGATGACATGGAAGTGATTGGAGAAGCCAGAAATGGTGTTGAAGCAATTGAGAAAGCTGTAGAATTCCAACCCGATGTCACGATAATGGATATCACCATGCCTGAAATGGATGGACTGGAAGCCACCCGTCGGCTGACAAAGCAATGTGAAAACTGCAATGTGCTGGCGTTAACTATTCATGAGGATAAGGAATATTTTTTCGAAATGATGGCTTCCGGAGCAACTGGGTATATCTCGAAGCAGGCTGCTGCTGAGGAATTGGTTACTGCGATCAGGATGGTTCACGCAGGAAATGTATTTCTGCAACCGGCGTTGGCGAGCTGGTTGCTCGAAGATTACCGCCGCCTAACGCATAGTATCCCCTCCACGGATATCAGTGACCAACCCGAACGGAATCATCCAGATTTGGATGTACTAAGCCAGCGCGAGCGGCAAGTATTAGAATTGGTAGCTGATGGGCTTTCTACGCCGCGAATTGCTGAAAAGTTAGATATTAGCCCTAAAACAGTCTCACGACACCGTGAACGTATCATGAAAAAGCTGAATTTGCATTCAGCGACAGAACTGGTGAAGTTTGCCATACGTACTGGGTTGATCTCTGTATAAGCTTTCAAACAAACTTGATTGTTGCAATATTTTTTTTACGCGATATTAATCTAAATTCGGAGTTATTTGGTACAATATAAAGACATGTTTTTGCATTTTCATACGCAAGAGAAAGATCGGAGG
>CAZLNX010000634.1:0-2401 GCA_964560795.1 uncultured Anaerolineales bacterium | reverse complement strand
AAAATCATTGCGCCTATTATAGCTGCCTTTCGGATTTATGCACCAAAGCCCAAATATACTATTTTTGTGTATTTTTGAAGTACTCAGGAATTGATGGGAGATCTGGCATCACATGCGGGCATTGTCGATACTCACCAACATCCATACATAATAACCTAAGAACAATGTAGGGGGTATTTACGTGGCTTACCAAAAAGCGGGGAACTTCCATCGTGATTTCTTGTAGCCCAATTTTGCCAAGAAAGGAGGTGAAAAAATGGACAAGCCTATGACCATTGAAGAGTTTAACGCACTATTATTATCTGAAGAAGATGATAGCCCATTGCTGGCGGCGCTGCGTAAGTTGACGACAATTGAAAAGCCAGAGGAAATCATTGAACTTGCAGATGATGAGGCACCAGCTTGGGAGTCTTGGACTGGTTTAAACTAGACCATCCCTTTTCAACCGAGTCAACTACTAGAGAATAGATTAACATCTAAGACGTGATACTTAGCGTGTGGCCGATTCCCATACGCTAAGTTTCTTGTATTATCTCGAGGTGCTAGATGAGCATGGAAGGAATAATGAGGCACGTATTGGCTGTACCCGAAGTGGCGAGTTGGTCCGAGATGGCCGCACTCTTCGAACGAGCTGCGCACAAACCCCGTCCGGATTGGAACCTACCCCTATTGGCTTGCCAGGCGGTGGGGGCTGATACTTCTCTGGCCATCCCTGGTGCAGCCGCGGTGGCTTGTATGTATATCAGCATCATCCTGGTGGACGATATGCTTGATGAAGATCCTAGAGGTGAGCATCTGATGATCGGCAATGGTCCAACGGCAAATCTGGCACTCGCCTTTCAGGCCATAGCGTTGCGAGTTATTGAGCGAAGTGTTGGAAATGCCGAGATGGTATCCGCCATTACGGCTAGTCTGGCCCATTTAGCATTAGCTACCGCCTTCGGTCAGCACTTGGATGTTCAGAATCTGGCAGGTGAGGATAACTATTGGAAAGTGGTGCAGGCGAAAAGTACACCCTTTTATAGTGCAGCGCTTCACATCGGTGCGCTGCTGGGTGGGGCAAATGCCGAAGTGGCTGTGGGGTTGTCTGACCTGGGCAGACTCATTGGCGAAGTGATCCAAATCTATGATGATCTACTCGATGCATTTCAGACACCGGCTAACCCTGATTGGAAACAAGGGCGCAATAATTTGACCATTTTATATGCCAGCACTGCCGATCACCCTGATCGCTCCCGATTCCTGGATTTATTACCCCAGATTGATGACCCCCAGATCTTGCAGGAAGCCCAGCGCAACTTGATCAGCAGCGGAGCCGTCAGTTATTGTGCATATCATCTGGCAAGCCGCCATCAACAGGCTCGGGAATTGATGGATGGTCTCTCCCTCACCGACCCGACTCCTGTTATGGATCTATTAGTGAGGCAGACACAACCCTTGGTCAAATTGATGGAAACCTGCGAGGTTGAGCTGCCTCAAGAATTGTTCACACTAAAATGAAAAATCAAGGATCTCTCTTCCGCTTACTCAATAAAGATTGGTTGCTTGTTGCGATTTCTGTTATCGTGCTCCTGGCGTGTTTATTGTATACTGTGGCGCATATTTATATGGCTCCTTATCCTGGGATTTCCCTTAACGCCGGTGATGCGGAATGGGTGGTTACTCAAATTGACCCATGTAATGCCCATCCAGGATGGTGTGAAACCAATCAGGACCTTCTTCGGGTTGGTGACAACGTAATTTCTATTGGTGACCTTAGTTTTGATAATTATGCAGAGTATAGGGGGAATATCCGCTTTGATGGATATGACCCGGGCGATTCCGTGTCGATAACCGTAGTCCGGGATGGGAAAAGCCAAACCATTCAATGGGTAATGCCAATAGTTACCGTCGAAAACCGACTCGAGCGTCTGGTTGGTCTATTGTTTTACTTACCTTTCTGGCTCGCAGGTACGGTCGTAATGCTTTTTCTGCGCCCTCGAAATGCTTGTTGGCTGCTGTTGCCCTTATTTTATTATTTGAGTGCTTTCTGGTTGGCAACTGGGATGGTGTCCGGCTCTCAAGTGGCTGCATCATCCACAATAATGCATGCAGCAATTTGGTTGATTGTGCCTGTCTATCTCCATCTTCATATTCTGGTGCCAGCGCCACTTTTTAAAAACATCCCTCGTTATCTGATGCCCATACTTTACATCCCGGCGGCTATCCTGGCAATTTTAGAATCTTTTCAACTACTCCCCCACAATTTAGATTTCTTAGGATTTTTTCTTGCCATTGCAATTAGCCTGGGAATACTCATTTTCCGCTATTTTGACAAAACACACCTTGCAGTTCAACTTACATCGCGGTGGCTATCCACTTAAGGCGGGACAGCACCGGTAGCCAAAGGGTCGTGAACGAC
>CAZLNX010000633.1:0-2417 GCA_964560795.1 uncultured Anaerolineales bacterium | reverse complement strand
AGATTCTGCAGCTAAATATATTCGCCGTAAAGCTGCATATGCACTTGGTGAGATTGGCGACACCCGCGCTGTAGCGCCACTTATAGAAGCTCTTAGAGATCAGGATGCGGATTTAAGTTGTGCTGCAGCGTATGCGCTGGGACAGATCGGTGACACCCGCGCTGTAGAGCCACTCATTACTGCATTGGAATACCCCCATGCCGTGCGTTTTAAGTATATTGACGCGCTGGGTCAACTTGGCGACACCCGCGCCGTGGAACCACTCATTGCTTTTCTCGACGACTATGACTATGATACTAGAGATTCCAGGAGCCATTCCATGCTGGCACTAGGTGAGATTGGTGACGCTCGCGCTGTAGAGCCTCTTCTCGCTTCTCTCAACACTATATTTGATGATGATTACAAAACTGCCTGCGATGCGTTAAGACTACTAAACCCGACCATCGAGGTTTTCCTCGCTGCCCTTGAGGACTTCGAAAGCGAGAATAGTTGGAAAGTACGCTCTTTTGCTGCCGAGATGTTGGGGGAAATCGGTGACACTCGTGCAGTCGAAGTGCTTATCGCTTCTCTTGAGAACGAGAATGAGGATAGTCCGGTTGTACGCGCAACTGCTGCTAACGCATTAGGGGAGATTGGTGACAGTAGCGCTGTGAAACCGCTCATTGCTGCACTCAAAGATGAGGATGGTTCTGTTCGTCACCAAGCTGCTGTTTCTCTAGAAAATAACGGTTGGGTACCAAGTACGGATGAATCAAAAGCTGTAATCCGTATTGCAAAGAAACAATTTCGTCAATGTGTCGAGATCGGCGCTCCTGCTGTGAAACCACTCATCGATGCGCTGAATTACTTGGAAAAAGTACCTTTTACTTCCTTTACTTCCGTTTATGATTCTCATTCTCCATCATCTCCGTGCGTTGAGGCTGCCAAAGCATTGATAAAGATATATAAATCCGGAGAGCTTAATGAGAAGCAACGCCTATTCCTTCTTGCCCAGCGAGAGAAAATCGAACAGATCCATGGGGATGAGAACATACACAAAGATATCCCAGCTACCTCGATACATAGTGGTGGTATACATACTGATAAAGCGCTCGAGCACTTTGACATAGGAGCTGGAGACTTTCCAAACATATAAAATTGCACATTTTTTAGCAGGAGGAGACATGCCATTATTTGGACCGCCCAATGTTGACAAGTTGAAAACAAATCAAAATGTCAAGGGTCTTATCAAGGCTCTGGGGTATGAGAAAGATAGGAAAGTACGTAAGGCTGCTGCCGAGGCACTTGGTCAAATTGGTGATGCTCGTGCAGTGACGCCACTTATCGCAGCTCTCATGGATGTCACAGTTTCTTATGAGGCTAAAAATGCGCTGACAAAAATGGGCGCTTTAGCTGTGGACGACCTTGTAATTGCACTTGGGAACAAGGATACGCGCTCTCAGGCAAGGATGGTTCTAGGGAAGATTGGCAATGCTGCCTTGGACTCACTCATTACTGCACTCAAGCATAAAAACGAAGATGTGCGTGCAGCATCCGCTTCGGCATTGGGAGAGATCGGCAACAACCGCGCCGTGAAGCCACTTATCGTTGCTACTAAAGATAAAAGCGAAGATGTGCGCGCAAAAGCTTCGATTGCCCTAGGTAAGATTGGCGACACTCGGGCTTTTGAACACCTTACAGGATTACTCAACGATGAGAGCGACTTTGTGCGAACACACACTATTGGGGCATTGGGAAACCTTGGCAATCCGCGTTCTGCTAAGCTGCTCATCCCAGCTTTCCAAAGTGAGGACAAATTTATACGTTTGTCGGCTGCTCGGGCACTAGGCAAGATTGGTGATGAAATCGCTATAGAACCGCTCGAAGATATGCTTTCAGAAGACGATGAATGGGACGTGCGCAAAGCTGCTGCTGAATCCCTTAATAAGCTGGGATGGCAACCTCAAAAAGATGAGGCGGGAGCATCCTTTTGGCTAGCAACGGGCAATTGGGAGAAATGCGCCATGATTGGAGAGCCTGCTGTTGGGGTGATTGTCAACTACCTCAAAAGCACAACATCATCGAACAAACGTCAAAAAGCCCTTAATGTGCTGCGGATAATGTACAACAATAACAAACTCAAGCAATCCTATCGTGAAATATTTATTAGTGAAGCGAAAAAAGATGGGATGATGCACCAAGACCGTGACGTTCATCAAGATCGAGCTTGTAGCGTTGGAGACCCACACACTGACCACAAAAGGCATAGAGATACTTTTTTATAACTTCACGGATTATCTTGTGAAGCATATTTTGAGTAGAATACGATATCCAAGATAGTAAATAGGAGCGTTGAATGCCATTATTTGGACCGCCTGATATTGACAGACTAAAAGAAAGGGAAAATGTCAAAGGTTTAATCAAGGCATTAAATTACG
>CAZLNX010000632.1:0-2419 GCA_964560795.1 uncultured Anaerolineales bacterium | reverse complement strand
AAATCGGTGGCTGTGGTATCGGCCACCTACAAAATCCTTTATACCAGGAGTTCTCATGACTCAAGAAAAAATACGCAAGCAATACGGCATCTGGCCCAGCCCTATTTCACCGAAAAGGTTATCACGCGGCATCGGCTTCAGCGATGTAGCCTGGGATCATGACGGCACTCTGGTTTGGCGAGAAAGCCGTTCGGGGCAAGGAACATTGGTCGTGCAGCCCCCCGATAGCAGCGCACCACGAGACTTGAACAGTGACTTCGCTGTCAGTGCGGGAGTTGGGTACGGGGGCGGGGATTTCACCGTTGGACAAGGGAATGTGTATTTCATCGAAAAGGAATCCAAGCGCATTTACCGGCAACCCACATCGAGCGGCGGTGGGACTGCGCGTCCAATCACGCCTGCCTTTGGGGCGGCTGCTTCCCCAACCCTCTCCCCAGATGGAAATCATTTACTCTTTATCCATACCTACGAACGAAAAGATTCGTTAGCCATCGTCGATACATGGGGAGAATCCTGGTCCCAAAAACTGGTATCCGGCGATGATTTCTACATGCAACCCTGCTGGCACCCCGATGGCCAGCGCATCGCCTGGATTGCCTGGAACCACCCACAAATGCCTTGGGATGGGACGAAGTTGCAAATGGCAAGTCTGCAAGTTGCAAGTTGGCAGGTTAGCGAGACGATAACTATAACCGGAGATGAAAACACTTCCATTTTCCAGCCACAATTCTCTCCCGATGGGCGTTACCTGGCTTATGTATCCGATGAAAGCGGTTGGTGGCAGCTTTATGTGTATGACTTGGAAAGCAATGAACATCGCCAATTAACAAATGAAGAAGCCGAACATGGCATTCCGGCTTGGGTGCAAGGTATGCGCACCTACGGATTCAATCCCAGCGGCGAGAAAATCTATTTCACGCGCATTCAGGAGGGCTTCAGTACCCTCTGGCAAGTGGAAATCTCTAGCGGAAAATCCAAACAATTAGTCTTAGATGACGAATACACCTGGCTGGATCAGATCGCCGTAGACCCAAATAATGAAAGATTGGCATTTATCGCATCAGGTGGGGTCACATCATCGCGGGTAATTTCATATTCCCTAGAGGAGGGCACTCACATTTGGCGTCGTTCTACGTCCGAAGATCTACCCCCCTCAACATATACACAACCCGAAGCAATCGCCTGGCAGGGGATGGACGGTGAGCAAGTCCATGGGCTGTTTTATGAACCCCAAAGTACTCAATTTGAGGGCATTGACAACCCTCCGTTGATCACGATGATCCACGGAGGGCCTACCAGCCAACGCGGAGCCAGCTTCTATCCCAATGTCCAGTTCTTCACATCGCGCGGCTATGCTGTTCTGCAAGTCAATTATCGCGGCAGCACCGGCTACGGGCGCGCTTACAGGGACAAACTCAGAGGTAGTTGGGGCATCTACGATGTCGAGGATGCGGTCAGCGGCGTGCGTCACCTGGTGGCTCAAGGCCGCGCCGATAACGACCGCTTAGTGATCATGGGCGGTAGCGCCGGGGGCTTCACCGTGCTCAAAGCGCTGGAAGATTACCCTGGTGTTTTCAAAGCCGGGGTTTGCATGTATGGAGTTGCCAACCAATTCACTTTGGTCGCGGACACCCACAAATTCGAGGAACGCTACTCTGACTCGCTCTTAGGCTCGCTGCCTGAAGCCGCTGAGATCTACCGTGAACGGTCACCGATCTTCTTTGCTGACAAGATCCAGGACCCCATCATCGTCTTCCAGGGTGAAGAAGACAAAGTTGTTCCCCAAGCCCAATCCGATGCCATCGTTGATGCATTACGTCGCAACGGCGTGCCCCACGAATACCATCTCTACGCCGGTGAGGGACACGGTTTCCGTAAAGCTGAAACCATCGAGCATTTTTATTCTGCTATAGAGAAGTTTTTGAGAGAGCATGTGATTTATACATAAGTTGATTCAGGAGTTACGGAGAATGGAGAGTGTTTCTAAATTGAAGCCCCCCCAACCCCCCAATTCTGGGAGGAGATTGCCCTGGATTCCCCCCAAGGTTGGGGGGCAAGGGGGGCAAGTGCGTAACTCCTGTGATTATTGAACTGAATATATGCACGGGTAGTAGCCCAACCTCGTTGGGCGAAGGCGGCATTTTGGTCATCGAACATACCCATTTATCATGGTATCAAGTAAGGAGGAATCATGTCACCTGAAGATATCCTAAAAGCTGTAGTCAGCGCCGTGATCGCGTATATCGTACCGAAGGTACTGGCCAAAGCTGGGAAAGAGATCAGCCCCGATGCATCCATGCCTTCCGTAAGCTGGAGTGTGGCGGGGTTAATCGGCGGTGCCGTTGGAGGCTTTGCCAGCGGCTTGCTAAGCTGGACTTTGTCCATTTGGGACCTTTCAAGGTGAGTAACATACGGCTTC
>CAZLNX010000631.1:0-2428 GCA_964560795.1 uncultured Anaerolineales bacterium | reverse complement strand
ATCCGTAACATCTTGAGGGATTTCAATACCCACCTTGGGTGCCAGGCGGAAAACGCATTGCTGAGAGAAATACAAAGCGCCGACTCCTTTATCCCCCGACCACTCATCTACCGGAGCATTTGGATTGTAGTCCACCGGTGCAAAAGCCAATTCATTCAACCAGTCGGTAATATTGCCTCTATTGGTAACATACCCGGTCGCCTCGCTCGACCCCATGGCAATCCCAAGTACGCTGTCATCTTCGAGAGACATCGAGCCAGCCAGGGCAGTCACCTCGCCATCGTTGACAATCTCTAATGGCACGCCCATCTCGTCTCGAATCTCCAGGAACATATTATGCACTTGATCGAATTTGTCTTTGGGGATTCCCCGGTACAAAGAGGCAATCATCGGGCGGTTTTTGACATACACCCCGGCTGAACTGCCCCCAATAGCATCCAATGAAGGCATCTTAGATTCAGCTAAAGCGAGAGCATCTTTGATTTTGGAACGATGGTATTGAGGATCGGACTGCTGGCGCGGCTGCCATTCAATCTCTGTACTAAAAATTGCCTCGCCATCGATCACCGCAGAGACTTTCAAATCTGAGGCACCTAAATCGAATCCAATGCGATTTCCCCCGAGATGGCGACCCAATAATTTTTCGATCTCCTTTTCAGGCGGTACCTGTTCTACATCACAAGGCACAACCGTAAAGGGGTGATCATAAACGTTTCCCATAAAATGAAAATCAAATTCTCGTTGACCTCCATCAGCAAAGATATTTTGAATATATTCACCAATGAAGCGCGGGCCGCCTATATAGACCTTACAACCACCCCGCTGCCAAAGTAAAAACTTTAGAATCCGCTCAACGAAATAAAGGCTTTGATCGGAATTTGGATGGCTTTCATCAAATACGACAGTTTCAAAGCGAGATAAGGCACCATCTACACGTTCTAACCCGATCACTAACGATAACGGATTTTCTGATGCTTTCACTGCTCGGATATAGTTACGGTTAGCCAACACCGCCGGTTTGAAATCCGGATCGAGCGGAGGAATGAATTTTGGTGTTTCAAAATATTCAAATTTATTTGGCATGATGTCATCCTTGATGTTATTTTGATATCAACTTAATTATTTAATTCCCAATTCATTCTGCAATATCAGCGCCGCAGCTCCTAACATGACGATATTTTCACCCAATAAGGAAGTTACGATCTCTGTTCTTTCAGTAAGAATCGATAACGCCCGAGAATGCAAGTAATTTCTAAGGGAAGAAACCAAAGCTTCCCCAAATTCAGAAACGCTTCCAGCAACGACAATGCGCTGAATATTCAAGATACTTACAAGAAAAGACAATGCTTTGGCTAAATCTTTGCTGACACCATCAATCATCTCAGCAACATAGGGATCACCTTCTTGATAAGCTCGCAATATTTCCGCCATGGCCAGATCACCTGTACTTTCAAACGGAGACAATAGCAGCGAATCATTGTACTTGCTGGCAATTTCCACAGCCATCTTGCGAATCGCTCGACTGCTGATCTTGGTTTCCAGGCAGCCATAATTCCCACACCTGCATAAATCCCCTGTATCGTCAACCTTCACATGCCCTATCTCGCCAGCGCCAAAACCATCACCATAATATAGTTCTTTGGCCTGCACGATTCCGGCACCAACACCACGACCTATTTTTACCAATACCAGATTCGAGATTTGATCATGCTCACCGAAAGTATATTCAGCCAGGGCGCTGACCTGGCTATCGTTGGCAATGAATACAGGCAGGTTATATCTATCTTGTAGTAATTCAACTAATGGGAGATTTTGCCAATCTAGATTAACTGCTGTGATGACAACACCTTGCTCAACATCCATCAATCCTGGGGTTCCAATACCAATGCCCAATATGGGTTGATCTGCTAGCTGCACAAGTTCATCAATTAACTCATAGACCAATGAAAGTGCCTTCTCGCCCGACAATTTTTCTACGGGTATCTTTACCCGGTGCCTGATTTCTCCATGCAAATTGATCAATGCGCCCCGAAATTCACCACTGGCAAGATCTATCCCGATGATATGCCTGGCTTCACTATCGACACTCAATAAAATCGGCGGTTTTCCCCCTGCTGAAACGCCATGGCCCACTTCTACAATAAGAGTATCTTCAATGAGAGTTGTCACAATTTCTGAAACGGTGCTCCTTGTGAGACCAGTTGCTCGTGCCAGATCAGCACGACTAACTTCCCCCCGCGAATAAACCTCATTGAGAATCAGGTTTTTATTATGTACCTTGGTATGTTCACGAGTAGCTTTTTTCATAGGAAAAGCCGAAATAAAACAACTACAATTGTTTGTTCGATGAACTTACATAGTCAGTATACTGATTATTCGGCATGGTTCAATTTGAACTAAACAGCACCTTTACAAAATAAAAGGAGCA
>CAZLNX010000630.1:0-2429 GCA_964560795.1 uncultured Anaerolineales bacterium | reverse complement strand
CCGATTAGTTCAGCCGTCTCAAAATGGGAAGTTATTTTTGCACGCCTCCTAACGTGGATGATATAAACTCCATATGAATTCTTGTTCAGAGCACTCCAAATATTTCCAGTTCTATCCAAATACCGCCAGAAGGATTCAATCATCAGGTACACCATAACAAGTAGCGAAAGGTCAAAGCTAAGCCACCAGATAAGTCTGTACAGCGGTGTAATATCGAAACCCTCGGGATAAAAGAAAGGCCACAAGCGCGCAAAGATGTGTACGGTTACAGGTAGCCAGGCAACGGAATTGGCTACGATATACAGTGCTTTGCTTTGGGGCTTTTCCACAAATATTTTTTGCCGATAACAAAGTACCCCGAGCAAGAACGACATGAAGTACAGCAAGAGTCTTTCGTTTTCAAAATCGATCAGGGGAGTCAGGGTCCAACTTCGAAAACCAAGCATTCCACCGATGAAGAAGCTGTAAACAAATCCAATCAGGAAAGTACCGAGGACGGCCCACTTCAGGGAAATGGTTGGGATATTAATTTTGGCTTTCGAGAGCAGCAGATATAGAATATTGAAAGAAAAAAGCACTGGCAGGAACCACAACCAGTTCTGGCTGTTCGGATTGGTTATGTGAAAGTAAGTGCTCCAGTGTTCTTGAGGCAGCCCTCGTGAGAACAGGAAGATAACCTTGTAGAGCGGTATCAACGTAAAAATTGCAATCACCCAAGGTACCATCAGGCGCTTGAATTTCCTTTTGAGAAATTCCCAACCTGTCTTGGTTTCCAGAGATGAGGGAGTCAAATATCCTGCAATGAAGAACATAGTAGGCATCACCATAATATCGAATACGATGCCCAGGATGCCGACCCAGGTTATTGTGTCGGGATCATCAACAATCCAGAACCATCCCCACATACCAGCGGCTTCATAAACGCCCCCAACATGGTAGAGAACTACGAGAAGGATGGTAATAGCTCGAAGGTTATCCATCCAGTGAATGCGTCGCGGCTTTTCTTGAACACCCATAGTTTTCTCCTTGCCAAAATCTTTTTCTATCGATTGAATTTTTCCCTGGTCGATTCCGCTTCTTGAATTATCATACCGCTAGAACCGATGGCGGTAAATGGTACTGTTCACTAAGAAGTAGTTTGCTTAAAATATTCGCCGGGGAAAGACAGTATGTACAACAATCGCCACAGCCCTGCCAATTAAAACAAAAAATTGGCAGGGCTGTGCAAGAATAGTATTCGAGTTTTCCTAAGATTTAATACCGGCTAATACTTCATTCCAGGTATGCGAGGGCAATCAGCGCCTTCATAATTATTCGTTCTCATCCCCTGACATATCAACATCGTAAAATGCATCATCTTCAGGCAATACTGTGTACCATTCATCAGTGTAATCAATTTCAACCACAACATCCTGTGATTGACACTCCAGCACATGTCCACCCGCATCTCTTCCCTCAGTAATAAAATGGAAATGATAGCCCGGTGCGTTTGCCCCTTCCATATAGCTTGGAAGTCGGAACCCCACCATCACGCCCTCAATTTCCTGAAATTCATATATTGGCTGCTCCTCTAATACATCCAATAATTCGGGATAAGGCTTTTCTTGCCTGGGTACACTTCGCGTCTTCATATAGCTAAAAATGCCATCTACCTTGATCGCATACGGGATATTCTCTGTTGGCAGTTTGCTATCTACGTAATCTTTCAACGCCTCGCAGTCTATTGTCTCGTCTATCAACAATGTATCATCGGGTTCAAAAAATGTCACAACCGCAAAAGGTGTCTTCAACTCATCGCTGACTCGATATGCAATACCATCTGCTTTGATTTGGTAAACCTGCTGATCAATGGCAATCATTTCTCCATCTAAGGCGTTGAATGTCCCCAACCCAAAATCACCATGTTGATTTATCTCGGCATAGGTCATTTCCCCATCATAAACTCCTTCTAAAAGAGCACCAAGTGTAGAGTATTGAAACAGAATATCTTTATTCTCATCCGCACTTTGCGATATTTGACATCCAATTATCGCAGCACTAATAAAGGCTACCATCAAAATCCAACTAATATTCCTTTTCACCATCATTCTCCTTCCATCCTAAAACTTGCCGCTATTCGCCCATTCTTCTTCTGGTGGGACAGGTTCAGCATTATCCCAATGTTCAACAATCTTGCCGTCTTCAAGTCGGTAAATATCGACTTGGGCAAAAGGTTGACCTTTCCTCGCAGCTTTGCACAAGGTTGCAACAAAGTTGCCCTGACCAACTAGTAGAACCACATCTTCATATACAAGTGGTTTATCTTGAGCTATTGAGAGTGCTTTGAAGTGTTCAAGTCCATCGGGAACTTCTGCACTATGTTGGATGTACCTTTCACGTAACTACCAAGCCATGAAAATCAAATAAAGGGCTAACGAAAAACAAACACA
>CAZLNX010000629.1:0-2433 GCA_964560795.1 uncultured Anaerolineales bacterium | reverse complement strand
TTGGCGCCATGTTCTTTGGGAATGGTGGCCAGCCAGGTCAGCAGATCATCATCTCTTTTGGCGTAAAGCCGGATCACAATTTTCTCTTCAGCGCTCATCATGCCTCTTTCTGGGGATAGGTTCCATCTGGATACAGTTGGTCACGGTTGTGCCCATCTTAGAGCCTCACAGCCTTGAAACCACCAAAGCCCGGATCGAGACCGACTGCGATATCGGTATCAAACACGCGGCGACCGTAACGGGCCAGCCCTAAGGCGTTGGCCATGACCGGGTTGGGCATGATATACCCCAGCGGATACTGCTCCAGCAGGTATTCTTTCAGTGCAGCGGCACCGCCACCGGTGAATATGATGTGGTCGAATTGGTGGCCGTTGCCCCAATGCTCATCCAGAAAGGTGGTGATCCCTGCGCCAGCGGCTTTCTTGGCTTCACGGACCAGATCTGTGAGATCGATTTTCCCGGAGATATTGCTGATACTGGGGTTGCCCTGGCGAATGAAGGCATCGGTTTCCTGGAGTGAGTATTTGACCTGGTATTGGGTTTCCAAAGCCCGTCGCAACAGTTCAATGGCACGGCGCATCCCGGCGGTATCCCCACCGGTGAAACGGCGCAGGATCTTGCTGCCTTGCAGCGTGAACATATCCAGGGTGTTGAAGCCGACATCGCAAATCGCAACGATGGATTCGAAATCATCCCTTGATTTGATCCACTTGCCTTGATCATTCAAGCCTCGGGCGAAGAAGGTGCCTGCCGGTTGGGCCATGATGGCTGTACGCAAGATTTGTAGACAGGTCTGAATGCCATTGACCGAAAAGATGTGTTCACCTTCCAGCCAGCTGCGCAGTTCCCGCTTGATTTTCTGAGCCAGGTCAACGTTCTCCAATACTTCAACAGGAAGACCGAGCATGATGGATAAGGTGTGGGTGCCACCACCTAGCAACAAGCCCAGCACGGCATAGGTCAATGCGCGCATCCCCAGACCGTCTGAGAAGCGTTGGAAGTTGAGACTCTCCAACGGGCGAGTAAATTGGGCTACGTTCTCACCAACCAGATAGCGGGCTGTTTGGCCCCATTCCACGCGGTGTGGGGTTTCTGTGCGATGACCTTTACTGAAGTCACCCAGCGTGAGACCGCCAAGATCAGTGGACCCGACGCCGACGGTGGAAGGTACGATTATGGATTTCATAGATTGCCTCCGAAATTCAGTTTGATGTGATTGATGCCGTTTGCGCCGTTTGTGTGTTCGTGGCGATTTCTTCCAACACGGGGGTGATGAAACGGGCATTTTTGCGCTGTGGATCCTTCTTCAACCAGCCGCGCTGCTCCCAATCTTCGACCAAGGAACGTGCATGCCAGGCACTCAATCCCCAATCCGTAAGTGCAGGAATGGACATTTTGCCCTGGGTTTCTTTCAGGGCTTGTTGGACCAGATGGCGCTCTTTGGGGGTGAGCACCGGTGCCGGGGATTGGTCGACCAGGACTTGCTTGTCGAGATAGTAGGTTTGCAGCAAGCCCCAGCGATTGGTGAAGGCCAACCCGGGCTGAGTTATATTCCTGGCTTGCTCCACTGAGAGATTTTTCAGCACTGAAGCGCTGGCGTCTGTGCGGAATGCGAATACGGTGCGGACCTGATTGCGCACCTGGCCGATTTCCTTCAGGGTCAGACCATGCGTGGAGAAAATCAGGTTGACGCCAAACTTGCGTCCCTCGCGCCCCAACATCTTGATCGTTTGGACCAGGTCTGACTCTTCGTCTGCCAGCATATTAAATTCATCCAGGATCAGAACCAATCGGGGTAGGGGATCATCTCCAGCTTTGGTTGCCAGGTGGTTGTATTCATCCAGGTCTTCGGGAAAGCCTGGGGTATTGCGGAACAGATCGGAGCGGTTGCGGCATTCGCCCAGGGCACGTTCTGCCATGGCCAACGCCCCCACACCATCCCGAACGATAGGGCAGATCAATGCTGGGTGCTCAGCCAGCATGGGAAATGTAGTGCCATGCGGATCGGCCAGAAAGAGACGGTGACCTTCGGCAATAGCCTGGTAGACCAGCAAACGGTTGAAGGTGGATTTGCCGGAGCCGTTCTTGCCTGTCACCAGCACGTGCCCGAGGGATTGCCAGGTGACTTTTTTCTCAGATTGATCAATGCCCACACCCAGAAGTACCTTGCCGCGTGAGAGGCCAGGGAATATGGCCTTCTTGGGCATTTGGGGTTGTTTGGACAATAGGACTGCGTAGCGCAAGCCGGTTCGGTTGGACAGAAGCACCGGTTTGCCGCGCAAGGCTGTGCTGAGATGGTGCAGTGTTTGCTCGGATGTGTATGGGAGCAATGAGGGGAGCCGTTTGTCGTCAAGTTCCCCAAAGAGCCAGACGTGCGTACCATGTTCCGTCAACAACCAGCGGCGGATCATGCCCGCATCAGTCGTTGACCGT
>CAZLNX010000628.1:0-2442 GCA_964560795.1 uncultured Anaerolineales bacterium | reverse complement strand
GCAGGCTCCTCAATCATCCTAATTCTCACAAATCCTATTCGCGATTAGTATATATGGGGAACATGACTGCTACCGATGAATCTGTCAGGTCAAAATCTTCTGAACCGAAAGTGAGTAGCAATAAAATTAACAGGGGCAAAAGCCCCCCAAGGATCAAGATGAGTTTGCTATTCGATAAAAAATTAGGTTCTCGTTTTCTATGTTCCCATAGTAACAATGCTGCAAGTAAAAGCAAGATAGTTAGTCCCATAATAGGGTCTGATATCAAATCGTACTGCAGGTTAAGAAAACCGGCGACGAAGATACCAAAAAATAAGAAAACACCCAGGAAAAATCTATCCGCTACATGCAAGCGGGGATCACGGCCGAACATTAAATAGCGATCGGCAGGAATGCGGCGCCCCCCAATATGACCGAATAATAAGGGGATGAGAGCAAACAACCAGCAGACACAGGCAGGAAATGTGGGTAGACCCAAATAATATCCGATCAAGACAGGGACCAGTAGTAAAACAACAAAGGTATTGAATCCGACGAAGGCTCCTGTAAGTTTCAAGAAGGAGACATTGATGCGTTGTTTTATAGTTATGGTTAGGAATTCATTTGTGTCGGGCTGAGTGAATAATCCAATAGCAATTGGAATTACAAGAGATGCGATTGAAAACCTTATTGCAGCATCCTCACGAAGGCTGGCGTTCTCCAGAGGCCACTGCAAGAGCGGGGTCACAAGCCAAGCTGTAGCAATCCAGATCAATAACGTGACAGTCAGATTCAAGAAGTCGGAAGAGGTAAAGCGATCACTAATTGCGCGCAGAGACCAGATGAACATACCCGCCCAGCTTGAACGGGAGTGTTCATCCGCTTCTTGCCATTTAAAAAGCTCATTGAACCAGTTCTTTACAGAGCCCGGTGTAAATGCATGAGAGATTAATTGAGTAGATGAACTTCGAAGCATCAGGTTTTCTGCTTTCTGGAGGCCAATCAAGCGCCGTTCTTCAAGATACAAGTTTGCGATTTTTACCAACTCCTCCCAGTTTTCAAAGGGTTTTTCTTCTTGATAGTATTCATGTTGAATGACTCTATTTACTTCCTGGAGTAAACCATCCTGCGTTATTTGGATTAGTTGAGGCTCTCCATCACGCTTTTCGACCAGTTTCACAACCAGATATGCAAGATAGCCAATCGGGGGGCGTATACCACTATCAGGCTTTTCGTAGCGACCGATTGTCGTGTGATGGATGTGGGTGTGCTGAGCAGCTTCGGTTTTGTACTTGAAAATCCAGGCTCGCAGATCACCAACGAAGTCTGCCAGGTAGCCTGGCTCATATTTTGGTATATTGGGAAACTGGTTCATACTTGAACGATACTACTTCCAATATGAAATGCCCATGCTCTGTCATTCTGACGCAACGTAACCAGTGTGCCCTCAAAATGATTGTCAAATTGATGAGAGAGTTGATCCCAGCCATTTCTCAGGCGTTCCAGCTTCTGCCTCAGATCCTCATTAAACTCATTTTCTAGAATGCGCTCAACACTTCTATCCAATAGTTCCGCTGGTGTTAGCTGGTCAGATTCTTCCTGAGCCAACCGGTATAACTCACCAACAACGATCGGTAATATCTCGGCGTCGATCTTGTTCCTGTACACGTGTAAACCGGTTAGTCCATATTCTTGAACGACCCAAGATGAAAAGTCTCGTAGCCCCTCGCTACCGCAAGTTAAAAGGACAACATATTTGCCCGACAATAAGTTGGCTTCTCCGAGTTGAGACAGGCGATCTGCCAGTTGATCATCATTCTCAGCAGTGATAAATATGATGTTGCTGGTGTTGGGGAAATCATCCAGCGATAAGGAGATATTGGCAGTTCCTGGTTCTACACCTGCACTCTCGATCACATCCGGTATTTGGTTAGTGAATTGCTTCTGTTGGTCATTCAAGGATGCATCATCAATAATCACGCTCATGTTATCTACACGTACTTTTACCTGATGGTCCAGGTTTTCTTTTGCCAATTCAGGATTGCCGTCAATGTAAACAGGTTGCTGAAGCTTCTGACCTAGCATGATTGACAACGCAGGCCAATCCAACGACCATCCATTGCCATCATAGCTTGGACGGAAGTATCTCCCACTGTTATAAGCCTCTTCTCCCTCATCCCCAGGTAGATTGGTTGGGTCATCAGGAAATATAATAATTGGCCCGTCGTCACCTCCAAAGGGGGGCTGTGCTGCGCCTCCTCCCAATGCAGTCGCGATCTTATTATCCCTATCTACAATCGGCTTTTCCGGATCTATAAGATTATTCAGTGTATCCCAAGAGATATCTGGGATCACAATCTCCTCACTGCCAACCTGCCAGGCAATCCCTTCACCATCATTGATCTCATACACATAGGAGGTGTGCAAAAATAAGATCCCATTTTTGAAATGGTCTGGAAGAAT
>CAZLNX010000627.1:0-2453 GCA_964560795.1 uncultured Anaerolineales bacterium | reverse complement strand
TACCAGATAGCAATCATCACTGAACGTATTCAAATGGATGAAGAATTGAGAAGGCATCGCGATCATCTCGAGCAATTAGTGGATGAGCGCACCAAAGAACTCAAGCAAGCTCAAATTGCTACCCTAAGTATGATGGAAGATGCCGACGAAGCTCGTCAGAAAGCCGAGGTAGTCAGTGAAGAGCTGCGAGCTGCCCAAGTCGCTACTATGAATATTATGATGGATGTGGAAGAAGCTCGGCAAAGGGCAGAACAAGCGAATGAGTATCTCCAAAGAGAGAAATTATTTAGCGATAAGATCATCAACAGCATCCCTGGCATCTTTTATATGTTCGATGAAAATGGGCGCTTCATCCGATGGAACAAGAACTTTTCAACAGTCACTGAATATTCCGATGAAGAAATCACCCAGCTGCATCCAACCGAATTGTTCGAGGGTGAAGAGCAGGCTTATATCGCTGCTCGTATTCAATTAGTTTTTTATACTGGAGTATCCAATGCAGAAGCACATATTGTGTCAAAAGGGGGGACGCGCACACCGTATTATCTGACCGGGTATAGGATGTTCAGTGAGGGAAAACCCATCCTAATCGGGACGGGCGTTGATATCACCGAAATGAAATTAGTAGAATATGCCCTGGCAGATAAGGCAGACGAGTTAGCGCGTTCCAATGAAGAACTCGAGCGTTTTGCCTATGTTGCCTCCCACGACTTACAAGAACCGCTGCGCATGGTCGCCAGCTACTTGCAGTTGCTGGAGCGGCGCTATGACGATAAACTCGATCAGGATGCCAAAGACTTTATCGGCTTTGCTGTCGATGGCGCGACTCGCATGAAGCGCCTGATCAACGATCTTTTGGCGTATTCTCGTGTAGGCACGCGCGGGAAGCCATTCGAAGCGACAGACTTAAATAATGTCTTGGGCCAGGTTCATGTCAATTTGCAGAAAATCATAGAAGAAAATGGCGCATTAATTTCCCAGACCGAGATGCCAACGGTTCTTGCGGATCAAACGCAGATGGTGCAGTTGTTTCAAAACCTGATCTCGAATGGAATTAAATTCAGAAAGGAAGAATGTGCTCCGCAAATTAATGTCAGTGTGTGCGATGCCGGGCATGAATGGCAATTCTCGGTAAAGGATAACGGCATTGGTTTCGAACAGCAATATGAAGATCGAATTTTTGTTATCTTTCAGCGCTTGCACACAAAAGACAAATACACCGGAACGGGGATCGGTTTGGCAGTCAGTAAGCGGATTATCGAGCGCCACGGTGGGCGCATCTGGGTTGAGTCTGTGCCCGGTGAGGGTGCGACGTTTTACTTTACAATTCCCAAACTTGAAGAAGTATGAGAATATTTAGCTTTATGAAAGGAAAAGCCTGTTATGAGTAATGATGTATCTGGTAGATCTGTGGAAATTTTATTAGTTGAAGATAACCCTGGGGATGTCCGTCTGACGAGAGAAGCCCTTCGAGAGGGAAAGGTCCGCAACAATCTCCATGTAACCGGAGATGGCGTTGAAGCTCTTCAATTCTTGCGTCGTGAAGGCGAGTTTGCACAAGCTGTTCGCCCAGACCTGATACTGCTGGATTTGAACCTGCCCAAAAAAGATGGCCGCGAGCTACTGTCAGATATCAAGGCCGACGATGATTTGAAGCGCATCCCTGTGGTGATTTTGACCACATCCAAAGACGAAGCCGATATTCTCAAATCTTATAATCTACATGCAAACTGCTATATCACAAAGCCGGTAGATTTGGAACAATTTATCGTTGTGGTCAATACCATTGAAGATTTCTGGATGACGATCGTCAAGCTGCCACCTAACGGCACGCACCCGAAGTAATACATGATGTACCCCAAATTTAAGTATTATTTAGATTTTCGGTAGAATATCACTCCCGGCACTCCTCGCCGTAGGCGTGCAGAGCATGCCGGGGCAGCGAGAGAGTGCAAGGATCACCCTGCGGGTGTCTCTCGCTGATAATCGCAAGAATAGGGTGTCAGCAGCACAAAATGCTGCTGACACCCTATTCTTGTGAAATAAATCCCCCTTCCCAGTTCCACTCGAATTTGGGACGCTATGCACCCCTTTGGGCGGGGGGACGCGAAGCAGGGGGGATGGGTATAAAAACATGACAATTCACCCAGGATATTGCATTCGGGACGTGTCATGTTAAGTAGTAGTGGGGGAATAGCCAGTTCTATGTTGATTTCGCCAAATAACACAAAATAGTGTGACAAGCCATTGACAATGATATGCATTATGGTAAACTAATCCTGTTTTTATGATAAATATAGTCTAAAATATTGGATATGTCCAAAATAGGTGGGGCTACATCTAGGGTAATGCCTCGCACTGGGAAATCCAGCCTCATATAAGCATATTTAATTCATAGTACCAATGATAGGAGCACCTATGACTGAGGAAACTGTAGAGACAAGAACTGCGGT
>CAZLNX010000626.1:0-2453 GCA_964560795.1 uncultured Anaerolineales bacterium | reverse complement strand
TATAATGCACAATCCAATAATCTGAGGAACCGGGAAATTTAATTTTGGCCCAAGCATAAAGTGCCTTAATGCCCAGCGAATGCAATACCGGCATTTTCTTGAGGAATTCTTTAATATTATCAAGCAACATATTCATTTATTCCTTTTTGCCAGTCAGGGAGTTGAACAGCGAAAGGTATTTGCCGATAGCCTTATTATCAGAAAAAGCTTTAGCACGAGACTGCTGTATGGCAGGATCGCTTCTATTTTCGAGGGAATTGGCAATCGCATCCGCTAGTGCTTTTACATCACCAACGGGTACCAAGCTGCCAAATCGGCCATTATCCAAGATTTCTGCGGGTCCACTGGGACAATCTGTGGCGACAATCGTTGAACCACACATCAATGCTTCTACTAAAACTATGGCAAATCCTTCCCAGGTTGAAGACAAAACAAATACTGAAGCTTTTGACATATATGCATAAGGATTAGCTTCATATCCGGGCATACTCACAACCTTGGAAAGATTCAGATCAGCAACTATTTTTTCTAGTTTTTCTCTTTCTTCTCCATCTCCTATAATCAACAGACGAGATTCTATATTTTTTACCAATAGATGAAACGCGCGTAAAAGTGTTGGATAATCTTTTGCAGGTGTCAATCTTCCTACAGCCAAGATGACCGGTACATTGTCATCCAACAGCCATGGATGCGAAACGATCTCTCTTGATTTTTCTCCAATCTCTGAGAGCTGAACTGGATTGTAAATTACCTGAAGCTTATCCTCGTCAACATTCAACATCTGGATAATATTGTTAGCAGCCCCATCAGATACGGCTACTATTGCGTCCGCCCTGGAATATAGATGTTTTGCCAATTGAATAATTATGCGACCTTTATTCCGGTATGGAGGAGATAAATGAATAGATATAGATGTATGTTCACTTAACAATAATTTTGTAGATCCTGATAATAGAATAAATGCCAAGGAAGTAACTACATTTGCGTGGGTTTGTGATGACAAAAATATGTCTGGTTTATTCGACTTTATATAATTTATGAGGGGAAAGACACAATTAATTAGTCGCTTTTTCCCCAGATTTTTGACTGTGATTCCGGGTGACAATTCTGATAATAATTCACCTTTAGCATCAGCTAAAACCAAATGTACAGTATGGTTTGCCCGGAAGAATCCTTCAGCAAGATTCACCATTACCCGTTCTGCCCCACCAGATTTAAGTGTTGGTGAAAATATTGCAATTTTCATAAGTGGCGAGCATTACATATGCCGGATCAATTATTTGGATAAATTATTCAATGTTCTGCTTAATAAAAACATATTCGTTATTCCCCCACTTGCCTTGAACGGTTCTTAAGTACTCTAATGCAAACCCCCGCTTTCGGAAGAACTGGAAGATCTGCTCGGGCGAGGCCACCTCAAAAGGATATCCACCTATCCAATCTACAGCGTCTGTCCAAAAACTCATCCCCCGCAGGGAATGGTAATTACGAAAAGTATGAAAGGGACGCAGGAGGAGGAGATCACGAATTGATACCATAAATCCTAATATCAGAAAATATCCGCTAGCAAGGAGCCGTTGAATAAGGGCAGGCGATCTGGTGTAAAACCGTTTTATCAGAAGCCAGATTTTACTCTTCCGGCCCTGGTCGTTATAAATCGCGATGCACAATTTTCCAGACGGTCGGACAAGGCTTCCTACATTTTCCAGGGCCTGGTACATATTCCCAGTATGATGTAAAACACCCCAAGAATAAACCACGTCCCAATCTCCCAACGATTTTAAAAATTCAGTGTCTAAAGCATCACCCTGCTCAATAGTCCAACGCGAATCATCAGGATAGAATTTTCGTTTAAGCTCTCGTGCACATGCAACGCTGTCGGGATCATAATCAAACGAAAACACTTGAGCGGCGTTCAAGCGCATAGCAGAAAGTGAAAACAAACCGCTTCCAGAACCTACGTCAATGTATTTCTTGCCTTCTAGTGAAGACAATCCCAAAATGTCAATGAGCGATTGTTCAGCCTCAATTATTTGATTATCAGAAATATTATCTAAAAACTTCTTCCAATTATTCCCAAATTTAAATCGAGGTATTGAATTATCTGTTGCCATTTCTGCTACCACCTATTTGGTATTTTTATTCATGTAATGAGTCGAATAGATCAAGATATTGTTGAACAATGTTCTCTTCTGAAAATTCATTTGCGCGATCACGCAACTTGAGGGGCGTTTTCTCACTGATTAGAGAAGCTAAAATCGCTTTGGCCATGGCCGAAATATCTCCCACGGGAACCAATAACCCGTATCGTCCATTTTTCAGAATTTCGGCCGGGCCATATTTGCAATTTGTCGAAACTATTTGCGCGCCGCAAGCTAAAGCTTCAATCAGGACATTTCCAAGTCCCTCAAATATTGACGAAAACACAAAAACAGAACAATTAGCCATATAAG
>CAZLNX010000625.1:0-2457 GCA_964560795.1 uncultured Anaerolineales bacterium | reverse complement strand
GCAGGCTCCTCAATCATCCTAATTCTCACAAATCCTATTCGCGATTAGTATATAAAATAGAGGCCCGCACATCGAGCTTATTTTGCGAGATGCAAAGCAGTTCTTATAAGCATAGAATAAAAACTAGACCCTAAAGGTCTACAAGACCTTTAGGGTCTATCGCTAAGCAGAATCAAAAAATGCCATTTGACGACTCAAAAAATACGTAGGTTATCTCACTCTTATCAAAATCTTGCGGATAATTTTTTCTAGATCCCATTTTTTGCCGTTAGCTTCCGCTCGAGCCACTTTTTTGAGAGGAAGTTCGGCCTTGATTGCATCAATATCTCCCCCTATTAGATCTGTAAATAATTGGGCATTGGATACGGCCGGGTAAACAGATAATGCTGTATAGCAAGTTAGCGCCAACTCCTTGCTGGTGCGAGCGGCTATCAGGGGGATGCCGCTGATCAGGGCGAGTGCGATGCCCACATAACTCTCAATTTCGATGGCCATCAATAGTGCCTGTTTGAAGTTCCTGGCGGCTTCTTTGGGTTGATCCAGCCGCCAATGCGCAAAACTCAGCAAGGCCAAAGCCCAACTCAGGGGTTCTTTCAAATTATGTTCACGGCAATATTCGGCAGTATCCTGAAACCAGCTGCGAGCTGAATCATAGGCTCCATCAACCAGAGCCAACCACCCATGATCGGTCATGGCGATGCTCAGAATGAAGGGATCGCCCCAACGTTGAGACAGTTCCAGCCCGATTTTTGCGTGTGAACGCGCTTCTTCGTATCTTCCCAGCAAAATTAATGTATCGGCCAGCAGGGTTTGGGTGACGTATTGACGCAATCCGTGACCTTTTTCAAGCGTACTTTTTTCCACCAGCAGGGTGTGAGCTTCTGTGTATCTTCCCGAAACCAACATAGCAGAAATAGCCTGTTCGAAGCCCTCACTCATGCTGATTTTATGGCCTAAATCGGCGTAAAGCGCCAGGCTTTCTTTTAACAGTTGCTCGCCTTCTCGTTGTCGCTGCTCCTGGAACAGAAGAGTACTACCCAGAAAAACCAGAGTTATTGCCATCCCCCTTCGATCTCCCAGTTCTTGGTAGATGGCCAGGCTTCGCCGCAGGGTTTTCTCGGCTTCTTTGTAGGAAGATATACCCCAGAGCAATTCCCCCAAAATTCGTAGTGCGTTAGCTTCACCCCAGCGATCCCCAATCTCTGCAAAGATCTTGATACTTTGGGCAAGCATCTCTTGCGCTGCAATTTGATCGTTGGATTGGGATGGGGTTCTCGCTAATTGGACAAGACAAAAGGCGCGTTCGACACGGATGTCGGTCTTTTCAGTGCTAGGATGGTCAAGGCAAGCTAAAGCGCGGCGCAGTAAAGCTTCAGTTTCTTTGGTGGGGGTAAAGAAACTCTGCCAGACCAGGGTTTTGGCCAGCAGGCGGTTGATTTCGGCAGGCGTCCAATCATTGGGCAGGGATTGGGGGTCATCCAGGTGCTGGATGAGTTTTTCACAGGCGGTGTAGCCTTCGGGGTAGCGGTTGCGCCAATCGTAATACAGGCACAAGCCGTCTATCGCCTGATCGATTTGAGATTTATCTCCCCGTTCTACCGCCCAATTCCAGGCCAGGCCGGCGTTGTCAATCTCTAAATCCAGGGCATCAATAGCACCCAACTGACCCGCCCCTCGAATTTCTGCGGCCCATTGGGCCAGCCGCTCTGTGTAGTAGACGCAGTAACGGGCGCGCAGCGGAGTGAGGTCTTCAACTTTCTGTCGGGCAAATTGACGGGTGATTTCATGGAGTTGGTAGCGACCATCAGGGTTGCGCTGCACCAGGGAGTGGTCGGCCAGGGTGCGCAAGTCAGCCAGGATGACCGCACCGATTTCCTGAACGGCATCCAGCGTGAAAGCGCTTCGGAAGATCGACAAGGCTGCCAGGGTTGCCCTTTGCTGAGGCTCGAGCAAATCCCACGAGTAGGCGAAAACCGCCCGCAAGCTGCGGTGCCTGTCGGGCAGGTCGCCGCCATGGACTGCGAGGAAATCGAGCCCGTTGTCAGGCTCGCTTTGGTCTGTATCCAGTCGGCCCGCGATTTCGGCGGGGGATATAAGTCCGCTCCAACCGGCAGCCAGCAAGATACCCAAAGGCAGGCCGGCCACCTGGCGGCAAATGCTGGCAATCTGCTCCTGGGTGGCCGGGTCTGGCTCGAAGCAAGGATCAATTTGGCGGGCGCGCTGAATAAAGAGTTCCACCGCCGGGAAAGCTTTCTCATGGGAGCCTGAGTCCGGCTCATCATTGGCAGGCGGGAAGGCGATGCCGCTCAGGGGCAGGATATGTTCACCCTGAATGTTGAGCCGTACGCGCGATGTGACCAGGAATTTGACTCCGGATGCAGAGTGGAGCAGGTGGGTGAGGGTTTCTAAGCTTCCTGAGCGGAAGTCCGATGCTCTTTGGACTGTAGTCGAAGGAGC
>CAZLNX010000624.1:0-2470 GCA_964560795.1 uncultured Anaerolineales bacterium | reverse complement strand
TTGATAGAACATAATAAAATAGCTTAGCGCCCTTTGCGCCTTTGCGGTTAGAAAAGGAGATACTATGAAATCACTTCCTCGAATACGATTAGCTCATTTGCCCACCCCTGTTGATGAGTTGCCGCGTTTGAGTGCCCATCTTGGTGGGCCGCGCTTACTGATCAAGCGTGATGACCAGACTGGCCTGGCCTTTGGCGGCAACAAAACTCGCAAGTTGGAATATCTGTTGGCGGAAGCTCAGGCATTGGGTGCTAGAACAGTGATCACAGGTGGCGCAATTCAGTCCAACCACTGTCGTCAGACTGCCGCAGCCGCGGCTCGACTTGGTTTAGATTGCATTCTTGTATTGGGCGGTGACCACCCTGTAGAGCCATCTGGAAATTTACTCTTGGATTTGCTATTTGGCGCGGAGATTGTCCCTACAAAAATGAGTGAGCGCGACCAGACTTTACAGGCGACCTATGAATCTGCTAAAGAAGCTGGCCGAGATCCTTACCTGGTCCCCTATGGCGGCTCGAATCCAGTGGGTGCAGCAGCCTATGCGTTTGCCATCCAGGAACTTGTTGATCAGGGAGTCAGCCCGGATTGGGTTGTCTTTGCTTCTTCATCGGCGGGGACTCAGGCTGGTATGGTTGCTGGGGCTCGTCTTACTGGCTTTGCGGGCAAAATCTTGGGCGTCAGTGTTGATGAATACGAGGATGTCTTGAAGTCGCGCGTTGCAAGACTCGCCTCGGAGACAGCCGTATATTTGGGACAACCGACCACCTTCAAGCCAGACGATATTTTTGTCAATGCGGATTATTTGGGTGAAGGCTATGGTATCATGAATGATCAAGATCGCGAAGCTGTCCATCTCTTTGCAAAATTCGAAGGCATACTTTTCGATCCTGTTTACACTGGCAGGGCTGCGGGGGGGATGATCGATCTAATAAGAAAAGGGTTCTTCTCAAATGATGAAACTGTGCTTTTCTGGCACACGGGCGGAACTCCGGCATTGTTGGCTGATAGATATCGTGCTGTACTTGAAGGACGCTAAAGGAGGCGCATGATGGATTTTGTTTTCTTAGGTCTTACTGCTGAGCAATGGATGAATATTGGTATCTCCCTGGTTATAGTTGTAGCAACAGTGCTTCTGGGCCGTTGGATTATCAGGTTGATCCTGGACCGTGGAGTTGCCAAGTTAGTTCGAAAGACAAATACGACTCTTGATGAAACTCTGGTAAAAACTGCGCGTGCGCCTTTATTCATGCTGGCTGTAGTTCTGGCGTTTGATATTGCCATAGATCGCTTGAGCTTCTTTTCGGACACTTGGACTGCACGATTTGATGATCTCTTTTATATTCTCTATTTTGTTATTGGACTAATCTTTGCCTGGCGTTTTGTGCAGAACTTCTTTGATTGGTATGGGCGGGAAATCGCGGTAAAAACTGAAACTGACCTTGATGAGCAGTTGTTCCCCTTCTTCCGGCGTGTTGCCCTGATTGTCCTTGGGTCGATTGCCATAATAACGCTGCTTGGTCATTTCAATGTTGATATCAGCGCCATGGTAGCAACATTGGGCATTGGGTCATTGGCCATTGCCCTTGCCGCGCAATCTGCCCTGGCGGATACCATCAGCGGCTTTTTGATCATGATTGACCGCCCGTTTCGCCTCGGGGACCGCATTCATATCATGGATCTTGATACTTGGGGGGATGTGTTGGATATTGGTTTGCGAAGTTCGCGTATTCGCACCCGGGATAATCGTATGGTCATCGTACCAAATTCACTCATTGGGAAGAGCTTAGTGGTCAATTATTCTTATCCTGACGACGAGTATCGCCTTCAGATCCATGTTGGGATTGCTTATGGGACAGATTTAGAGTTGGCCCGTAAAACGATGATTGAAGCTGTCAGGAAAGTTGAAGGCGTTTTACCTGAAAGGAAAGTTGAAGCTTTGTTCTTAGAGTTTGGCGCATCGGCGTTAATTTTCCGAGTACGGTGGTGGTTAGATTCATTTGTAGACACCCGGCGGATGTTTGATAGTGTCAATTCAGCGATTTACAATGCGCTAAACGAGGCCGGAATTGTTATGCCTAATCAACAGATGGATGTGCATCATAAGATTGACCCCAGCGAAGTAGGGCGGTTTTCGGACGTTCTTCGTGCTGGCACTGAGTAGTACCGGAGTGGTGAATCTTAGCCCAAAGGTGTTCTCTTCCTAAGGAAGCGTCTAAAAAATGAAGTCTACCAGCTAGATCCCAGGGATTTTGCCCATCATTCAGTGCAAAAAGGTGTTTCGCAGCCTGTTATTTTAGCGGTAAAAGCATACTTTTGGAAATCCTTTGGGTCTGCTCAGATAGCTTCTGAGCAGACCCAAAAATTGGGGCTTGCCTTAAGGGATTTGCATGGTATACTCCCCCAGCTATTCCGAAAAGGATAGCTTTTATCAAATTTAGTGTTTTGAGTTTTCCAAAAGATAGCTCGACGA
>CAZLNX010000623.1:0-2475 GCA_964560795.1 uncultured Anaerolineales bacterium | reverse complement strand
AGTTAGTCGAAAAGCAAATCCGCCGGGTCGCAGTGTTGAGTTCAGGTCAGTGGTTAGGGCAAAGGGTGTTTTGGGTTGCACCGCCGTGCGCCTGAAGCCCCCGTTAGGTTGCATTTTTGAACGAACAATATTACACGGTTTGATCGATTTATTGGCGAGCCACCAATAAGTAAGGGAAATTCTGTCTATGACAAAAGATCACATTCAGTTGCTTTTTGGATATCACTATTGGGCATTAAACCATCTTGTTAATAGCTTACTGAGATTACCACCTGAACAGGTCGTAATTGCATCGCCTCATTTCTATCACGGCACAGCGTTTCAGACGGTCCTCCACATCCTTGACGTGGATTGGAGTTGGCTTCAGATGTGTAAGGGAAATCCACAAACGAAATATTTGTGGGAAGTCGAAACGTTACCTGATCTGAAGGCCGCTCATGAATTCTTGGCTCACGAAGAAATGCGAATGATGGACTACCTGAGAGAATTATGTGATATCGAATTAACTGCCAAGATTGAGCTGGGAACTGCAAAACACCAGGAAGAACAGTGGTGTATATTGCTGCACATTATTAATCATGGAACAGAACACCGGACAGAGATAGGACATTATCTCACAGAATGTGGGAATTCGCCGGGAGAATTGGGTTTTATGTACTATTTGAGAAAGGTACTTAACGGCGAGTAATTTGGTTTTTTTATACAAAAAATATGTCCTTGATAACAACAAACCAATTTTTAATGGACAGAAATACTGTCAACATAAATCAGCCAATGAATGTAATATTTGATGCAAGCGAATTGTAATGATCAACACTATGCAACCTAACCCCGCGTGGTACGGACTTGGGGTTTAGAGAGTACGATCCACCTTGCGCTCACTTCGTGATGCTTCAGGTGTCCTGCGCACTTTCGTGCTACGGAGCGGGCGAAAAATTGGGATTTAGGCAGCGATTGGAGTTATCGGCAAGCCGGGTGAAGTGCCCGCCTATGGCGTCCCCGGCACGTGAAGCCCCCGTTAGGTTGCGAAATGAAAAATTCACGCAGGATCGGAAAATGTAATAATGATTACTGATTTTTCGAAAGAAAGAATTCCCAGGCGCAAAGATAGATTTTTTCAAATATTTGGTAGTACTCCAAAATATTTATATCAACTACCTACATTTTTGATTTTTGTCTTCATAAGTTTTGGTGAAGTAAATGAAATGTTGGTGTGGACTATCCTATTAGTTGTAATCGTAATATCAGGAATTGAATTTTCAGAAAGAAAGATTTGGCAGAGTAAATGGAGTAATTTTGCCAAAGGAAATGGTCTTAAATTTCAGTTGTATAAATCTGAAAGATTTCAAATTTTCAAATGGCCGCGAGTAATGGGTATTTATCAGGGACGTCAGATGAAAATGGAAAGATATTTGTTTGGAGCAGGGAGAAGAGCGGAAATATTCACAACAATAACCTTTAAACTCAACAATGCTGCGAATACAAAAATGATAATAACTCCTAAAAGTTGGCATGAATCTAGTAAGATGAATGATCATCACTATAGTGCATTGGTTTTGACTCGTCTAGGGGATGAAAAATTGGATTCCTTGTTGCGTATAAAAAGCAGCAATGATCAATATGTAGGTGAAATACTTACATCACAATCATTAAGAAAAGGGTTACAAGAATTAATATCACAAGTACCTGACATGGAAATTGTTATCCAAGATAAATATTTGATTTATCGTGAGCGTAGCAATATAATGGACAAAGAATATTTCGTTGCATTATCTGCTTTCCTTGGAGAGATTGCTAATAGGGTTGATCGAATTGAATATGTTCATTAAATTGTAATTAAAGGGTATTGCAACCTAACCCCGCGTGGTACGGATTTGGGATTTAGAGAGTACGATCCACCTTGCGCTCACTTCGTGATGCTTCAGGTGTCCTGCGCACTTTCGTGCTACGGAGCGGGCGAAAAAGTCAAGTCAGCGTGAGTTGCCAAGCCCCAGTTAGCCAGCTTGATAGAAATCAACGATGAAAACAAAACTACAGATTGTCGGAGAGTTTGAAGTTCGTTCAAAACAGAGGGAATGTTTTGTTAACGGTGAACTGTGGCAGGAGTGGTTTGAAAAGTATCCTGAAATTTTTGATGAAGATGATTTGCGACTGGCGAAAAGTCAAGCATCAAAAGGATATCATTTCTATGAATGGTTGGCTGCAATTCAGATTTATCTCAGCACCGGGTATCTTAGTTTAGTAGAGAAATATCAATTTGAGAAACATAAACGCAAACATAAGATATTCATTGATCTTGTGTCGTCACGATACAATGATCTAATCAGTTGTCAATCCCAATATGGCAATGTGCAATTCCCAGACTTGTTTGTATATGCACCTGATTTTTCAGAATGGTTTTTCTGCGAAGTGAAAGGGCCAACAGACAGAATAAGGAAAGAACAATCGGAATTTTTTTATGACTTATCCAATATA
>CAZLNX010000622.1:0-2502 GCA_964560795.1 uncultured Anaerolineales bacterium | reverse complement strand
AAAACGTCTGCCTGCGGCCTTGTTAGCAACCCGTTCGGAAGAGGCGTTGAGTAAGTTGCCCAGGGATACTTTCCAGACGAGGGAAGCTATCAGCACTATGGGGGTGATGAGCGCCCTGAATGCCCTGCCTGTATTGGTTGTCGCTGACCCTGACGATTTGGTCGAAAGCCCGGAGATGTCCAGGGATGCTTTGCGCACGGCACTGGACTCGCTTGGGCAGGATGGGGTTGTGGTTGTTAATTCGCAAGCTTTCATCGAAGACAGGGAGCGTTGGATCGGTGAAGCTTTGTTATCGCGTGGTGATAGTGCCGCGCTACGTTTCATGCCCCGGCGGGCGGTTATGCTGACCAACTATTGCGGCGGGGTGGGGAAATCCACGCTTTCATTAGCCTTAGCACGTCGTTTTCGAGAAACTACTGGTCTGCCTGCCGCGGTGGTGGAAGTCGGCGTGGGTGGCAGCTCGATGTCTCGCCTGGGAGAATTCCCTACCCTGTTTGATGTCGTTACCCAAGACGTAGATCCTGGTGAATGGCACGGGGTACACCTGTACCCATCCGATGATTGGGAAACCAAGACGCTGGCTACCGACGAGCGTACTGAAACGACCCTGAGCCAGATCTATCGCCAGCATACGATGGTCACCTTCGACACATTTCCAACCAATGCCTTGTGGCGACACGCCCTTGAACTGGTCACCGACGTGATCGTCGTAACCTCGCCGCGCCCTGACGCTATCGAACAAACTGGGGCGATGATGCGCCGGTTGCAGGATGAATTGGAAGTATCGGATGAGCGACCAGAAATCCATTTGGTGCTCAACCAGGTTCAATCGATAGGACAACGGTTGCCTCTGGCCGGGGAACTCTCAGCCTGGGTGAAGTATGACGAGGGTGCCGCATTGAGTCTTTCTGGCGATTTGAGTGATCCCCTTCTCGAGTTGATTTATCCTGGTTGGCATCATCGCGAAAAGAAGAAAAGGTCGTCGAAGGGCAGAGTCCTAAGCAGCAATCCTGCCCCCAAAGGGGATATCGAAAGGTTGCCGAAGGACGATACGCACCGGATAGGGAGGGGGCAGAAGCGATGAAAAACCGCATTTTCTACCTCATCCTGGCGCTATTAGCCCTGGTGGCAGCCGTGGTAGGGGCAGCGTACTGGCGGGCCAATTACCTGGCCGGTGTCACCCTGGTCAATCTACCTGTGCCGCGCGCAAATATTCCTCCATACACTCTTCTCGATATTGAAATGTTTACGATTAGCCAGTTTCCACGCGCCTTGATCGATGAATCCGGGGGCGACTACGCGCTGACCCTGGATGACCTGATGGGCCAAATCACTACAGGAACGCTGGTGAGCGGGTTGCCTGTGCCGGGAGACCTGGCTGTGCCTCCGGCTGAGTTCCGTTTGGCCGACCCGGCGTTGGAAGTCGCCTCGATCCCCGTCTCACCAGTGAACGGTGTTGGCGGCCAGGTTCAGGTGGGCGAGCATGTCAATATTTACCGCCTGAAGCGTGAACAAGAAATGATCGATGGCGAAAAGCTCTTTGAAGAAATATCTGGAGAAAAGGGCGAGGCCGTCCTGGTAGCTACAGTTCCTGTCGTTGCAGTACTCTCTGATCAGGGATTACCGGCCTCCACGGATCCCGATGAGGTCTTGCCCATGCGTATTTTGGTGGTGGCTGCTCCACCTGAAGTGATCGATGCGGTCCTGGAGGCGGTAGCGATGTCGGAGTTAGGAAACGAGTTGTTATGGGTAACCTTAGCGACACCGTTGCAGTGACAGGCCCTTCGACTTCCCTCTCGGGGCTCAGGACAGGCAATGGGTATTACGGCCTCTCCGAGGGCGATCTGCGCTTGCTTTCGACGCTGCGAGATGAACTTGAGGCGCAAAAAATTTCCGTGCCTTCCTGGGGCGAGATCAACCCAGCCTCAGAACGCCGCTTTTTCGACCAGGTCCGCCAGGCATTGCGTCCCCATGTGCGGGCGGTGACCCTCGAAGACACAGCCCGGCGTATGACCGATGCGCTGTGTGGCATTGGCCTCTTGCAGCAATTTCTGGACGAGCCTGATGTCGAGGAAATCTATATCCGCCATGGTGAAGTAGCCATCGAGCGTGGCGGGATTGTGAAACGAAACGTGATCCACGCGCCGGACGAGTATTGGGAAGCCCTTATCCGCCGGGTGGCTGATCTACGGGAGCGAGGCGTGAGTGCCCGCTACCGTGCCGTGCTGGTGGATTTGCCCTCCGGTGAACGATTCACCGGGATGCTACCGCCGCTCACCGACGCGCCGGCGATCAATATCCGCCGGTACGGCAGCAAGCAACTCTCCCTGGAAACCCTGCGGGAAAAGGGTGCCTTTACACCCCAAGCGACTTCGATCCAGGGCAGCCTGGACGATATACCCGACCGGCAAGTAAGGGAGAAAGTAGCCCAGTTGCCCGAGAGGTCTATCGAACGCTACCTGGCCTGGATGATCGCCGCCCGGGCGGGCAATATCCTCTTCG
>CAZLNX010000621.1:0-2505 GCA_964560795.1 uncultured Anaerolineales bacterium | reverse complement strand
TTTGTTTTTCGTTAGCCCTTTATTTGATTTTCATGGCTTGGTAGTTACCATTTTTTTACCTTTCAGTTACCACCCCAGGTAAGTACGTTGGAATCAAAGAAGAATTTCTTCCCCGAATTATCATGCGTCTCAGGCCGACCGCGTCAAATGAGATTTCTTATTTATTGAAGAATCAAAAAATAGGTTCACCAATTAACGCTTGGGCAGTGAGATTGACAACCCAACCGTTGATGTCTGGAGAGGTAGTATGTAGTTTTCTAAAAAACCCTCACATCATAGAGGGATAGTTTCAATTCAAAGTGCAGGGTTATCACAACGCTGCACGGCCAGTTGGTAGTTCTTGCTCTTAACAAAAATCCCGGTCGGGGGATGTCCGGCCGGGGCTAACGATTACATCCAATTGTCTTACCAACCGGCCGGATTGTAGCATGGTGATTGGCATTTGTCAAAAGCTAGATGTAAATGTTTTGTTAATATTCAAAACATTGCAATGATATACTATGGGACAATGATCTGCGCATCCGCGTCCTTTTAGAATTCTTACTAAGTGCTTGCCCATGAACATGAGAGATACAGTAACAATTACAAAAGTTATCGTTCCACGACGTCGCTTCAATTTACTCTCTCGTCAGCGTCTTCTGGACCTGTTGGAAAACCTGCTGGAGTACAGGCTGATACATGTCGCCGCACCAGCCGGGTATGGCAAAACGTCACTCCTGATTGACCTGGCCCATCAGGTTGAATACCCTGTGTGCTGGTTGGCTCTCGATTCGTTGGATCAAAGCATCTATCGATTTCTAGTTCACTTCATCGCTGCCATTCAATATCAATTCTCAGACTTTGGAAAGAATTCATTCGCCGTTTTGCAGAGTGCGCAACAGACTGATATGAATTTGGATCTTCTTGTGACTACTATTGTTAATGAGATTTACGAACATATCTCGGAGCACTTTGCGTTGGTATTGGATGATTACCATTTGGTGGAGGAGAGCGAAGAGATAAAAACTTTCATCAACCGCTTTGCTCAGGAGATGGATGAGAATTGTCACCTGGTTATTGCCTCGCGTTCCTTGTTGAATCTTCTAGACCTACCCTTGATGGTGGGACGTACCCAGGTAAAGTGTTTGGGTTCAGATGAATTGGCCTTTTGCCCTGGAGAGATAAAAGCGCTATTGCAGAGGATTTACGATCAATCGATTTCTGATGAGCAAGCCCAAAATTTGGCGAACGAGACTGAGGGGTGGATCACCGGCTTGCTGCTCTCTGCAGAGGCAATGTGGAAGGGAATGACCGACCAGGTGCGAGTGACTCGTGTGACTGGTGTGGATGTTTATGATTATTTGGCGCAACAGGTGCTCGACCAACAATCTCAACAGGTGAGAGATTTCCTTCTGCGTACATCACTCCTGGAAGAATTCAATGCCCAACTGTGCCAATCCGTTTTGGGTCAGGCTCCTGATGGTACGAGCTGGTCTCAGCTTATTGAGGCTGTTCGGCATCACAACCTATTTGTCCAACCGGTGGAAAATGGCGGCACCTGGTTGCGCTACCATCACTTGTTTCAAAACTTCTTGCAAAAACAATTGTCGAAGGAACAGCCACAAGTAGAAGAGCGCATCTTGCGGCGATTGCTTGAAGAGTGCAAAGACCGCCTAGAATGGGAAAAGGCTTACGCAGTCTGTCAGCGGTTGGCTGATGATGAAGTCACAATCGATTTCATAACTGGTGCTGGTCTTCTTCTGTTGAGAAATGGGCGATATTCCTTGCTTGTAATGTGGATAGATGCTTTACCCGTTATAGTATTGAAATCATTCCCAGTATTGCTCGCGTTGCAAGGTGCCGCGGCGATGTACCTGGGAGAAGTGGAACGAGGGTTTTCCTTGTTGAATCAGGCTGAGGTACATTTACATAATGATAGCCAATATCTGGCTTACACGAATATCTGGCGAGCTTTTGCCCATTGTAAACAAGGAAAATATAAGGAGGCTTTATGCGATGCAAATCATGCCATCGAACTAACGTGTAATCTTGATAATCAGCAAAGCGTTTATGCCGAAGCTTTGGAAGTAAAGGGAGAGAGTCTATATTTTTTGGGTTGCCCGGATGAGGCCTTAGAATATATAGAAAATGCTCTAAACATCTTCACAGCCATAGATGATCTTGAGAATATCGCATATGCAAATGTGGTTTTGGGTTTTATGATGATGGAAAGTGGACGACACAAGAAGGCCATCAGGTATTTTCTCACTGCTCTTGATATTTACCGAACAACCAACAATCTCATTAATCAATCAAAAACTCTCCTCAATCTAGGCACTTCAACACTGGCACTTGGCGATCTTACTGGAGCACAAGCCCATTTTTGCGAGTTACTGAACATCACTAGACAGATTGGCAATGAACCAATAGTGGCATATGCACTTGCCAATATAGGCATAGTATATGCGGAGTTACTCCTGGTATAAAGGATTTTGTAGGTGGCCGATACCACAGCCACCGATTTAT
>CAZLNX010000620.1:0-2509 GCA_964560795.1 uncultured Anaerolineales bacterium | reverse complement strand
GTGCCCGCAGGGCTTTTTTTACTGAGCGCAGTCTCAGGAAATCGCTAGGGTCTTAGGAGTGAAGTTTTTAGTGAAACGTTGGCTTTCAGTCTCTCTTTGGAATTTTATAGTTGTATTTGGCGCGTCTTGCGATCAAGTTCCAGTTCAGCCAAAGGAACCGGTTGCATCTGAGAGCCTGGTTGCCATATCGACTTTCACGCTTGCCCCCACAGACCCGAATATCCATGAACCAACGCCAATCCCGCCGTCAGCAACGCCAACATCCTCGCCAACGCCTACGTTTACTCCCACACCAACACCCGAGCCAATTGGCTCCTTCGCTCCTTTGAAAAATTATGGCGATCAACCCTTGGGCGTAGTATATGAACTGTCTGTAGCCCCTGGTGGAGAGTTGTGGTTGGTCACCAGCCAGGGATTGAAGAGCTTCACAGGTTCAACCTGGAATCTCCATCTCGAGCACGGCGATGTGATCCTGGGCTTTGATGAGCTGGGTCGAACCTGGGTAACGAATAAAGAGAGTGAGACAATATCGGCATGGGATGGTGAAGACTGGCATATTTACGGTTTAGAAACTGGCTGGACGCCAGCAGGCCCGATTTGGCGCGCCGGCCCATATGCCACCGTCAGCGAAGAGATCATCACCGATGAGCGCGGCTGGGTTTGGTTATCTACAAGTCGAGATGTGCGCAGATTTGACGGTGAAAGCTGGCGCATTTATGATGCTGATCAAGCTGGGTATTACCCCACCGATGAGATGATCGAGAATGGATTTTCCTATTCTCTAAACGATATGGCTCTCGATAGTGTCGGCGATGTCTGGATTACGGATTGCGCTTGGATGGGACCTGGTCCCCAAGGTCAGGGCGCGCGCTGGTTTACAGGACGATATTGGAATGGTCGTAGTTCCCAGGTAGTTGGCACAGGGTGTGTCGAGGATGTGGAGGTTACTGAAGACGGAGCCATCTGGGTTGGTGTTGACGATGACCTTTGGCGCTACACCTGGCGCTGGGGATGGAAGCGTTTCGGGTCACCCGAGTTTGATACCAAGTGGGGCGCACGCTGGGGGTATATTGCTGAGATTGAATTAGGCGTAGAAGGCACCCTTTGGGTGACATTTTCACCTTGTGGGGGGGCAAGTTGTGATACCGGGTTGTTCTTACTTTACCGCATGACCGATGGCCAATGGACATTGATAAGTGAGGAAGGGCCTGGAGATATGGCGTTATCTCCAACGGGTGATGGGTGGTTGTGCGCTGGGAATACTTTGTATGAAATCACAGGCGAATCCGTTGACTTTGTCGCTGACCTGAGCCCATTCTACTGTGTAGTTGAAGTTGACTCTTATGGAAGATCATGGCTGGCGATTCCGGGCCAGGCATCGCTTTGGTTTTCAGATGAAAAAGCGAGTGAAGAGTGAAAGGGAGTTGATATGCCGACAATTCAAATCAATGACATCAAGATGCACTATCAGGTTGTGGGGCAAGGAGATCCACTGTTGTTGATTCATGGCCTGGGTTCCAGTTTACGCGATTGGGAAAGACAGGTACAAGTATTCGCTGAACACTATCAAGTGATCACCTTTGACGCACGCGGTCACGGCAGTTCGGATAAGCCGGCGGGGCCATACAGCATGGCTATGTTTGCTGAGGACACGGCAGCCTTGTTGGCCGCATTGGATATTTCCTCGATGCATGTGGTTGGTATATCGATGGGCGGTATGGTCGCATTTCAGTTGGCTGTGGATCGCCCCGATTTGATCAAGAGCATGGTAATCGCCAATGCCACACCAGAATTAGTAATACGCACATTTAAGGATCGTATGGTTGTGCTGCAGCGGGAGGTTATTGTTCGTCTGATTGGTATGCACAAGATGGGGGAGGTGCTGGGCGAGCGGCTTTTTCCCAAAGCAGAGCATGACGATATTCGACAAATCTTTATAGAACGATGGGCGGAAAACGACAGCCGCGCCTATCTGGCTTCCATGCGCTCTTTGGTCAATTGGAGTGTCATGGAGCATATCGAAAATATCCAAATCCCCACGCTTGCCATTGCAGCTGATCAGGATTACACCTGGATTGGTGAGAAAGAAGCTTTTGTATCCAAGATGCCCCACGCTGAGTTAGTTGTGATCGAGGATTCTCGTCACGCCACACCCGCCGAACGTCCCGATGAATTCAATCAAGCTGTGCTGGGTTTCTTGTCGAGGCAATGAGAGCTTCCTGGGCTTTCTATAAGTCGGCAAGCACAGACTATTTATATTAAGAAAGATATGAGATAGCTTCATTAGATTCTGGACTTACGCATTTGGGGTAGCCAGCCCAACCGTGTTGGGCGCAGAAATGCCTAGCCAACACCCAACACGGTTGGGTTTCTACCCTGGAAAAATGTGAACTGCGTAACTCCTAAGATTATTGGGTGGGGGAATTGAGTTCTGCTCCTTTTATATGTCTAGTAGTTCCCTAACCCGGACGAGCCGGAACCAAAAAGGACAAAAGGAAAGAGAGAAAGT
>CAZLNX010000619.1:0-2519 GCA_964560795.1 uncultured Anaerolineales bacterium | reverse complement strand
CCGATTAGTTCAGCCGTCTCAAAATGGGAAGTTATTTTTGCACGCCTCCATAGCTGAGCCTGTGAAAATCTTCCTGGACGAAATATCCTATTCCCCGCGCTATAAATTGGCTGGGTTTGTCACCCATTCAACAACGATGGACAACGATAATGATCGAGACCGAGAATTGTATGAACGGTGGGCCGGAAAATGCCCCAAATCATTCGATCAGATTTGCCATGATAAAAAAATTGATTTCTTAGGCTATTTCCACTGCCAGGGTGCACCCAACCCTGGGATTGCTGATTTTATTCATCAGGTCATCATCACGGATGAAGACGAGTGGAACGAATATTTTGAGGAAGTCAATCAGCACCCTAATGATGCCGATATCGAGAATGTGAAAGAGTTTGCCAGGAGTGTTCTGCTACACTTCGAGAGTGTGACCACCTGAACGAAGAAATCGAAGTTGACCAATGCAAAAAGTGGTGCTCACTGTAAATGAGCACCACTTTCTGCTTTTCGTAATCTAGATGGTTGTCTCAAATAGCTATGGTTTTTAGAATACTTGCTACAAGCTGATATACGCCAAGCGTCCCGAGAATTATCGCCGATACAAGAATAAGCACTCGCCGGCCTTCCGGTCCAAGGAAGCGCGTAGTCCCAAATAGAAAAATAACGCCCCCGGTGGCGGTAACGATTGTCGCGTAGAACGCAATGATCAGCGCGGCAGCATTGGCAGGACTCTTTCCCCATGCATCTAAGAAAGCTGGTCCTAAAACTAAACTCCAGCCTAGATAGGGATTAGGATTAAGGATATTGATCATGGCTGCCTGAAAGAGCGTGCGTGGCATTGAGTCTCCAGTATCAGAATTAATCTCGGTTGAGTCCTTCCAACGAATGAAGCTCTTCCATGCCAAATAAATCAAAAACAGGCCACCCGCCCCCTGGAGAACTATACTCATCCAGTCGGGGAAACGCGTAATAACAAACAGCGTCAGCAATGCAATGGGCCCGTCGCTAACCACGGGAGCGAATGCCGCGGGCATTGTGCGTTGCCAACCTTTTTGAAGCACGCTGGAAAGAAGATAGGCCTGCAATGGACCCGGCTGAATGGCAGCCGCTAAGGCAAACCCGCCACCAATAAGAATATATTCAAGCATCGCCACAGTATAGGACAACTACTCACAAAAAGCAATTTATTTGGGTATCCCCCATAGAAAACACCTTAGATGACCTTGATCTCAACGGCTGAGCGCGGACAGGCAGAGATACATTCCATACACTTTGTGCAGGATGAGAGGTCTGTTTCCTGGGAGAGATTAAGATCTTCAGGGCATACCCGCTGACACGCCACACAGGGCTGGCAGGTTACGGATTTACTGCGAACCTGTAAGAAGGGGTTGAAATGGCTCAAGCGGCTGATGCCTGCTCCTAATGGACATAGATCACGACAAAATGATCGACCGCTGGCCCATTCAAATCCGACCAGGGCACCAAGCCAGCCAATGGTTGGTAAGATGCTCCCGCCTGTTCCAGTCGCGATAGCACCGCGACAGACTACTCCCGCCGGACAAATCACGCAAAAGTCTGGGTTATGACACACATAGGCCGCTCCGACCGCACCGCCAACGATCAGGCGCTGCGCCCAAGCTCGATACTTCCATGGTTTGGAGTCAGTTGTTGGTCCACGGTTGAATATCCACCTTCCAGGACAAATCCAGCCGCAAAAAGCACGGCCGAATAAAACAATCAGTAGAAACCCAAGAATTCCTGCAATCAACAAACTTGGGACGATCACGCGCGAGGTAGCAATTAGTTGGGCTACTCCCAGGGGACAGGCAATCTCCAAGGGCCCAATTTCCACCACACAGGTGCTCCCATTCCACACATTGGCACCAATCAACAAGAAAAAGCCTATCGTGGTAACAAATCGAATACCGGGCCAAAACTTTAGCTTTCTGACTCTCCTGATAGTGCCCAGTCTGGTCGATGTTCTGGTTGTCATGATAACGTCAGATCCTATTCCACGGGTTGAAGGGATACGGCTTTGCCTTTATTTCTGTCAACACCTTCCCGGGCTGATTGTGGACAGACAAATACACAGGCACCACAGCCATTGCAGAGAGAAACGTCCACATGAGGGCGCATCAGAATGTCATCATCTAGCCAGATAGCAGTCTGGAGATCGGTGCATTTTTCATAACATAAACGGCACCCGTTCCAATTCCAGGCAATGCAACGTTCCTGGTCGATAACCGCTTTGGCAATCTTGATCGTATCTGGCACAAAGGGCAGTAAAGCGCCAGTAGGGCAGGCGTCGACGCATTCCCCGCTAAAATCGCACCAACCTGGGATACCATCAATAAATGGGAATCCTTGATTATCAATTTTCAGCGCGTGCTGCTCACAGGCTGAGGTACATTTGCCGCAACGCAAACACAGGGCGCTGAAATCCGGCTCGGACAGCGCGCCTGGAGGTTTGATATTGGCAGATGCTGTTTTGGGTTTTAGTAAAAGATAGACAAATCCTGCACTAG
>CAZLNX010000618.1:0-2535 GCA_964560795.1 uncultured Anaerolineales bacterium | reverse complement strand
CTAAGGGGATGTTATAGTGTTCGAGCAAGTCGGGGCGGTTTTGCTTGATGAACCAGGGCACATACTCGCTGAGATGTTCACTGGACTCGGTCACGAAATAGCCCAATCGTGAGAAGAGATCGTAGCGGGTGCGGTTCCAGTCTGGGATGCGGTCTTCCTCTACCACCTTGCGGATCAAGGAGCAAAGATCTTCTCCATCCCTCTCAAATTTCAGATAAAACGCCATATGGTTGATGCCCGCCACGAGGTAGTCAATCTCTCCCACGGGGATGCCGATATCTTCGGCTAGTTGAGCAGCGGTGTGCGGCACGCTATGACACAATCCCACGGTTCGGATGTGGCTGGCCTTGTTGAGCGCCCAGGTGATCATCGCCATAGGATTGACATAGTTCAGGTGCAAGACATCCGGGCACAGTCCTTCCATATCACGCACCATATCTAACATGACCGGGATAGTACGCAGGGCGCGCATAATGCCGCCGATGCCCAAAGTATCGCCGATGGTCTGACGCAGGCCATATTTCTTTGGGATTTCGAAATCGATCACAGTAGCTGGTTCGTATCCCCCAACCTGGATCATATTGATGGCATAGTTAGCGCCATCCAGGGCTTCCCTGCGGTTTAGTGTGGTTTCAATGGTTGGTTGAACGCCAAGTTGCGCAATGATGCGCTGGGTAACTTTTTGGGTGTCATTCAGTCGCTTTTGATCGATATCGTGCAAGCAGATTGTCGAGTCGGATAATTCGGGATATCTCAGGATATCTCCCAAGATATTCTTTGCGAATACCGTGCTGCCGGCACCTATAAAGGTTATCTTTGTCATTAAGTTTTATCCTATATACTGGAACCAGGAACCAGGACATTGTATCCTGAGTTCCTGGTTCCAAATGAAGAAGCTGTCGATTATTAGCTTGGCAGTCTTTCGAATTTCTTGCCTGTGGTTAATTCAACACATTTATAAGCGCCATCGTAAATGCCGATGCTCTTGTTCTTGACAATGCAGTCACAGTACATTTCCAAAAGATCGTTCTCGTGAGTCAGCAAATCGATGGCTTGTAACGTCTCGGGAATAGTACGAACCTCAACGGTTCCATCCCCCAGCTCTGCCCCTCGGATAGCGCCCCACATTTCATGACCGCCAACGCGTTCATTGAAGATCTTGGGGATGGGGTAGAAGGCCAATTCGCTGGGTTTTGTGATTAGCACGTCTACCACGCGCATCAAGTAGTTGGATGCATAGACCGCATGGAAAGTGTTATCAAAAAGGAAGACGTGCAGCCCACTCGCTGATCCATCGCGAATGGTATCGGTCAAGGCCTTAGTGTCCTCCCAGGAGAAATGCGTTTGTAGCAAATCTTTGTAATTGGCCAGTTCAGCTTCCAGCCATTCCCAATTATTGGCGTGATCGCCCAAATTGACAAATAGAGTCACTTTGCCCTGCTTGATCAAGGGGATGCAGTGCTCGATCATAGCTTTGAAAAGCTCGCGTTGGGCGCCGGCACCACCCATGGTGATCAGGAAGCGGCGCGGTTCGTTGTTCTTCATGCGGGTCAAACGGGCTTCGCAATCGACCTCAATGTTCTCTACCAGTTCGTGGTCGATGTGGTGGCCAACGTAATGCAGTTCGTCAGGGTTTACCGGATTCATGATGCGGCCTTTATCATCGAAGCCGCGCATTGCTCGGAAACCGTAATAGCCTGAAGGTGATTGCACACCATGTTTGGCGCCCTCGGTAAGCTGGAAAGCCATCGGCCAGTTATCAAACATCATGTCAACCACGTTGGTCATTCCGGCGGCGACTGCGCCCATGCAGTTCCACATGTGGGATGTCAGCATGGGGATATCCTTGGGCAGCGCCTCGTGCAAGTTCTTGAAGAGTTCGCTCATCTTGTAATCTTTGACATTTGTTTTCAAGAAGCGCCAAGGCCAGCCCACAATCCACCAATTAAGGAACGCATTCAGGCCGGGGAGGGTGCGGTTTCCGGTCGTGAGTGATTCCCAGACATGCCTGTTGAAAAATTCGCTGCGCTGCGAGATGCGGGAGAAGCGGCTGTAATTGGTATTACACCAGTTGATCACATCCGTGGTGATGCCGGGGATCGCTAACAGATCCAACCAGAGGGGAGTGAAGCCCATCGCCCTGGCAGCGGACGCGCCGGCCATGGCAATGCGATAATGGCCAAAGCCCATGCGGATGGTGCCAATAACTACCGAACCTTCCTTTTGGATGGGTTCTCCCTGATCGTGCCGTAAGATATCTTTTAGTCCAAAAATATTACCACCGTAGGGGTTATCTTCCAGTGAAAGGGTGTATTTTTCGTTCGGGTCATAATCGAACTTCCTGGCCAGCATGTTCTGCCATTGAATGGCTTTTCTGGATTGAGATTTGTTGAGTTTATTACCATAAACAACAAATTGGCCATTTTCAAATTTCATAAAACTACCCTTTCAAACCGCTTGTAGCGGAGCTTTCGACAAAGAAGCGTTGCCCAAAAATGTAGATAATTACTGGAGGCAAAATGGCGATGGCAGCAC
>CAZLNX010000617.1:0-2553 GCA_964560795.1 uncultured Anaerolineales bacterium | reverse complement strand
TTTTCAGGGAGCAAGATTTATGCCATCTTTATCTTTTATGATGGACAGACTACTACTAGGAATTAAATTGCAAAACTTTAACAAATTATAAGGAATAATGTTCACATATACTCCGGATATTATTTTTATCCATGTTATTGTGAGCCTCGTGCCTATAGCAAAGGGGGAAACTTGTGCATACTTTGCAAGTGAAGGTGTGTAATCTCCAGCATTAGTGGTAGACTGCCACGTGGAGTTTTTTACTGAACAATGCGTTTGTGCGTGGTGTGACACTTTTTCGAATACTTTCTGGTAAATACTTAAGGGATATTACTTGTAGCAAATATCTTATATCGGTTGCTAGAATCATGAACCAGTAACGTTAGGCCATGTTTTTCAGCGAGGCCAGGGTCTTCCCAAAGGGGCAATAATTGTGGGACATTGGAGAGATAGAGGGGCTCAAGCACTAAATACGTATCTTTTTTGGAATTAATATAAGTCGCAATCTCGGCTAGTGTTAGGGAAGCAATTCTCTCGCTAATTTCGGTTGGGAACTCTTTTCCCCTTGCATAGAACATTGCCACCTCTGCCTTTCTCGGGGCAATAATTTCAATTTCATGGGGCTCATCGACATTTTCAGCTATCCAATATCCAGCAGCCCTGAGTTTTAAATGTCCATGGGGCTGTGTAAATACCTCGATGAGAGTGGGTGTTCCAAGTTTCGCGAATAATGGCAGGGAACACAGACAAAAAACGATCATCCATAAATCTGACTTATCCATTTGGCGTCTTTTAAGTATCATCTGAAACAATCGAGCAGAGAAAAAAGCTGCAATGATCAAGAAATATATTGCATACTGCATTAGATACCTGCTATGAAGTTTTGAATCAAGCAAATGAAGTATCGCTGGAGAAGAAAAAATCACCAACCCAATGATCAAACTCAATTTGCGCGAGTCAACCTTATGCCAATTCAGTTTTTGCCATTTTAGAAAATTAGGGGACATCACCCAGAGAGCGAGGGGAATTGCAAATACATAAAGAACGATTTGCGTGAATCTTGATACGAACTCCGGAAAATTCTTAAATAAATCCAAAAATACTGGTTCATACCAGGTTATCCCAGCCCATAACTGAACATCGGTAGTTTTATCTGATGGAGTAGGAATAATTTCTGGATCGGTCACATTCTGGTTTAATTCTGTAGTATTTGGCAGTTCTTGGGATGTATACGGTGCTGAAATATTTAGAGCAGGTTGGAGAATCGGGTCAATTTTTATTGAAAAAGACCACACTCCAGACTGAAAATAAATGAAAGCGATATAAAAACCAAAAACAACGAAAAATCCTAGCGCCGCGACAAATGGTCCCAAGAAGTGTTCCCGCATAAATCGAAGAGCGTTGGTTCCTGTTTTGGTACGAATCCATTTTATTAAAGCTTTCAAAAATAAACTTAGAAGCACTAATCCAGCAACTAACAAGCTTTCAGGCTCCCGTATCGAGTAGGCAAATCCCAAAACAAAACCTAATAAGAAATTATTCAAATTGTTTCGATTGCCTATCAATACCCGCATGTATAGAGAGAATCCTACAAAAAGAACAAATGAATATACGCAATCTGTCAAATTAATAAAGGAATATGAGATCAATATAGGCCAAAAAGTTACCCAAAAAGATACCAGCATAGCAGATCGTTTTCCAAATAGGAAATTTGATATATTCCACACAGTCGGTATCATCAACAGATAGGCGATGGCGGAAACTAGCATGCCAGAGTACTCAATATCCCTGATTACTAAAAATATCAAGTAGGACAAAATACCATAGCCTGGCTCTTGTTTAGCCCAAGACCCAGCAAAGTGGGTCCAGCCATGTCCACCAAAGAAATTATGCGCAGCAGAATGATAAAAAAGTGCATCAGCCCCCATGTTCGGGTTTCTGACGAACAAAAATCCATTCATTATTGCTGCAACAATCATCAAGGGAATCAGGAATTGAGCAGTGGAAATTGTCCAATCTGAAAATATTTTTGACAGAGAATATCGATCAGATAGCAATTGTTTCATTTTGGCAAATATCAGTAAAACAGATTTCCTGATTAGATACAAGGTTGCACATTTATGGTAGAACTTCTTTAGCAAATTGAGTATGGCAAATAAATTTATTTTTCACCAAATTCCATCCCGCCCAGCTAAATAATTATTCTGAAATTTGCACTTTATGGAAAAACCTTAGATAGTTGTTTTGCGGATATTATGGTGTACAAATTGTGATTCTGCGATAGGTATTTCCCACTCTATGGAGTAATTAAACCTAACAAAAATCTTATCTCTTATTTGGTTTGTTGACAATCCAGCAATTCGTAGGCCTACTTTCAAAGCGCTCTAAATTACACTTTTTAGATAACACATAATAAGACCAAACGTGACCTCTGCCATCACACCCCGAGGGTGCGAACTGATCATTGTGCGACAATATAGGTAAGAGCTCTCGCAATTCAACTCGAATAGCTATCCGATGTCTGAAATAAGTCTAATGCATATGCGAGTGCAAATACTGAGATGACTTCTTCAG
>CAZLNX010000616.1:0-2565 GCA_964560795.1 uncultured Anaerolineales bacterium | reverse complement strand
CTTTGACAAAATGTGGCGCTATGCTTACATCTCACCCCCAAACTGAAATACGCCCGACGTAAACGTAAAATCACCAAGTTGTGTTTCTTTTTGATTTGATGTATAGTATGAATCGCCCGGCGGCCTGAGAGCGCCCTGGTCTTATAAACAAGCTTCTTGTAAAGGGGAATTGTTATGCCTTATTGGCGGCTCTTTTATCACATTACTTGGGGAACAAAGCACCGTTTACCGCTCGTTGATCCTACTTGGGAAGAAAACCTTCATGCATATCTTTGGGGTAAATCTGTTGCACTGGAATGCGTGCCACATGCCATAAATGGAATGTCAGATCACATTCATGTAGTTGTTTCCATTCCTCCGAAATTGGCCGTGGCGACAATCATTGGAAAACTAAAAGGATCAAGCTCTCATCATATTAATCACGCCATATTGCGCGAGAAGGGCTTTACATGGCAAGCTGAATATTGCGTTGTTACATTTTCAGAGAGACATTTATCTGATGTTGTGGCTTATGTTCAGAACCAGAAACAGCATCACTCGGACAGTTCGCTTTGGGAAAATTTGGAGCATATTCCTTCTCCTGGAACGCCCGATGGTCAACCATCGGGCTAAACGCTCAAGGACAATAAATTGCCCTGCAATTAAGGCCCACCGGGTCTTCTGCTGTAAGCCCGGTCGTTCACGTCCGGGCGAATGTATTGGACTCGTGCCGCAACTTCTCGCCCCTAATCCTTGTAATAGAATTAAGATCATAGTAAAGGAGGACACTATGAAAAACCAAAAATTCTCCTTCGGTAGATGGGGGTCTATGCTATTCTTGATTCTCTTTGTTGTGCTCAGTATTCCCTTGCTTGGATGCAACCGTGCTGTCGGGATCGTTGAAGTCAAATCCTATCCTGAATTGGGCTTCACCGTCCTCGACGGCAACGCCAAAGATCTTGATTGGTCGCCTGGCGGGAATTGGATCGCCTACCCCCGGCGCGATCCGGTGGATTGGTATTACGATGTCTGGCTGATCCGTCCTGATGGCACAGATAAGCATTGCATCACCTGCGGAGAAAACTTCCCTCAGAAGCACAATGGCAATGTCACCTGGCACCCCTCGGGGGAATATCTGGTTTTTACTGCGCAAAATGAAAATGCCAGAGGTGAACGGTTGGATTCAGTCGCTATCCCAGGAGTTGGCTTGAACTGCAACCTGTGGGCCATGAGTGTTGATGGAGAACAGGCCTGGCAACTGACCCACATACCAACACATAAACTCACACCCCAGGGTGTGCTTCATCCGCAGTTTTCGCATGATGGCGAAAATGTTTTTTGGACTCAAGCCCTTGGGGAATATAGCCCCAACCCTGGCGAAGAGTGGGGTAAGTGGCAAACAGCCATTGCGGATTTTGTAGTCGAAGATGGAATGCCTCGGCTGGAGAATGTCGTCTACGCCCAACCGGGACCACATCCACGATTTTACGAAAGTCATGGCTGGTCGCTGGATGATTCCATGGTCATCTTCAGCGGCAACCCTGAAGAAGGACATCATCCACCCAACGGCATCGATATATACACGATGGATGCCACCACGGGTGAACTGACACGTCTCACCACCACCCCCACCGATTGGGACGAGCACGCCCACTTCAGTCCGGATGGTAGTACCATCGCCTGGATGTCTGGTGCGGAGTTGGATGTCGAATTCCCTTCGGTCAAGTGGCCAGATTGGAAGGAATATGTCACCACCGAGTTGTGGATGATGAACACCGATGGCAGCGACCAACAGCGCATTACTTATTTCAACGAACCAGGACACCCCCACCACACCTGGCTGCAGGAAATCACCAACGGCACCGTCCGAGCCGTGGTCTCAGACAGCTCCTGGAACCCCGATGGATCGCAGCTCATCTTCACCCTGGCCTACGAGGCCGAAGATGTCAAAGATGGTTTAGGTGCTTTCTTGATTTTGATGGAAGTAGAAAAATGATTTTTTGGACACGGATCATAAGGATTGAACGGATTTTTTATAATTCTTTAGTCCGTGTCCAACTATATTTTCAGCCCTTACTCCCCTTCTCCCGTACCTTCTACTCTTTCCCCTCGCAGTAAACCTGAATCGCCTCGCACAGGAACGCAGGGAACTCTGGGCTGAACTTCTCAAAGGTCGCTCGGAAGTCAGGGCTATCTCGATAAGTCTGTCCCAACCCGCGCAGGATGTCGATGGTTGGTTCATAGAAGTAGCGCATGTTCTGATGCCACTTGGCCACGCCAGCCTGGACCTCGGGATCATCAGCAGCGAGCCCCTTCTCCATATTTTCGAAAATCTCAGTATAGATTTCACTGCCTTCAGCGATGATGGCCTTTTGCTTCTTAGGGGAGTAGCTTTTCCAACGCTTCATGGAATCATCCACCAGTTGGGGATCCCAGCGCTGGCGGGCTTCTTCTGCATATTGTTCTTGTTGTTCTTCGCTGAATCCGGCGAAGATTTCCTTTTTGCTCATTTCGATACCTCCGTTTAAGTAAGTAACTCATGTTACGCACCTGAATAGGGCATAACGGGATAGAATCAGGTCAAGG
>CAZLNX010000615.1:0-2567 GCA_964560795.1 uncultured Anaerolineales bacterium | reverse complement strand
TCAGCCACGATCCTTTGGCTACCGCTGCTGTCCCGCCTTAAGTGGATAGCCGACATTTGTTATCAATTTTATTTAGATGTCCGCTAAGGGATTTCTCGAAAGGAGAGATTGCCATGAAGAACCGACCATCCCTATTTCGCACTATCATTCTTGTAGTATTACTATTTGCTTTGGTGATTCCCACTGGGGTAGTTCTGGCTCAAGATGAAGACGATGATAATGATGATAGCGACCGACCCCATGAGGTATTCTTCACTGTCTACAATGAAAGCCAATTTGATTTTACGCTGTGGCTTTATGGGACAGCGGAATATACCATAACTGTGCCACCCGATTCTGAAGGTTTGTTTATTCTGAAAAACGGTTGGTACGCCTTCACCATGAGTTCCTGTAACCTGTATGAAATTGGAACCTTTGATTTTACAACCCACAAGACCATGCATGTTCCAATTTGTGGCTCGACAGCCGGACGTATTGGAGAAGCCAATAATCATTACGATGCATCGGATTATATTCGGCCAGCGACTATCCAAATTCGAAATTTAACAAATTATCACATTGAGGTTTATCTCAGAACCCTGGACGAAGATCACTTCCTGAAATTTGAACCGTTAGAAATAAAATGGGTCTTGATCGAGGATGCCAGGGATGAATTCGTGTACAGCTATGTCGCTTGCGATGAACTTGTGACTGGATATACACGATTATATATAAGTGTTCCTTTTGATCTAACCTGCGACAAGTAACTTGATTTGTAGGTTTGTTTTGTGTGTGTCTGGGCAATGCAAGATTGCTTGTCAAAGAGAATCTCCTCTGCTATAATCCCGCTTGCTCAGGGCGCGTAGCTCAGCTGGTTAGAGCGCACGGTTCACATCCGTGAGGTCGAGGGTTCGAGTCCCCCCGCGCCCACCTTTTAGACCAGATTCTTTGCGCAGTGACTATTTTTTAGTCGCTGCGTTTTGCTTTAACAGCCTTGTAAATTTCCAAAACCATAGGTCTATCTTGCGGTGGAATTTCTTCCAGTAAGTCGATTTCTTTTGTTTTGCTCAATCCATGGATTCTTTCTTTTATATCGTCCTTGGAAAACAACCCATAAATTCTGTCAGTTGTTTGCAAACTTGAGTGCATTAGATTTCTGCTAATAGCCTTGAAATCTCCAATTGTCCGAGCATTTTTCTTCCCATATATTGCATGACCATGTCTAAACTTATGTGGAGAGTGATAAGGTAAATCAACTTGAGATAACCATGCTTCAAGATTGCGTGTAACAATTCGACCTCTATTCTCTCCAACATTATCGACATTTATTGAGAGATCAAATTCACCAGTGACTGGAGACAATGGAGCAAACCATACTCCTTGTGGAGAGTAGAGTTCCCGCACTTCGTAATCCCATGCTCTAATAACTTCAATAAGTTCTGGAATATCCCATAGATATGTAGTTCCAAATTTCCTATTTTTTGTTCGAACACCCAAGCTTGGCCATTGCTTTACTTCAAGTAAATTCAAATCAAAAGCGCACAATGGTAATGATGCAAATGCCCCCACTCGCATTCCGGAGAGCCACAAAAATACAGCAGCAGCTCTTATTCTGCGCTCTTTTAATGTCTGAGCTGGAGCCTTCGAAATGTCAAGGATTTCTTCATAAGAAACATTTTCTGGTTCTCTTGGTTGTTCAGGAATTTTGGGAGCTTTCAAAGTATCTAAATAATGCGTCTTTAAATGCCTATACCCTTTGTGACGTGTTGAGAGCCAATTAAACAGACGGTATGCAGCCTTTATGATCTTTTCCATGTAATTGTTTGTTAAATGGTCTCTAATCTTGCCTGTGGTGATCGTTAGTAAATATTGTGGGAACGTTGGATGAATTTTGTCAGCACTTTTAAAGGATTTTTCATCTGCCCATTCCAATACATGCCTCAATAATGTTTCTTCATTGCGCGCTGATTGGCCTGATAGTTGTTCATAATCTATCCGGTATTGAATGAATTGGTTTACCCTTTTCCAATTCGCCCGATTTATCACAATTGGCCTTTCCTGTTAGCTACAATGCGTGGAATACTTCGTCCACAATAATGACAGTTCCCAAGCAAATAATCTGTGTCACCATTTTTGGTTGTTTTCAGAATTGGATCTTTTAGTTTCACAGCTTTATTACATGTCCGGCAGTAACCTTGACCTTCTTTTAGCTTCACCTTTTTGTAGGTCTTTTCTATCCACTCTCTAAACGCTGTACCATTAATCCAATAATGCCTTCTATCATCTCGTTCATGGGGACAACCTTCAGGAAAGTAAACATTGTAGAACTGTCTTCGATTGAATCCAATAATTTCAGCTATCTCACTTGGTCGGTACATCATATCTAATAGCCTTCTCAGCCGGTTCTTTTGTGCACCATTGAGACGACCACGAAGTAATCTGATTTCTTCGTTCATTGGATTGGTAAATCCTTCCCCGCCATTTTTAACATTGCTTTATGCTGGTTAGATAGCCGACCTTTGCCAGCTTCCAAAATTGCATGTATCGTATCGGCTCCCCCTCTGTATTGCATGAGAAATACGATGGTT
>CAZLNX010000614.1:0-2584 GCA_964560795.1 uncultured Anaerolineales bacterium | reverse complement strand
GACTATGCGCAGGCTCCTTTTCCGTTATAGCGCAAAAAAGATCAAAGTGGTGCTAAAGTGGTGCTAAACTTTTCGAAATGAGCTACTCGTCATCCTGTTCTTCTTCAACTTCTTCCCCCATTTTGAGTTCAATTGGCGTCAGCCAGTCATCCATTTGATCCCCAATTCCTTCATGCATTATAGGAATCAAATGACCGTAAATGTCCATGGTTGTGCTGGGCTTTGAGTGTCCAAGTATTCTAGACACCACAAACGGCGGTATACCACGATTGAGCATAATAGATGTTATCCGCACCAAAAAATGCAAATAAAAAGCCCCCGCTTTTTAGCAGTATTTTGTGCGCCTAACGTTGGCTTCAATTGCCGGGCGGCTTCGATCATAAACACCCTTTTCCCACAAACATTCTCGAAAAATTACACCGCTTACCATCGGGCAAAGCCCCAGTCAATTGCTAGCGTGGTTAGCTGGCACTCTAAGTTGGAGACTAGGATTTTTCTTACCAGCAATCCTAAGATGCCTATTTCGAATTACTGCTTGTACATCATTTGTATATTTTCAGTAGTTTATCCATCCAACGTTAGGGAATAGCCTTAATAGATAAATCATCAAATTCTATGCTAAGCATTTGATTCGGTACCCAAACGGCGACCCCAATTCCAATCCTGCCGCTTTTAGTAATGGTTACTTCGTTTATAACGGCTATCTGTTGATCATTGGCATAAATGTGAAAATTCGAGTCATTGGCGATTATGTCAAAGAAATTAGTAATATTTGGCTCAAGCATAATTGCTTCGTATTTTGTCCAATCAGAAAAAGTGCTATCTACTCCACCTGCTTTTACTTGATATATAAATTCATCATTATCGAAGTAAATTGCATAATGCTCATCTTCGTTTGCTCTAAACAAAACCTTAACAGCAGGATGGCTAGAAGATATATCGCCAGAGATTTCCACTATTTTCACACTGAATCTTAGCCAAAAGTTTTTTACATTAATTTGCGGTACATATACCCATGTGGAACAGCCATCACATGAAGCGTCTGACGTCATTATCCACCGGTATTTTCCATCTGCAATAACCCGATTACCATCGAAGTAATCACTTGATGTTTCACCAGTGCTCCAACGATTTATGTTTGAATCAAATTCTTCTTCAAAAACTAAAATCTCTGTTGGCGTGGATGTTGGAGTTGGTGGTACTTGAGTTGATATTTTTGTAGATGTAGATGTTGGCGGTATAGGAGTTATGCGAGATGTAGCTGTGGAAGACTGAGTCAGAGTTGGAGATATTGTTACTATCGGCGTTTTAGGAATTTGATTTGCTTTCTCTATTGAAGCCAATTCTTCGGGAAAATTGGTTTTCGTTAGGATACTCACTGCTAAATCATTAGGGGTTTCTGAGTTAGATCTGCTTCCCAACCAAATATTTATTACAATGGCCATAAGAACAAAAATGATGGTCGCCGATATCCAAACAATCCTATTCCTATTAAATAAATATTTTAGGAATGGCGTTAATCTTGAGAATAAATCAGATGGTTCAGAAAATTGTTTTTTCGTATCGGGAACCTGAACGACTGGAGCGCGAGTCTCTTTAGTCCCCAAATCGTCTATTTTGAGTTTCGTGAATTCTCCTGTTTCAGCTTCGGCAGCTTCACGGTCGAGACCAGATTTTCTAGCTTCAAAAATCGTCTCCAATCCCTGAATCAATAGATCGACATCTGTGTTGAATCTCGTATGTCCAATCTCCATTCCATTTCGACGTACTAATGCATGTAGATTTTTAGGCAGTTCAGCCGTTTTTGGAATGGCTGCATCCTCAACCAAGAGCGGAATGACATGAATATCTTTCGATAATGCAGTTGCGATTTCAAGTCGAACAAAATCATTAGGATCTTCCAAACGCTGCTGCCCTTCAGAGTCACTTGCAGACAACCAACGCTGACCAATGATTGCCAGGAGTACATTACAATTGCTTACTGCGGTCTCAATTCTGCTTACAAAATCCACCCCCAGTTTGATGGTATCGATATCCATAAAGATTCGATCCTCACCAAAATGCTGGCTCAGTCGATCATAAAGTCGACCAGCAGCATACGAACTATCCTCCCTTCGATAACTTATAAATATTCGCCCATCCATATTCTGAACACAGTATACATAAATTTAAGATGGCGAGTCAAGAATATTGTTGTCCTGTTACTAAGAGCAAAATCACAATTCCACTTCTCGCCAAGCAAACATGTACTCTAAAAAGAATAAAACTCAAAACCTAGCGGTTTTGAGTGTGCCTCTTTCCATCAAACTGCTGGGGGGGGAAAATTGGATAATCCACTCTGTTTGCCGCCTCTCCTGCCGCTGCGCTAACGTCACTCCAGGAACCCGGCAAATCGCCGCGGACACGGCTTAGCCCAGCGTCTGCTCCACACAAGGGGCAAGCTGTAGGCACGTTGTGGTCGGGTTTGGGGACAGGTCACCAGAAGTCATATACCAATAATACCGCGGATTAGAATATTTGTTCTGGTATTGTCAACATCCCAATTTTAGTACCATTCGAAAGTGGAATATTTAGGCATTGTTAG
>CAZLNX010000613.1:0-2585 GCA_964560795.1 uncultured Anaerolineales bacterium | reverse complement strand
GCCCTTTTCTCCTGCTCCACCTTAGCTCAACTGCCCCTATTCCGGGAATTGCTGTACTCCTTGTGATGATCAGATAACATCTTTTGATCTTCGGGATCAAGCTTGCTAATTGCCTCTGTCCCTAATCGTGCAGAAATACGCTGGGCAAACAACTCCATCCAAACAAACTGGCGGGCGATAAGCACCAGATTGCGGTTACCCGTAATCGTAGCCACTGTTCCATGATTAGTGCTGGCAATCAGAACTTTGGCGCTATCCACCACGATCATCAACGTATCAGTGAGCTCTTGTTTTTCACTTTCTAATGGCGGGTGATGTGCTACCCTGCCAAGTTCCAGGTCGGCTTCGCCGGTCAACAAGGAATTTAGTTTGACGCCACGCTCATTTGCCTCAGCAATTTCTTGATACAAGGTATCCAGATCCTCGTCGGTGAGCACTACATATAACTCTTCGCGAGCGCTGCGGATCAATTGGGCTGCGTACGACAAAGTAGGTTGTCGACCGGAAATAGACCAGACTCTGTCTTCATCTGATGAAGTGAAAAGTTCACTCAGGCCTTCGCGCAATTCTCCGGTTATCTGGCGTTGTTCTTCTTCATACCGGTCTAGGAGCACATCGGGAGGCAAGGGTCGATAAAGTGTGGCTCGCCCTTCGATGGTTTCCAAAACGGCACCGCGAACGCTCAAACGCCCAAGAGCCTCATAAACCATCGAACGCGGCACACCAGACTTCTTACTAAGTTGATACCCAGTGGCTGGGTTTTCGTGTAGCAGTGCCAGATATACTTTGGCCTCATATTCGGTAAAGCCCATGCGCGTTAATCCAGATAAAAATTCCATATTACCTCTTGATAGTAGTTCGTAAACTTACTAATAGTGAGATTGTAAAACACTAATTATGCTTTGTCAATAAAAAAGCCTATCATCTTACTGCTGATAGGCCACACACACTCAAGTAACACGTTAGATATGTTTCAGAGATCACGAATCACAGGCACATAATCCCATCGGAAATTGCAGAATTCGGCACCCATTCCAATGGTCTGTGTACGGCCCCACTGGATCGATTTTGGCATGACCGCCATGAGTATATCGTCCAGTTTGCAGAAAACCGGTGTAAGTTCAGGTGTTTCGTAGAAGTTGAGCACATCGAGATAGAAACAATGGGTCATATTGAAAGCCAGGCTGTGGTCATCGTCAGCGACCATTTCATATTGCCATTCCGGCGTGGGAAATAATTGATCCATGATGTAGAGCAGCAAGCGCCGGAAAATAGTGAAATTCTCCGGGAAATACTTCATAGCCTGGTTCATGCGCATATTGGGCGGCGGTGCCTGGGTGAACCATTTCTCAAATATATCATCAACCTCAGCCAGAGCAGCTTGTTCATGCATGCCTTGCTCTCGAAGAATCTGGTAGAGGGCCAGGCCAGGCAAAATATTACCGACTACGTGCATATTGAAGACAGGGCGGTCGAAAATAGGACGACGCGCTTTTAGTTCCTGATAACGATTCTGGATGTGCGCCATCATAACTGCGGCTTCGATCTCGTCATGCTTCTCGACCAAAATGCACTGCCAGATCCTGGAATTTGGCATGCGAGCCGCCTTGAGGGCTTTGTGTGCCACCCAACCGCCCAGTGCACCCAAAGCCACCCCAACCCAAAACTTCGATCTTTTCTTAGACATATTGATCCTTTTTCTCTCCTTTTCGGGACACGGATGAACACGGATTGGACGGATAATTTTTAATTCCTAAAATTCGCGAAATCTGTGTCCCACATTGTCGTCTACCAAACTCCGGGCAGCAGACGGTAGCGTGTCTGCTGCGTGAATGCCGTGTAGCCGGGCAGTTCGTCCTGAAGTGTCCTATCTTCCAGCGCGGTGCGGATCACCATCAGGATGGCCACAATACTACTGGGGATCAAGGTCCACCACGAACCCAGTAAAAAGGGCACCACTAACTCGAAAAGGATCGTGCCAATATATGCCGGATGCCGTACAAATTTATAGGGTCCTGTATTGCAGACCTGATGACCGCGCTCTTCCTGGTAGCGAACGATCATCGAGAAAAAGGCATTCTCGGTCATTGCCCAAGTGCTCAAAGCATAGCCGAAGACAGATATCAGCAACGCCACGATATGCACCCAGAACGGCATGGCATCCGACCAACCGTTACGGATATCCAAGCCTGCCAGGATGTATTTAACCAGTGTTGCAATACCAACAATGCTAGTCAGCCATTTATCCCAGGATTTCATTCCTTCAATACTGCGTTGAGCGCGCTCTGCCAGTAATTCAGGGTGACGCGGGATCAATAAGACTGCATTTGCAGTCACCCACAGGGCATAGACCCCCACCAAAGCCCAGGCCCAACCCCAGGTCCAATTCCCAGCGCTCCAAAACAGGATCACCCCCACCATGATCGTTCCCATGATCTCACGAACCAGCCAACGGGTCACTAATCGAGACGTTTCTTGATCGGTTGTAGTCATTCTGGTTTCCTTCCACTATAGATGCCAAAACCCATATATTCGGCTATCCACGTAAGGCGGGACACTATGATACATTGACGTAGCGGCACAAT
>CAZLNX010000612.1:0-2588 GCA_964560795.1 uncultured Anaerolineales bacterium | reverse complement strand
AAACGATCATACAATATTCGCTGGCTTATCGCGAGCGGGATACGCTGGCGATCCATGTGCACCCGGATACCCGCGTGGAAGTGGAGGCACCCCACGGCAGCGAGATGGCGGAAATCGAGAAGCGGGTGCGTAAGAAGGCCAACTGGATCCTGAAACAACAGCGCGATTTCCAGCGCTATTCGGTGGAGTTTCCGCCGAGGAAATATGTCAGCGGGGAGACGCACCGTTATTTGGGACGGCAATATCGGCTGCGAGTAATCGAGGACGATATCCCCATCGAAGTTGTGCGCATGGATCGGGGCGTGCTCACAATCTACGTGAACAGGAAAACACCGGAGCACGTCAAGCAGGTATTGGAAGATTGGCTGCGGGAGCGGGCCCGGACAATCTACGCAGAACGAGTGGACGAGTGGTATCCCCACTTTGAACGGTATGGTATCCAAAGGCCGCAGGTAGTGGTGCGCAAGATGAAATCCCGCTGGGGCAGCTGCACAGCCAAAGGCAAGATCACGCTAAACTTCAAGCTGATCCAGGTGCCCAAGCGGCTGATTGATTATGTCATCGTCCACGAGCTGTGCCACACCGTGGTCCACGCCCATAACACCGAGTTCTATGCCTTTCTCTCCCGCATCATGCCCGATTGGGAAGCGCGTAGGGAGAAGTTGAATTCGTTTGAGTTTTGAGGAAATAGCTGTTTCGAGATGATAATCTCTAGGAGAAGAATATGACTAGAGGGATTTTTTTCATTCAAGATGATGATCAGTTGTCACCAGGCTTAGCTGTCGAGTTTTTGCAGAAAGTACTTGCGCAATATAGCAATTAAAAAGTTCTGCTGTACCAAAATTGATAGGTGAAATTAATAAGAAAACTACCTATAAAGCCAAAGCCAACAATAATAGATCATGATGTAGCGATAGGCTCAACTTCTAATAAGGTGAAGATATGCCAAAACTTCAAGATACTTTGTGGCCAATTGAGCCACATACACAAGTCAAGCATGAAATATTACGACGATACCTTGGTGGGTGGTTTGCCATATTAGGAAGTAAAATTCCGCGCATCATGTATTTGGATGGTTTTTGTGGACCCGGTAGATACGCTGGTGGTGAACCAGGTTCTCCTATAAATGCTCTCCAAACGGCCATTAGTCACAAAGATCGCTTAAGAGAAACGGAATTGATTTTCTTTTTTATTGATGAAAGGGCTGACCGAATCGCTCACCTAGAAAATGAGATTAGTCATCTGGAAATTCCACCAAATATCAAGATAATCATCAGGACTGGGGAATTTCATGTCATACTTTCAAAAATACTTGATGATATTGAAGATAAATCTCAGAAATTGATCCCCACCTTCGCTTTTATCGACCCATTTGGTTTTAGTGGAGTCCCCTTTGATCTTGTCCAAAGATTATTGGCAATGCCTAAGGCAGAAATTTTCATCACGATCATGCTAAGAGATGCGAATCGTTTTGCTGAAGATCCTAACACCCAGCATCATATTGTAGATTTATTTGGAACACCAGATGTTCTAAATGTGATAAAAGATAGTGACGATCGGTTATTTGAACTACGGCAACTATATCAAGAACAGTTGTCGCAATTTGCTAGATTTGTCCGATTTTTCGAAATGCGCGATCAGCGTAACCAAGTCATTTATTATCTGTTTTTTGCTAGCAATCACCCGCTTGGTCACACAAAAATGAAAGAGGCGTTTTGGAAAGTTGATTCATCAAGCGGACTCAAGTTTTCAGATGCTACAAATCCCAATCAGATGGTGTTATTCGATGTTGATCCATCACAAGATTTAGCAAAACACATAGCAAACGCTTTTCGTGGCCAGAAGATTCTATCTGAAAAAGTGATTACCTGCGTTGAAGATGAAACCCCCTTCGTGTCTAAACACGCGCGAAGTGCTCTGAAGTTCCTTGAGCAGAGTGAGCTAATTAAGGTTTCTGCACAAAAAGTGAATGGAACCAAGCGCAGGAAAGGTTATTTTGCAAAAGGAACAGTTATAAAATTTTAATTTTATAACCAGAACATTTGAGCTATAATAAATGTGTTGAAAATGTCAAAATAACTTATCCCCAAAATATATGATATCAAAATCTGCGATTGAGTGGACTGAAGGTACTTGGAACCCCCTGACGGGTTGTACCAAGATTAGCCCTGGCTGCAAGAATTGTTATGCCGAACGGATGTCGAGGCGATTGAAGGCTATGGGGCAGGAAAAATATAAAAATTGCTTTCAGCTTACTTTACATGACGATGTCTTGGTTCATCCACTAAGGTGGAAAAAACCTCAGATGATTTTTGTTAATTCGATGAGTGATTTGTTTCATGAAGACGTTCCAGTGGATTTCATTCTAAAAACGTTTGCTGTGATGAGGGATGCCAGCTGGCACACATTCCAAGTTTTGACCAAACGATCAGAACGTCTCTTGAAGATAGACCCACTAATAGAATGGCCCAGAAATGTATGGATGGGAGTTAGTGTTGAGACCCAAGAATACACATTCCGAATTGATCACTTACTCAAGACAAAGGCTAAGACGAAATTTCTTTCACTTGAACCTCTATTGGGACCTA
>CAZLNX010000611.1:0-2599 GCA_964560795.1 uncultured Anaerolineales bacterium | reverse complement strand
GATCTTCCCCCAAATGGTGGGACACACAATTGCTGTGCATGATGGCCGCCGCCATATCCCCATCTATATCACGGAGAATATGGTTGGACATCGCCTGGGCGAATTTGCCCACACCCGTACATATCGTGGGCATCTAGTTGAGAAGAAGCGGAAAGGGTAAGAGTCATGACACAAGATATTCGTGCTCATCTCAGTAATATAGATGTCTCTCCGCAAAAAACGCGCTTAGTGGTTGACTTGGTGCGTGGAAAAGATGCAATTGAGGCAATGAATCTTTTGAAATTCATGCCGAATAAAGCGGCTAAACCGGTTTCTAAGCTGATTGCTTCAGCTATGGCGAATGGTGAAGAAAATTTTGGTATCAGTCGCAATAATATGTACGTGCATCAAATCTTCGCAGATCAAGGCCCAACTCGCAAATGGCGTAAGTTTGGTGCCCGTGGTCGTTTCAAGCCATGGCTGCGTCGCTCATCACATGTTTCCGTTGTTCTTCGTGAGCGAGAAGAGAATTAGTGTAGACGCCAGGAGAAATTATGGGTCGCAAAGTAAATCCAATAGGTTTTCGTTTAGGAATCAACCGTGACTGGGATGCGCGTTGGTACGCTGAGGGCGATAACTACGTCGATCAACTGCATCAGGATTTCGCAATCCGCGAGATGGTCTTCGGAGCTAACGATCGCGCAGGTGTGTCACATGTCGAAATTGAGCGTTATCCTGGTAAGGTGAGAGTAATTGTTCATACGGCCAAACCTGGTGTATTCATCGGGCGCAAAGGTGTCAATGTGAAGCAAACCCGCGCTGACCTGGAAGCCTTGGTTGGCATGAAGATCGATCTTGACATCAAAGAGGTCGAAAATCCTGATTTGGACGCGTATCTGGTTGCAGTGAATATTGCTGGCCAGCTCGAGCGCCGCATCAGCTTTTCTCGTGCGATGAAACGTGCTATGGGACAGGCAATGCGTCAAGGTGCTGAGGGCATCCGCGTGCAAGTCGCTGGACGTTTGGGTGGGGCAGAAATGGCCCGAACCATTCATTTGCGTGAAGGCCGAGTTCCGCGCCAAACGTTGCGTGCCAATATCGACTATGCAGTAGCCGAAGCTGGTACCACCTATGGCCGTATCGGCGTCAAGGTATGGATCTACAAGGGAGAGATTTTCCCTGAGACAGAAGAAATGCCTGAGACTTCCGAAGGTGTTTATATTAGTGAGTAATTGCCTGAAGCTATATCAAATTAGCTCAGACATTGAGAGAGTGATCAACTATGTTGATGCCAAAGCGTGTAAAGTATCGTAAACAAATGCGCGGTCGTATGAAAGGCAAGGCCCAACGAGGCTCCGATATCCATTTTGGTGATTATGGCTTACAGGCCTTGGAACCGGGGTGGGTTTCTGCTCGTCAAATTGAGTCTGCCCGTCGTGCGATGGTTCGTGCAATGCGCCGCCGCGGCAAAGTCTGGATTCGCATTTTCCCCGATAAACCCATTACCAAACGAGCTGCTGAAAGCCGTATGGGTAAGGGTAAGGGTGCAGTGGAATACTGGGCTGCAGTCGTAAAACCTGGTCGAATTATGTTCGAGATTGGTGGCGGCATACCGGAAGATGTGGCTAAACATGCATTGAAGTTAGCCTCATATAAACTATCTGTGAAATCAAGAATCATCAGCAGTGATTCGGTAGCAGGAGAGTAGCATGAAAGCAGCAGAAATCCGAGAAATTTCTACCGAAGATATTCAGGCTCAAATGGACGAGGCTCGTGAAGAAATCATGAACCTTCGCTTCCAACAAGCCTCTGGTGAGTTGGTGGATTACACCAGACTACGTCATATCCGCCGCTTGATTGCCCGCTTTAAGACGATCCTGAATGAGCGGGAACGCGAAGATGCAAAGGAAGGTGAAGCATGAATAATCGCCGCCGATTAGTTGGTGTCGTCGTTAGCGACAAGATGCAGAAGACGGTTGTTGTTGAAGTTTCCCGAACTTATCGTCATCGTCTTTATGGAAAAGTTGTTTCCGACAGTAATCGTTTTATGGCCCATGATGAAAAGGGCTGTAAGATTGGTGATCAGGTTCGTATTGTGGAGAGCCGCCCCATCTCACGCCGCAAGCGTTGGGTGGTGGAGGAAATTCTCCAGAGTGATGAAACCGTTGTAGAAATGGAAGAAACAGAGGCATAAGAAATGATCCAGCAAGAATCTCGTCTGAAAATTGCGGATAACACTGGCGGGCGTGAGTTGCTCGTTATCAAGGTGTTGGGTGGGTCGAGGCGCCGATATGCTGGCGTTGGTGATGTCGTCGTTGGCACCATCAAGTCTGCCACCCCTCATGGCTCTGTCAAGAAGAGTGATGTGGTGCGCGCTGTAGTTGTTCGCACCAAAAAGGGCTGGCGCCGGAACGATGGATCTCATATCCGATTTGACGACAATGCTGCCGTCATTTTGGATGGTGAGAGCACAAACCCCAAAGGGACGCGCATTTTTGGCCCAGTCGCTCGTGAACTCCGCGAAAAAGGCTATATGAAAATTGTCTCATTGGCGCCGGAATCACTCTAGCGTCAAGGAACAGTAGGAGCGAAAAACGTGAAAGTAAAAATTCGAAAAGGC
>CAZLNX010000610.1:0-2599 GCA_964560795.1 uncultured Anaerolineales bacterium | reverse complement strand
CGCTGGAGGAAGCTGGCCTGTGCGATGGTGTCAAGGTGCTCATCGGCGGTGCGCCAATTACCCAGGAATACGCCGATAAGATTGGCACAGATGGCTATGCGCCCGATGCTAGCCAGGCTGCAAATTTAGCAACATCACTGATTTCGTAAAAACATTTACTTCATTTTGACCACGCTATCAGCAATCATTAGCGCGGGCAATTTCTACAGATAGCTGACTCCGATCATTATTATTCTTCACGATCATGGAGAACGGCAAAGCCGGTTCGAGTTTCGTCTAACACCATCTACAAAAAAACACTCTGGAAAAACCAGAGTGTTTCGATTTCTTAGCAATTTCAACCTTACAGTTGCGCTTCGAGCCAATTTTCTACATCTTTGAGCACCATCTCCCGTTCAGGCTCGTTGAACACCTCATGGTACAGCCCGTCATAGATCTTGAGCGTCTTGTCTTCGGAGCTGGCCAAGTCATACAGCATTTGAGCGCCAGAAGGTTCAACAAGAACATCTTCAGCGCCCTGTACGACAATGAATGGCAATGTGATCTTGCTGGCTTCTGCGGTAATGCGCATCATTGCAGATAAGATTTCTGCTCCCAACCGTGCAGGAGTCTTTCCATGGAAAACCAAGGGGTCGTTGGCGTAAGCCTCCACCACTTCGGGATCCTTTGAAATAGCATTGACATCTAATGCCAACAAGCCCATTTTCGGCAGCAATTTTGAAAAGAGCTTGGCCATCGTTATGGTTGCCTGTGAGATTCCTTCGCCAACTTTTACGGCCGGAGCAGAGATAACGGCACCCTTGAAATCATCCTGATGGTCAAGCAAATAATACGATGCAATCGCTCCGCCCATGCTGTGACCGAGGATGAAAATGGGCTTATCGGACTGCCATTCAGTGATCATATCGTAGAAGGTTGACAATGTTTCGGTGAAATCTTCAAAGGTATCAACGAGTTCACGTACTCCCTCAGATTTGCCATGACCGATGTGATCAAGCCCATAGACAGCATAGCCCAGGGGGATAAAGTGATCCACCACATTCATATATCGTCCGCAATGTTCCCCCATCCCGTGAACAACTAAGATAACAGCCTTTGCTTCCCCATCTGGTAGCCAACCTTGATAGTAAATTTTGATATTTCGGACTCCGTCGAAATTGCCCTCTATGTGTTTCATACGCCTCTCCTTTTGTCTATTGGTATTGTATCAGTAGTTTTTGGAAATAATTAACGCCATGTGCAAGTATTTTTCTTATGACTGTCATCCTGAGCGAAACGAAGGATCTGGAACATTGTTAGGAGAGATTCTTTCCCCTTGCAGGGCTCAGAATGACAGATTAGCTAGAAAAACTGCACATCTGGTTAATTACTCATATGCCAGAACTTCGTTAATCGTCAGTCGGGCAGCGTTGCGCGCCGGGAGCAGGCTAGCCACGATGGATAACAGGATCACCACTCCCAACCAGATCACCACACCCTCGGGCGCAAAGGTCAAATCCATCGATGAGCCCATCATCGATTCGCTGATAATATTTAGCAAGAGATCACTGATCGGGAAGGACACCCCGATGGCCAGGAACCAGGTGATTATTCCAATTATCATGCCCTCGATGACTACCGATTTGATGATCTCCAAATCGATAGCGCCAATGGCGCGCATCACCCCAATTTCGCGTGTGCGCTCCAGAACATTCATCCCCATGGTGCCCGTCAGCCCGATGCTGCCCACAAAGGCTGTCAGCAAGGCCATGATCATCAAAAAGACCACCAAGACATCAATAGCCCTGGAATTTTCCTCTTGAATGAGCAGGCCAGGGTTGATGCTGTTCACCTCGAAGCCGTGGTCAGAAAAATATGTGTCCAATAATTGAGCGACTTCTTTTTGTTTTTCCAGGGAGTGCTCTTCAGTCATCACCCGGTAAGAGTAAGCCTGGTTAGACAGATCGAGTTGGTCAGCAATATAATCATAATCCGCATAGGCCAGGGTATCTCCAACCATGCTAACGAAGCGGAAAATGCCAACTACGGTCCATTCTTCCTCACGCTGCCCAGGGAGTTTAACAATGATCTTATCGCCTGGTTGAATGTCAGGGTAATAAGAGTAAATCGTATCGGCGGGGACTACAGCTTTCTTTTCCCCAGGGTGCAGCCAGCGACCGGCAATGATATCAGGGTCAATCAGATCCGTATCATAAGGAGGTGCGATGACAAACATATTATCGACCACATTATCATCTTCATCCCAAATCTCGGTGGCAACTCCCCCCCAGTCCTCCACACTGACAACCCCAGGGATTGACATTACAGCTTTTTCGATGCGTGTGACAGGGTACGCCTGGTTGAAACTAAGTGTGACATCCCCCATGAAGTACATCGACAACTGATCCATAAACGCGGTCATAGATATGCGCACGTTAAAAACGGCGATGAAAATGGCCCCCGCGACAGTGAGTGTAAATATAGTCAAGAGCAAGCGTGCAGTTTGCCGAAAGGTATTACGGATCGACAGCATGATTGGTCGTGCAATGAAGCGGATCCGCTGGGTGATGCGGTTGATCCAATCAAACCCGCTGGATTGATTCCTGGTATTGTCGTTGGT
>CAZLNX010000609.1:0-2619 GCA_964560795.1 uncultured Anaerolineales bacterium | reverse complement strand
TATCCAACACACCAATTAGAATTTCAGGTTCTAAAAGAACCTCGCACACCGCAGACCAGACTGCATCATCTAATACTCGTGCTGATATTTGCGACTGATCACAGTTTATTCTCTCAACTACTACTGGCATACGATTAGATCTAGAATTACATCGATACCAGCTAAGTTCATACTTTTGCCCCTTTTTGCCTTTTTTAATTTTCCTCCCGCCTACGTAGTTATACCCACAGGTTGCACACCGTATCAAGCCGGTTAGGAGATATGGCTTTTTTGCATTCCTGCGTCCCATCATCTTATTTTTTGCCAATATGTGTTTTGCCATTTCCCATAATTCAGGCGATACAATCGCGGGCACTGGCACAATAATCCACTCATCTCTAGGGCGCTCAACTCTTCTCACAACCATATCCTGAGATGTGCCAACCAAATCTATTTGATTGCTATTTCTCGGGATTTTGACTTCTTTCCAGCGATGTGCGATAAATTCCCCTTTATATACAGGATTGTGAATGATGTTTGCTATTAATTTGCCTTCCCAATTTGACATTTTCTTTGGAGGAGGGTAAATGTCTTCGAGCATCGCAGCAATCTTCCTCATTGGGAGTCCTTCGTAAGCTACTTTTTCGAAGATATATCGGACTATTTGAGCTTCTTCTTCGACGATTCCGTAGTGTGTATCTTTCTTTGCCTCAGGGCCAGGGTTACCATTGGAATCTACCAATTGATACCCAAACGCTGGAGTTCTTGCGGTAACCCGCCCACTTTTAGCCTTCATAATATTCCCCTCTGCCATTCTTTGTTTCGCCTGTTCCATGCCTTCCTGGGCAATGGCCCCCATAACCGCACGTTCGATTCGTGATGTATATTGTTTCCAAAAAATTACAGATAAGCCATGCTTCCGCATTTCATCTAAAAGATAACCCTGATGCCAATCCGCATTCCTTGATAAACGATCAAGATGTTCTACAACAACCGCATGAGCCATTCGGTGAGTAGACTTATACTCATTACGGAGTTTAGTTAGCTCAGTTCTATCTACAAATTCATATCCCGAATCATCGTCAGCATAGATACATTCCCAGGGGATTTTATAGCCTCTCGATTGAGCCACATCGTGTACATGGATCATTTGTCTCGGAAGCCCAGATCGGCCCTCATCAGCTTGGTCAGAAGAAGATACTCTAAGATATGCATAGGCTAATTCTCCGCGACTATCTCCCAAGACGCCATCAGTTGCCAATGAAATAAAGATCTCTTTAAAATATGATTTCTGAGCCATGAATATCTCCTTTGAAAATTTTAGAACATTTGTACTGACATAATTATAAGCCATATCCAATATAAATGTCAATTCAGTCGAAAATGAATATAATTTTCGCTGGCAAGAAACTAAAATTAGTTGCTTGTGCTTGCAGGGGAAAGATTAAGAAAATTCGCTGGTTACTGCTTAACTCGACGGTAGATTGTTCGTTCTGAAACCCCATACTGATCTGCTAACACGGCTGGATGAACTCCTTGATTATATTTTTTGATTATTGCTTGAATATCCTGTTTGGTTAATTTTGAGTTTCCTTGAGGTTTTCTTTCGAAATTATTCATTTCTTCAGAATCAATTATCCAGTCACGGCCAAGCTTTTCTGCGCGGATTCGGTCCTCATTTATCAACTTAAGTATTCGGGATCTGCTGACTCCTAATATCTCAGCTGCTTCTTCAGTAGTGATGTATCTCATTAAAAAGGCTTCTCCTGATCTTGGGTTTATTATAACCGTAGAAGGAGTCGATCAGACTTACAAAGTCTGGCATACTTTATACGAAAACCATCGAGTTAAGTAATACCCAGATTTACATTGCCAATAAGCGCGCATCTCAAGTGCTAGATTTTGCGATTTGCTGAGACATGATGTATTCAACAAGGCCTAATACAGCGGAATCAAAACGTATCAATTGGTTTGGAGAAAGACAATCAACACGAAAGGCTTCATAAGAATCGCCTGTATCAGCAGTTTTGGAGTCGTCAACAGTGATATTATCACTTTTTGTGTGTAACAAAGCTCTTTGTAGATCCGTCATCTCCGAAAACTCATTTCCGACCACGCTAATAATTCTAGTTTTATCCAAATTCAAGCTTTTCAAGTTTTAGCATGTAGGAGTCCATTATCTGTTTAATATATGTGCGAAATTACTTTCACATGGACTAGCAGCTGTCAGAGAGAGTAATATTTTCACAATAACGTCACACTTTGATCCGCTTTTTGGCTAAAATTTGGGGTAAGCCTCCCAACTTAGCATGAAAAACAGCTCTAACCTGGGAAATCACATTGCTCTCCGACAAACTGAGAAGGGTATTTGTTTGAAATATTGGGGTTTGCTATAGACAGGGGTTTTTAGTACTACAATACTGCCTGCTAGCGCGGGAGTGCAGAAAATCACAATGAGGTAAATAAAATCATCATGAAACATTGCAAAAAATTCTTCTGCATTACCCTTGTACTCAGTGGGTTGATAGCCAGCATTTGGATTGTCCTGCGGGGATTGCCGCTTTGGTTTAGCGTATCCTTGTATAACAATCCTATTATTGTTAGTATTTTGAGCATCTTGGTGCCCCTACTGTTTGCTTA
>CAZLNX010000608.1:0-2621 GCA_964560795.1 uncultured Anaerolineales bacterium | reverse complement strand
GGGTATCTTAGATATTTGCTATCGCATATGCTTTCCAACCTACAACGTATTTACACTCGAATTCTTGAAAACGAGCTCCTTCGCCGTATTGTTACCAATGCCAGCTATTTGCTAAGCGCAACGGGCCTGGCTGCAGGGATGAGCGTGTTTCAGAGCATATTGGCTGGTCGGCTACTCGGTCCAGCCAATTTTGGCATTTTAGGTGCCATCACTCAGTTTACCAGTGTGGTCAATCGCTTCGCATCCTTCCGCATGAATGAACTGGTCGTGCGATATGTTGGCCATTATTTGGAAGAAGGGGATGAAAAACGCGCTGCTGCCGTTTTTAAGATGGCTAGCTTCTTAGAATTTGGCGGATCGCTTCTAGCTTTGGCGTTAATATGGATCCTGGCACCTCTAGGTGCACAATTCTTCGCACAGGATTCCGGCCTGGCGTTTTGGTTTCAGATCTATGGCTTGATCATATTGGCCAATGTGATGTTCGAAACAGCCAGCGGCCTGCTGCAAATCTTTGACCGCTTCCGTATCATGGCCATTGCCACAGCCGTGCAAAGTGCCATTACACTGATATTGATCGTGATCATTTTCATTGTCAAAGCGGGGTTGACCGAGGTAGTGATCGCCTACATGATCGGCAAATACGTATACTCTCTCTCGGTGACCATCGCCGCGCTGATCGAAGCCCGACGTGCCTGGGGTTCAGGTTGGTGGCGGACACCAATCAGTATCTTGAAGGAAGAACGACGCAACTTGTTAACATTTGCTTTCAGCACTAACCTCAGCAGCACTGTCAGCCTTGTTGCTAAGGATAGCGAAGTGCTTTGGGTTTCGGCCTTCTTAGGTCCGGTTCAGGCTGGTTACTATAAGACAGCGTTAGCGATCACCAATCTGCTCCAGCTTCCCGTAAGCCCGCTGCCAAAAGCAACCTTCCCAGAATTGACGCGCGAGATTGCCCGCCGCAATTGGGATAATGTGCGTTATGTGCTCCGTCAGGGCTCACGCCTCTCGGCGATCTATTCTGTACCTGTGACCCTGGTGTTGATTATTTTCGGCAAGTGGATTATTGGTGTTACTTATGGCCCAGAATACCTGCCCACCTATTCGGCGCTGGTGATTTTGCTGGTGGGGTATACCTTTGTTAATATCTTCTATTGGAACCGTGTCGCGCTGCTGTCTTTGGGACGGGCAGTATTCCCTACCATTATCAATTTCGCCGGAATGGTGCTCAAGGTAGCCGCAATTTTCTTACTGGTGCCGAAGTACGGCTATCTGGCTTTCGCCGCCTTGCTGGTAGGTTATTATTTCTTTACCGTGGGGGGAGCAGTCATCCGCGTATTCTTGGATGTACGATCTGAATCGCATATTGAAGTGACCAGATGAAGATCTGCCTGATTGCCCCAACATATCTCCCATCTCTCCGTGCCAACACCATCCAGGTGATGAAGATGGCGCAGGCGATCTCGGCTTTGGGACATGAAGTATTCGTTACCGTTCCTGGAGAGTCCCCAGATGGCCATAAACCTAGTTGGGATGACCTCGCCAGCCACTACGGATTGCAGCACCAGTTCAGCGTTGAATGGCTTCCTATTCGCTCCTGGATGCGGCGTTACGACTACGGATATCAGGCTGTGATATTTGCGAAAAAAAATAATGCTGACTTGATCTACACTCGTTTGCCACAAGCTGGGGGGTTGGCTAGTATCTTGGGATTTCCTACTATTTTTGAGTTGCATGATTTTCCAAGGGCGCGCAGGGTTAAGTTTTTGACGATCAAATTCTTGAAAGGGCGCGGCGCGCGACGTTTGGTGTTGATCACGCGGGCCCTGAGAGACGATTTGTCTCCAATGATTGACTCGCTCCCGTCAGCCCTCGATGTGATCGTTGCCCCTGATGGTGTTGACCTAGAGCGATATGCTGCTATGCCATCTCCCGCATCTGCGCGCAGTGAACTCTCTCTGCCTGAACGATTTACCGTTGGCTATACCGGGCATTTGTATTCAGGGCGCGGTGTTGATTTGATCTTGGTTCTTGCTAAACGTTTGACAGAGATCAACTTCTTGCTCGTTGGTGGTAACCCCGATGATGTGACTAGAGTAAAAGCTGAAGTTGAGAATGCTAACCTCCAGAATGTGCATTTGACAGGCTTTGTGCCCAATGCTGAATTACCGCGTTACCAGGCAGCCAGTGATATCCTTTTGATGCCTTATCAACAGCGAGTGGCCGCCTCTTCAGGGGGTGATATTTCGCGTTATCTTAGCCCGATGAAGCTGTTTGAGTATATGGCCTGTGAGCGCCCGATCATATCCAGTGATCTTCTTGTGTTGCAGGAAACATTGAACCAAGAAAATGCTATTTTACTACCCCCAGATGATATCGATGCCTGGGTCAAGACCATTCAGGAATTGCAATCGGATGCAGATCGCCGAGATGAACTGGCGCGTCAGGCTCGCAGGGATGCTCAGCAATATTCTTGGCAATCTCGTGCGGAAAGAATTTTGGAAGGGTTATAGCGCCCCTAATTGCTGGTTCCATTGCTCCGCGGTGGAACCAGTTTTATAGATTATATGGGCTTTGGTGCATAAATCGAGATTTAGGCACATTTTGAATGAATGTTCCAGCAA
>CAZLNX010000607.1:0-2631 GCA_964560795.1 uncultured Anaerolineales bacterium | reverse complement strand
ATGGCATTCCCTGGCAGGAAATCCAACTGCCAGACGGTTCTATCGGATGGTTGAAAGGACAGTGAACAGTGATCGGTAAACAGTGGGCAGTGTGTAGTATCACAATCGCTCCCTACTTCCTACTCCCTACTACCTTCCAATGACTGATGTACTGATCGTGCTTCTCCTGGCGTGGCTCGCTATCTGCGCCTACCAAGACTACCGCACTGGCGAAGTCAGCAACTGGTTGACCCTGCCACCGTTAGGGTTGGCGCTGGCCGCGCGATTGCTCGGTTGGCTGGCTACTCCCTGGTGGAGTATCGGTCTGGTCTGGGCGCTGGCGCTCTTCCTGTGGCACAGTGACCGTCTGGGCGGCGCGGATGCCAAAGCTTGGCTGACATTCTCCCTGTTGGGGAATGGGATTCTGTGGAGCGCATTCATCGGATTGCTGATCTGGTACGCTGCCATAACCTGGGCAGTTACATTTTCGGGCTTCAAAAGGGATCACCGTTTTCCGGGGTTTCCAGGCTATCTACTAGGATTATGTGGCACAATACTGGCTTCCTGATTAGCTTGAAGATGTTAATATGATGAGAAGGAATCTATTTCTACATCATATTTTTCCACGAATAGAGCTGAATATCTCCCCGTTCTCCGGCTAGCTCTACCATTTGATCTGTAAACCCTGATCGGGAACAAAGAGCATACAGGACTGCGTGGTTCCCTGCATCCTGTAACACGACATTGGTTTTGGATTCTAGATTACGAAAAATATCTGTACCAACAGCATTTTTACTCCACTTGCACTCCACCATCATCATCTGGTCTCCACCCAACAAAACAAGATCTACTTCTTGATTTGCTTTCCACCAACCCCCAATTTTCTGAGGGACAAAAGGTAATTCGCCTTCCAACCCCTTCCGCCAAAAATATTGGTAACACACCCGTTCGAAGATATGTGATGTGAATTGATCAAGCCCTGGATGAATAGCCGTTTCATACACAATTTGACTGGCACCGCGCTCGAGTTGGGAGCGATTTGGCAACACAAACCGGAACCAGAAGCGAACATAATTGTCCTTCAAACGGTAAATACCACGACGACTTTTGTGCGGTTGAGTCTCTGTGACCGGAACAGTTCTCTCAATAAGGTGGAGTTCCCTCAGGGTTTCGAGATAGGGAGCAATATTATCTAATCCGGCGGATTGCTTGATCTCATTTTGCCGTGTATTGCCTGATGCAATGGCTTGCATAACAGCAAAATAATTGCGCGGCTCCCGAAGCTCCTGTTGCAGAACAAAACGAACTTCATCGTAAAGGATAGATCCCCGCTCCAATATTCCTCCCAAGATATTTGCTTCGAGAGATACCTTGGGGTTGATGTTTTGCAGGTATGCCGGGGTACCACCATAGACAGCATACGTTCGCAGACTCTCTTCTTGATCGTAAGCTAGGAAAAACTGGCGTGCATCTAAATAATCAAGCGGTTCCAATAAATACTGCGCTGTACGGCGTCCATACAAAGGAGCCTTATATCCCAGGATGGTTTCTTCCATCATGCCGATATACGATCCATTCAGAATGAGCATAATCTGGCTATTTTTGAGTGAATGGTCCCAAATACGCTGCAGGATGGAACCTAGAGGTGGGTAAGCAGCAACCAGATAAGGAAATTCATCTATCACAACGATAAGGCGCTCTGATTGTGCCTGTCCAGCAAGCGCACCAAATAGATCATCCCAGGTATTGTAGACAGCACTAACCTGCCCCGAACCGAAAACAACTTCGTTAATTGCAGCCGAAAAACTAGCTCGTAGGGTTTGTTCTGGGACTTGATCGGCCACAAAGAATACATGATGTTTACCCTCGCAAAAGTGCGTCAGCAGTTCTGTTTTACCAACCCGGCGACGACCATAAAGAACGAATAATTCAGCACTATTGGAACCATAGTGCTTTTCCAACAACGCTAATTCAGAAGTGCGGTTCACGAACATGGCCATTCTCCCATAGGATAAGCTAGATTATTATAATCTTGATTATCTTATCACAATTTGCTCCTTTTTCCAATATCTCTGTTTACAAACCATATATATTTGGACATTTCCCCCTCTACTCTTCACCCGCGTGTTGCACCGGAGTGCTGCTTTGATCTGCTCCACGGCTTTCTTAAAGATACTGTTGGCAAACCTGCTATACTGCTAGCAGGAGGAGATTATGAGCCTGAAAGTGAGACCGCCATGGCCGATGCCAGCCGAGACAGCAGAAGTTGGCAAAGTGCTCTTGAAAGAAGAGGGCCCATACAGGTTGATAGGGGACAAGTTATTTGACAAGATCAGAGAGCAGGATTTTGCTGACTTGTATTCACCTGAGGGGAAACCTGGGATATCGCCAGTGATCTTGTCATTTGTCAGTGTGTTCCAATTCATGGAAAAATTGCCAGGTCGGCAAGCAGCAGAAGCATTGCGCATGCGGATGGACTGGAAATATGCATTACACTTGCCCCTCACATACGAAGGGTTTGACTTCAGTGTATTGAGTGAGTTTCGCGGCCGATTATTGAAGCATGGGGCTGAAGGTCGAGTATTCGACACTTTGGTGAATGAATTTCGGGAGATGGGATTAATCAAAGAGCGCGGCAAACAGCGCAGCGAT
>CAZLNX010000606.1:0-2643 GCA_964560795.1 uncultured Anaerolineales bacterium | reverse complement strand
AGTACCTGAGGTGCGCGAAGTATTGGAAGAACTCGTGACCGAGGGAATGATTCGCTATTACGGCTGGAGTACCGACGAACTTGAGAGGGTACGAACTTTTGCCGAGGGCGAACACTGTGCGGCCATCCAGAATTTTTTGAGCGTTTTCTACGAATATCCTGAAGTGATAACCGCCTGCGAAGAATTAAATTTGGCATGCATCAACAAACAACCGTTGGCGATGGGTATTTTGACTGGGAAATTTACAACCGATACAGTTTTTCCTGCAGATGATACCCGCACCAGCTGGGATTTCAAGGATGCGCGATATGCAAAACGGCTTGACCAGGTTGAAGCAGTTCGTGATGTGCTTACCAGCGACGGACGCACGCTCGTCCAAGGTGCGCTGGCCTGGATTTGGGCGCGCAGCCCAAGCACGATCCCCATCCCCGGTTTTAAAACTGTGGCACAGGTGGAAGAAAACGCTGGGGCAATGGCGTTCGGGCCGCTCAGCGACGAACAGATGAAAGACATTGAGAGCGTACTCAATCTTCAACAAGAAAAGGAGACTTAAATATGTTTACTCGGAAGCTAGGCAAGAGTGGAATTGAAGTCAGCGCCCTGGGGATGGGCTGCTGGGCAATTGGCGGCCCCTGGATTTATGTCAGTAGCCCGGACGAATCGAATCAGGCTGGTTGGGGCCAAATAGATGACGCAGAGTCCATCCGGGCCATCCATGCTGGTTTGGATATGGGAATCAATTTTTTTGATACAGCAGCCAATTATGGAGCCGGTCACAGCGAGCTGATACTGGCCAAAGCATTAGAAGGTAGGCGTGATGAAGTGGTAATCGCTACCAAGTTTGGTTACCTCGTCGATGAAGCAGAAAAATTGATCACAAACGATCATGATGCGGTTCTCGGAAATATCCGCAAAGATTGCGAGAACAGCCTGCGCCGCTTGAACACCGACTATATCGATCTCTACCAATTCCATGTCGGGGACTACCCTCCCGAGAAGGCTGACGCTGTGCGAGATGCGCTGGAAGAGCTTGTCACGGAAGGTAAGATCCGCTGGTATGGATGGAGCACCGATAACGCCGAGGGGGCGCGCGTCTTCGCAGACGGCGCGCACTGCACCGCCATCCAGCAGGCTATGCACTGGGCTACTCGACTCGAATACGGTCCCACCCTGAAGGTGTGTGAAGATTTCAATTTAGCAAGTGTAAACCGAGGCCCGCTGGGCATGGGCATATTGACAGGCAAATTCAAGGGTGGAGATGTCCAGCTGCCAGACGATGATATCCGTCATAACTGGGATTTCAAAGAAGGGCCGATAGCGGGTTTCGTCCAGGTTGTCGAAGATCTCCGGGATGTCCTGACCAGCGATGGGCGTACCCTGGCCCAGGGTGCTTTGGGGTGGCTATGGGCGCGCAGCGAAGTAACCATCCCAATTCCTGGTTTCAAGTCTGTAGAACAGGTTGAAGAAAATGCTGGAGCCATGGAGTTTGGACGGCTTAAAGATACCCAAATGCAGCAGATTGATGAGATTTTAGGGAGGTAGATGAGATATGGAATATCGATTGCTCGGCCGCACCGGCCTGAGAGTGACTCCGCTATGCCTCGGCACAATGAATTTCGGGCCAAGGACGAACGAATCCGACTCGACCGAAATTATTCACCGGGCGCATGATTTTGGGATCAACTTTATAGACACGGCAAACTTGTATGGTCAGCCGCTTAACGATGGGCGTGGACAGGGATCAACTGAGAAAATTGTCGGAAAAGCTCTAAAGGGCAAGCGACAAAGCGTGATTCTGGCTACCAAATTCTATGCCACGATGGACAGGGATGATCCCAATTCTAGTGGTGGCAGCCGTCATAACGTTATCCAAGCTTGTGAGGCTTCCCTGCGCCGCCTACAAACCGATTACATCGATCTCTACCAAATGCACCGCCCCGACCCCAGGATTCCCATAGATGAAACTTTGCGAGCATTGGACGATCTTGTGCGAGCAGGGAAAGTTAGATACATTGGCACCAGTAGTTTTTCTGGGTGGCAATTGGTAGAGGCGCTTTGGGAATCGGATCGCTGGCGGCTCAATCGTTTTGTGAGTGAGCAGCCGCGCTATAGCCTGATCGATCGTCGAATCGAAAAAGAAGTTGTCCCTGTTGCTCAAAAATACAATATCGCTGTTTTGCCATATTCCCCTCTTGGCGGTGGAATTCTTACCGGAAAATACGGTCGAGATAAACCTTTCCCCGATGGCTCGCGCGCATTAGACGATGCCTGGGGAGAGTGGGCGACCAGTTTTCTCTCCGAGAAGGTATATGATGTGGTTGATGTTACTCAAGAATTAGCTGCAGAACTCAACGTAACGATCAGCCAGATCGCGTTGGCCTGGGTATTGCTACAACCAGGGATAACCAGTGCAATTATTGGCCCGCGTACCCTGGCACATTTTGAAGATAATCTTGGCGCGCTTGACCTCGTCCTGGAAGAAAACGTTTTGCAGAAATTGGAGAAAGTCTCTGCTCCTGGCGCGGCCCTCTTCGATCAACACTAGTGAGTGGAGTAATTATGTCATGCTGAGAAGCCTTTGGCTGCGAAGCATCCCTAATACTTTGGCTTTAGAGATTCTTCGCGATAGCATCGCTCAGAATG
>CAZLNX010000605.1:0-2667 GCA_964560795.1 uncultured Anaerolineales bacterium | reverse complement strand
TAACATTGGGAAGATGGCACGGTTTAAAAATTTGTAATGTAACTCGTTCTACAAACTCATTGAACATCCATCGGCGCGCGGGTCGCTGCCACCCCAGAGAGTTCCACTTTCCGAATCGCGGATGATAGCTTGCCCGCGGCCAAAGAGAGCACGGGCATAGCCCTCGATCACTTGCGTCGGGTGACCCATTTCTGCGAGGGTTTTCACTACTCCTGTTAGAATGCCGGATTCCAAGGCTACATCGGATCCAGCTTCACCATCGTTGATACAGAAGCGCGGTCGGTCGAGGGCGCCTTGGGGGTCAAGCCTATCATCGATTAGCGCACTGGCGACTTGGAGATGGCCCTGCGGTTGCATAAATCCGCCCATAACACCAAATGAGGCAAACAATTCTTCTCGTAGAGACGCAGCATGCTGCGTCTCTATTGGTCTGGTGATCAAACTTGGAATAATTGTATGATAGGGCCGCTTTCCTGGCATCAGCACGTTGGGATGTGCCGGATCAAGGCTGAAGTTGTGGCCACGATTTTGTAACGTGAATCCCCAACCTTTGGGCACTATGCCAGTTCCAAAACCCATATAGTTGCTGTTGATGAAGGAGCAAGCATTGCCCTCGCCATCAACTACGCTGAGATATACAGTATCTGAAGAAGCCACAGGTGAACCGCTCTGCTGATCAAGCGTGGCGTGCTGCGGATCGATCAACTTGCGGCGTTCGTCGGCGTACGATTTCGAGAGCAGTTCATCCAGGGGGATTTCTGAGAATTTTGGGTCAGAGACGTACCAACGCGTGTCGGCAAAGGCCAGTCGCATGGCTTCGATTTGCAGGTGCAAATGCTCCGCCGAGAGTGGTTCTAAAGCATTGAGGTCGAATCCTTCGAGAATATTCAAACCCAGCAGCGCGGCGAGTCCTTGTCCGTTGGGTGGGCATTCCCACACGCGGAAGCCGCGATAGGTTGTGCTGATGGGATCATCCCAGGTAGCTGTATGTGCAGCTAGATCTTCTACTGTCAGGCAGCCACCTGCTTCCTGGATTACCGCGGCAATAGCCTCGGCAATTTCTCCCTGATAAAAGGCTGCTTTTCCACCCTCTGCAACTGCTTTGAAGGTGCGCGCCAACCCCGGATTGTGGAAGAGTTCCCCAGCATTTGGTGCGCGCCCATCGATGGTGAGTTCTCTCCCGTTTGGCGCTTTTGCAAGTTGGCGCTCTGCACCTCGCTGCCAAAAGAATGCTGTAGTGGGCGCAACGGGAAAACCTTCATCAGCCAGGCGAATGGCCGGTGAAAGAACATCGGCAAAGGATAGTTGCCCATGTCGTTCTACTAAATCACACCAAGCTGAACAAGCGCCTGGGACAGTGATCGTATAAGGGTGGTATGGATCCGAGATTGGAGATCCTAGGTCAGTGAATAATCCTGCTGCTTTGACCAGATCAATGGTCAATGGTGATGGGGCTCGGCCGGAGCCATTGAGCGCAGTGACCGCCCCTGTTTTTGCGTCGTAGAAAAGTGCAAAAGCGTCCCCACCGATGCCGGTGGATGTGGGTTCGGTGACGTTGAGAGCTGCGGCAGTGGCAATAGCTGCATCAGCTGCATTTCCGCCTCGGGCAAGAATCTCTAAACCCGCGGCGACGGCCAGGGGTTGTGTTGTTGCTACCATGCCGCGCGTCCCCACAACCGGGGAGCGCCGGGAATCAAATGTATACTCAAATTGCAAGATAAACTCCTAGAACTGTACCACGCGGAACTCCGTCTGAGCGTCCGCCTTGGGACAAGATTTCCCAATTATACTAGAAGCTCAAGCTCAACCAATCCGTTCCTGTGATCACTGAACAGCTCAAGGCAATGAAGATGATCAGCAAGAAAAATCCACAACCACAACCGGTGCACGAAGCCCCGCGACCGAAGCCGAAACGGCCTTGCAGCCAATCGAAGACCTTATCGAGTATGAAGAGTTTCAATAAACCGGATAGACAACCTGGACGATCGTTCACTTTTTGCTCCTTTTGAATGGAAGTTTATACAATATACGGATTTATTGTGGATTGGTCGCACAGCAGTGCGAGCTAGGAAAGGAATTCTGGTCGCAGGGAGCGGATCACATCGAGTGAAGCTAATGCCTGAGCAACCGTAAGTTCAAAGATCACCGGACCACTGAATTTTGCTTCATCTAATCGATCCAGGAAGTGCCCCACATTAAGATCGCCTTTGCCGAGAGCTTGATGGTCTTTGCCGTAACCGATATTCATCTCAGAACCTTGCCAGGGTCCATCATGCAGGTGGATTTCTGCCAGGCGCGGCAGGCATTGCTCTAGCGCATCAAAAATTTCGATAGGACCGGAGAAACCTACCAGGACATGACCTGTATCTAAGCAAAGGGAAAGATCTAATTCTTCGGCTACTTCTAGAGTCAACTCAAAGGGGAATTCGATGGTCTCAATAGCCAGCTTACGGCTGGGGATACCGGTTTCGGCTAGGATGGTTCTTAGGCTGTCTGTCGCGTTACCCTGAAATTGTCGCAGGAGCAGGTTTTTAGCGATATCAGGCAGATTCATTCGATAAAACTCAGCTGCCAATGCGCCCGTAGCGTGCAGCACGTACACTTCTGGGTCTAGGGGTTATTAGAATGTAGTTGTGCTGGAGCGTGGCGAGTGTTACCCTGGAGTTG
>CAZLNX010000604.1:0-2671 GCA_964560795.1 uncultured Anaerolineales bacterium | reverse complement strand
TGAAGGGCTCTTTCGAAATGTTCAAGGGCATGCTGGTAATCCCCCATCGATTGATAAACATGACCGATATTGCTGACGACCGTCGCCTCGCCTTCACAATCTTTCATCTCCTGGTAAATGGGAAGCGCCTGGTTGTAGAAGGCTAATGCTTTTTGTTGGTCACCAAGGTTTTGGTGAATAAGGCCTATATTTAGGCTGGCGGTGGCCTCACCATTCGGAAGACCTGCTTGCTGAGAAATTAATTGTCCATGTTCGTAGTGCTCAAGTGCTTCCTGCAAATTCCCTGAAGCATAGAGTGCTGCTCCAATATTGTTCAGCGATGTCGCTTCCCCTTCTTTATCAGCAATGTCACGAAAAATGGAGATGGCTTGCTGGTAACAGGGTATGGCTTTTTGGGGATTTTCCAGGGAACTGGACAGAAAGCCCTTCGCATTTAGCAGGGATGCCTCAGCTTCTCGATCTTTCAAAAAAGCAGCCGCTTCCAGAGCGCGCTCGATCCATTTCGCAGCATCTTTCCAGAAACCCCGGCTGAGTAAGAAGTCGTGGAGAATAACTACATAGTCAATGGTTAAGGCTTCGAGAGATTCTTTCGGTTTGCCCCGATCACGCTTGGAGATTTCCTCCCATGCGTGGTGAAATTGAAACCACTCCCTTTCGATGAGTTGCCAGTTTTCCTCGTTCTCGCGTGCAAGCGTAAGGTAGTAAGAAATATGACGATCAAATGCTCGGCTCATCGTTCCAACGTTGTACCCAATTGCCTATAATCCTCTTTCTTCCATCATCTCTTCGGCGTAGTCTGCTAGCAGGGCATGCATCCAATAACGATCATCACGTCGTTCGACCAGTCCGCGCTGGATTAATCGTGATACCGTATCTTCGGCTTGCTCAACAGAGCATTCCCACACATGAGCCGCAGCATTGATTTCCCAGGTGAGTGGCTCTCCACCGAAGACAGCTAGCATAGCAAAGCGATCTTGATCTGCCTCTCCCAATCTCTCTACGCTCATTCCTAAAATTGCCTGGATGGAAGCCGGTTGCTCTTCGTCTAATCCAAGCCGTCCCTCAGATTGGAGTAGCTTCAAGCGGTTTTCACGGCGGTCGATCAATTCGCCCACCAATCGTTGCATCCGTGAGGGGATATCGGTCTCATTGGCAAGCAAACGTCCAGCTAATGCCAGGCCCAGGGGTAGAAACTCCAGCCGTTCGCACAAGCGCAAAGCGAGCTTTTTATCTGTGTCAACGGCTTCAGGTGCCAGGCGACGCAGAAGTTTTAGAGCGGCTTCTGGCTTTAAGACATCCACTCGAAGTGTGCGCTCACGAGTCGCCATGTCATGTGCAATGGGCACCTCGCGAGTTGTGAACACCGTCCGGCATTGTGGGCCAGCAATTTGGAAGTAATTTCCATGAGCTGCATCCCAAACATCATCTACGATGAGGAGCACCCGGCGATGATACAACACCGCTCGCAGGCGATCCCGGCAGGCGTCTTCATCACGTTCTGGTAGCAGATCAACCCCCAATGCCCGTCCCCAGCTGTCCAGGTGCAATCGAACTGTGGGGGTGGGTCCCAGGGCTGTCCAGAGAATGCCGTCGGGGAACAAGTGATGTGCTTTCTCAAGGCGAGCCAGGGCGATCGCCAGAGTGGTTTTCCCTATACCTCCCATACCACGCAACGCGACAGGGCTCACATCTCTAGCTTGCTCATCGTCAAATGCAAGCAATCCGGTTAATTTCTTTAAAATATTGTTTCGACCGATGATGCCTTGTGGGGGAAGGGGCGGAGCCTGGAAAGGCACGTTTGGATCATGAGCTTCTTCAATTCGATGTATTCCGGGCAGAAAGGCTGCGGAGGAAATAGGGGCAACTGATTCTTGTCGTTCTTTTATAAATGCTTTTGCTGTTTGTACAAGCTCACCCCAATCTTTGAATGGTTTTTCGTACACATAATGCCTGGAACGAATGGCTTTGTTAATCTCAATCAAAATCAGGTTTTGTATCTCTCCAGAATCTGCATCATCGCGTGCAAGTTTTTCTAAAAGATACTTTGCCAAGCAGGTCAAATAACCAACCGAAGGTCTGAGCTTTCCTTGTTCGTATTTTGAAATGGTTGTTCGGTGAACAGGAAGTGACTCCGCTACTTTGGCTTGAGATTTGAATACTGAACGCCGGAGATTGGAGACATAATCATCCAAATATCCAGTATATCTGGGGATTTCGTGATTGCTACTCATCTTTTTTCTCCAAGAGTTTCAATGGGCGATTAGCCCAAGTTACCAGGCAAATTGCAACAATTGAAAAGCCACCTAAGTTTAGCCAAACAGGTGTAATTTCACGGAGTGCCAGAACGAATGATACACATATACTGAATACCATCAAGGAAAAGCTTGGATGGATCCAAATATGATCGCGAAAACGTATACGGCCCCACACAAACCATAAACCGGTGATAAGCAAAGTAAGCCAACCTCCAAGCCTGAAATTACTCTCAAGAACCAGATACAGTAAGGTTACGACGATGCCTGCACCAAAAACACCTCTCAGCGTCAGTGTAGGTTTATTCTTCAATAATAGGGCAAACCATAGAACTATGGGGGCTATGACATAAGAAAAAACAAGTGCATATACTGATCAAAAATAGGTTTTGTGAGAAACGGATAGTCGGGTAGACTTG
>CAZLNX010000603.1:0-2694 GCA_964560795.1 uncultured Anaerolineales bacterium | reverse complement strand
TAGGTTCTGTTGACATTTGAGTGATAATAAGGGTATGTCAAAACTAACCCTTCCGGACAAACAATGGGAAAGGATCTACGCTTTCCTGAAAAACCATCCCCGAGCATATGCTGGGGAAGAAGCCAACTGCCGTCTCTTTGTAGAAAGCGTGCTCTGGGTTACTCGTAGCGGAGCACAATGGCGCTTGTTGCCAAGTGAATATGGCAACTGGAATAGTGTCTACAAGCGTTTTGCACGCTGGTGTGATCATGGAATTTGGGAAGATATGCATCAACATTTTATTGACGATCCCGATATGGAAAATCTGATCATTGATAGCACCGTGATCAGAGCACATCCCTGTGCCGCTGGAGCTTCGAAAAAAACGGTGGGCAGGCAGATCAAGCCATTGGGCGCAGCCGGGGCGGGTTTAGCACCAAAATTCATGTGAATGTCGATGCCCTTGGCAACCCGCTGCGCCACCTTTTGACCGCTGGCCAACGGCATGACATTACACAAGCAGAAGCGTTGATCGCTGATTATGAGTTTGAACGAATAATTGCCGACAAATCCTATGATTCTGATGATTTTCTTCAGGTGGTTGCTAGGATAGAAGCAGAAGCTGTCATTCCACCCCGCAGCAATCGTAAGGAGAGCCGCACATATGACAAACATCTCTACAAAGAGCGTCATCTGGTGGAGTGTTATTTCAACAAAATCAAGCATTATCGACGTATCTTTTCTCGTTTCGAGAAGCTAGACAAACGTTATCTTGGCTTTCTATGCTTTGTCGGCGTTCTCATTTGGTTACGATGAAATGTCAACACAACCTAATCTCTTTTCAGATACCAACCGATTTGATATTCGCAACTCGACGAGAAAATATAAACTAAATTAGCTGTGATTGAACTTTAATTTCTTTCACTCTTTTTTTGCATTAGTGAAAATGATGTCATTGAGTTGAGGAGAAATGGTGCCTAAAAAAATGAATTCTATCGAACGGACTTTGGAGACCATGGCATTTCGCCCTGTTGATCGTGTACCAGTGGATTTGCATAATTTTCTGGTCACCGCCAGAATGATGGGCGCGGACTCGTACGGCGATTATTTTCGAGATGGCGAATCTATGGCTGAGGGTCAAATAAAGGCTTGGCGGCGTTTTGGACATGACATTTTGCTAGTGGAAAACGGAACGGCTGCCTTAGCTCAGGCCTGCGGTGTTCAGATCCAGTATCAAAAAGATTCTGCCCCTGTAGCGACTGAACCTGCTATCAAAAGCCTTGATGAAGTTGATCAGCTGAAAATCCCTGACCCTTACCAAGACCCATTATTGAGCGAACTCCTCAAAGCTACCCGAATTGTGGTTGATGAAATTGGGGATCAGGCGTTTGTGATTGGTCGTGCCGATCAGGGTCCATTTAATCTAGCTTGTGAGATCCGTGGTATGAGTGAATTTCTGATGGATTTAGCAATAGCTGAAAATCTTGACAAAGTTCATCATCTCTTGGATTATTGCCGTCAAGTAGTAGAGCGCTATGTGATTGCGCAAATTGAGCAGGGAGCGCACTGTACATCTATTGGTGATTCTTCCTCAGGCCCTGACGTTGTTTCCCCTGCTTTCCATCGAAAGTATGCACACCCCTATGTGCATCAACTTGTGAAGAATCTGAAAGCTAGAGATATTCGGATTGCCTATCATATTTGCGGGAATTCCACTCCTGTTATTGAAAATATGGTTAATACGGGAGCGGATATTCTGGAGATCGACCAAAAAGCTGATCAAATAGCTTGTAAACAGGCTGCTAAAGGGAAAACAACATTGCTAGGTCCTATTGACCCAAGTAATGTGATGGCCAATGGCACCCCCGACCAAGTAATAGAAAAGTGTAGAGAAGCATTAGAGAACTTATCTGCGGGTGGTGGCTTCATCCTGGGTCCAGGCTGTGCACTGCCCGCCGATACACCTGATGAAAATATCGATGCCATGATTGAGGCCGCAAAGACGTTCAAACTGTAAGAAATAAATTATGGCGTCAACAATGATGCAAATCCCTTAGCATTTGGTTGTGATTAGAAAATCCTTTGAGTAAACCTATAAACCCGTGTTGAATTTTAAGGCTGGAAAGTAGCGGTGCTCGGCATTTTGATGTGGTAGAACCAATTTTTTTACCGGGTCGAACGCCATTGGAACGCCAATGAAGTCTTCATCCTAACAGATGGAAAGGCAGATTTGGTCGTTTGTGACGAGGATGAAAAACTTGGAGATACTTATGTCTTTCCCATGGAGATAAGCGTTACCTCTAATATTCAACGGCCTGTCTGGTACCATGTGGTCATGTCTTTTGTAAGTAAAGTGCACTTTGCGGTTTGCTAAATATACTAGAGAACGGCGCAGCCTTGCGACAGCCGTGATCTATTTCGTATCGAAATCATAAGCGACAGCAAGAGTTCCAGCTTTGCTGAAACTCTTAAATTCAAAAAGCAGGCCAATTGGCCTGCTTTTTGAATCATGGGCGGTATTAAGGCTGCCAGCGCATTCCACTCGTCAGCAGCCTATCCCGACGCAAGAGCGTCGGGGTGGACTGGTGTTTGTACTTAAAAGAAAAACACTCTAGTATTCACCAGAGTATTTCTTGTGGGCGGTAATGGACTCGAACCATCGACCTTTGCGATGTCAACGCAACGCTCTAACCAGCTGAGCTAACCGCCCGAACA
>CAZLNX010000602.1:0-2713 GCA_964560795.1 uncultured Anaerolineales bacterium | reverse complement strand
ACCAAGGTTACTCGCTCAAGCCCTGTTTTGTCTAGGCTTCATGCACCAACGCCTAGTTATATCGATAAACACCCATACATCCTAAGTCATTGAATGGGAATCCTAATAAATTATGCCCTTCGAATAATAAAGACACACTAGATACTGTTGAATCCAATGGAATATTATGAAGGTCAAAGGTCAAGAAACCCTGGTAAGAATAGTTGTGTATAGAATCTCCAACAAATATGTTGCTGTATGATTCACCGGAAGCTAGAACAGAGCCCATTGAAAAAGGCGACCACAAATCAAAGTGGAATTCAGAATCTGTTTGGTTGTCAGAATTTGAAGCAAAAAGGTCCTTCACAATGATCCGCACCCAAAAAACACCACTCGTGCTGGTTCCAAAGTGCAGACCATCTGCGCTTTCTAGGTACCAAAAACTTGTTTGCTCTCCGACAAGAGCAGGTGCAATCATAGGGATTTTTAGCACAAAAGATTCTCCGGGATTAACGGTTCCAGGGAAATAAACTCGTTCTAGTTCTCCCATCTTAGTTCCATGACTATAGACGATACTATATTGTTCGGTCTAGGTACAGGTCCCATTATTTTGCAGAACCCATGTTTTTTCAATCAACTCTCCCTGCTCGACTTCCGTGTTATCAGGGATAGTCTCACTAATCATATGGGCTAACAAGCAAGTTCCTATGGTTGCTTGGTCTGAATTCGTTTGCTGTGAAGGAAAAAGTGTTGGTATTTCAGGTGTCATAGTTGGTCTTGCGGTGTTAGTTGGTGATGGAGTCGATGTTAGTGTTTGCGGTGTTGCCTCGCCGATCTTTGTAAGCTGACCGGCCAATATAGTTTCAGCCATTGCTGCAGCAGTCCCAGCAATATTTGGGGTTGGATTAATAGAATCTGCATTACAACTCGTGATAAGAATACTGGCAAGCAAAATTGTGATTCCGAAAGAATGTATTTTTATCATAAATTCACTTGACCTGCCCCCAGTATTCGATCCAGTCACAATGTTAATCCAGCTGGTTGAAATTGTGAAGGTTGGACAATGATCGCTGCTGGTACTAGTGGTCGATAGCCCAATGTACTATGGGGTCTGACAGTGTTGTACTCCTTTCTCCACATCTTGATCAATGCCTGTGCCTCCTTCAAAGAATAGAAGATATCTCCATTCAACAACTCATCTCTCATCTTTCCATTGAACGATTCAATGTATCCGTTCTCCCAAGGGCTACCTGGCTCAATGAACAGAGGCTTGACCTTGAGCCTTGCTTGCCAATGGCGCACATTCATGTCTGTGAACTCCGAGCTAATGTCAGAACGAATGTGGACTGGCACGCCACGATGAATGAACAGATTTGTCAACAGAGTCAATACATTTCGATGCGTCAGACTTCGAGCTACGCGTACTGCCAGACATTCACGAGTGTATTCATCTATCACGTTCAAGATCCGAAAGGGAACGCCATTGTGGGTGTATGCTTGCATGAAATCGTAGCTCCAAACATGCTTCGGGAACAATGGCTGCAGCCTGACAACCGAGCCATCATTGAGCCACAGGCGACTTCTTTTCGGTTGTTTTTGGGGGATTTTCAGTCCTTCTCATTTCCTCGCAATCCTTCTAGCATGACCCGGATCTTTTCTTCTGCCGAATATTTCTTGCGGTTCTGTCGGCGGATATTGCGATTTTTCTTTTCAGTACTTTCTTTCTCGATCATTGGGATCTCCTTGTTCGAGCTCTAAAACTCGAAAAGTCTCCCTTTATTCTATCCCCCTTTTGGTCCGACTAATTCTGAAACGCTACAGTACCATCAGGTTGCCACGCGCCCCACCGCGTGAGCTATCGCCAGGAGTGACCCACCACTACCAGGCATTTATTATTTTGTGCCTCTATTATATCCTACGTTTATTGCCCCCTCAACTGGAACTGGAAGTAAGCAATTCATATGGTATCTTCTTTCTATGCAAGTCTCGCTACTGCCTCTTCTAAATCCTGCTCGCTGGGGGTGACGTAAATACGCGTGGTATTGAGATTGTTGTGACCCAATAATTTAGCCACTTTTTCTAACGACACCCCTTCGTCGATCAACGATTTGGCAAACGTATGCCGCAAAGTATGCGGTGTCACAGCACCCCCTAACCCGGCTGCATCCGCAATCCGATTTATGGCTCGTTGGACAGAACGCGACTTCATTGACGAACCGCGCTGATTCATAAACAGACTGTTACAATTCGCGATTGACCTATATTTTAACCATTCCCGTAGTGTATCCCGAGCAGGCTTGCCCACGTTTTCACCTTGAAAAATTTGCACAAAAACTGAGCGAAAATAGGTAATCCAACACCGTTACGGCAAAAATGCATCAGAATTAATGACGGTTTGGCGACTTTTATGATACTGGACAATTATTGTCATATCCATATTTAGAATTGCTGTGTTGGCGCAGGTCACGTTGCCGCCTGAAGAAGAACGGGAGATAATTGCCGATTTGCGAGCCGTTGTTGAACAGAGTGAACAGCCTGAGCCGAATAAGGCAATCATTTTGAAACGGCTGAGTGGCGTAGTCGAGTTCATCGCCAACGCGGCTACCATCACTGCCGCTGCGCCGCAACTGGCCGAGATGGCCGCCCAAGCCCTGGCGTGGGCCAAAGCGTTGTTTTAGAGATCGTTACATGCCATGCCGAAAACCTATACCTTTCATACATCATTACCTCATAC
>CAZLNX010000601.1:0-2733 GCA_964560795.1 uncultured Anaerolineales bacterium | reverse complement strand
GCAGGCTCCTCAATCATCCTAATTCTCACAAATCCTATTCGCGATTAGTATAGATTAGGTTTTCTCGGGTCATATCGGTATGGCGGAATGCGATGGTCAGTTCTTGTTTATCAAATGGATAATCATAGAAAGAGAAATCACCCACAAAATCAGTCTTCACGCGGTAGAGTTTGTGGGCAACACCGTCCACAATTTGGTCGATCACCGGCGAGCCTAGTTTGTTGCTCCCCTTGGTATTGATGAATTCAATATTGTGTGGCTCAAAGTCTCCACGGTAGCGGAACCACAAATAAAAATCCACCGTATAGGACGAATTCTTGATGTTTAGATTGCTGACTTCGTTGATATCCATGCCTACGTAGACAACGTTTGTCTGATACAAATATTCGCTGTTGACGATATGAATTTGTCCGGCTTCCAATGCTGCATCTAGATCGGGGATTCGGTCGAGGTCATTAATCGGTTGGAGTTGGGTCAGAGCTGAGATGAAATGCTGATGGTCGAACACACCTACAGACATAGTTTTGACCACATCCCCTTTGTTGTTGAAGAAGATCGGTCCACCAATACCGTCGGCAGCACTTTTGCTATTATTCATCGATGCCAGTTGATCTCGTATATTCTGCCGCTCCTCTTCTAGCATTTCGGGATCACCCTGCGCCCCAGACTTTATGATTGCATGGACGGCTGCCGCGGCGGCATTGTAGTACGTCGCTGCTCTTGCTCCAGGCTCTTCTGCATAGCTGTCTATAAAGGTCTCACTGAATTCGATGGCTTTTTCCCCAGCTACATCGAAAAGTATATCGGTTGATGCGAAAATCCCATCTGATAGATATCCAGGTTTGCCCTGTTCCTCAGGATACGCTGCGAATTTCTCAACCATCGCCGGAGTACCCAAGGAGTCTGTACCGATAACAGAATAGCTCAAACCTTTGCGTCTCATCCCGGTGACAAGTTTTACAGCCTCACTGCCATGGGTGGCCATGAAGATCATCCCGGGCTTGTCATTTCTAGCTCTCAACAAATCTGCAATTATCTGATCGAAGGTATCATCTAGATTTTCGGCCTCGGCATCAAAACTCCAAATAAATTTAACTTTCCCTCCCAAGCCACCAAACGTATTCTTGAACGATTCGGCTAACGATGAACCGTACGCATCCTGGTCATAGATGATGCTGACTGTATCTTGGTCGAGAATTCGACGGACATAATTAGCTAAAAAGACAGCCTGGGCGTGGTTGCTGGATGTAGTGCGAAAATACCAATCGTTGCCTTCTGTGACAGCCTCGGAGCCAGAAATCGCCGCGATGCCGACGTCTTGATACACTTCGCCACCCTGGATGGATGCATCTGTAGACCGATGCCCTAAAACAACTAGGGCATTACTTTCCTGTGCAATTTCTAATGCTTTACTTCTTGCCAGGTCATGGTCGTTTTGGTCGTCGAAAATGAGTAATTCTATTTTCTTTCCGTTGACCCCTCCTGCGGCGTTCACCTCGTCAACATATAGGCTGACGCCCCTGACCATCTCTTCGCCCTTTGATGCGTCATCTCCACTCATTGGACCTACTACAGCGACAAAAAGCGTATCACTTTTCTTTGATAAAAACCTTGTTCCGAAAATGATTAGAAGCGCAAAAACAATAATACCAATTACAGCGATGATTGTTTGGGTGTTTAGTTTCCAGTTCAGTTTTTTCATTTTCAGTCTCCACATAGTTTGTGCCAACAAATGAAATCTAATAAATCTGAGCATATCGTTTGAATCAAATTGGCTTAAATAGTACCACAGAGCCACATATGATTGCGGGGCCGAATTGCGTGGTTGCTATAAACATATAATTGTCGAAATCCCTACTCGCATCCCCGATTGGTGGTCTAATAGGCAGTATGATTCTGCATGTGTTTTGGGGGAGAGTCCCATGTCTGAATGGTTGCTAGGTTTGCGAATCTTGTAGGGTGGTGAAGTACGCCAAAATACCTAATCCCAGTTCTAAATTTGAGTGCGTGTCAACCTTGACAATAATAGAAAATATGTTCTAATTGAGCAGTTGGTTTTAACGATTGTGGGGAGGTTGTGCAATTATGAAACGTAGATCTAATAAATCCATCAAAGAGCGGGGGGATACCGTGTTGAATTTCATCAGAGATTACTTCGATCACAATTTCATCTCCCCCACATATAAAGAGATAATGGATGGGGTTGGCATAAAAAGTCGCGGTCACCTCGCTTCTATAATTGACAAATTAGTTGCAGAAGGAAGTCTCGAGAGAGAAGGAATAATCGCTCGCGGTTTGAAATTGCCCGGTTGGATTCCTCCCAACTTGCATACAATTCATCTTAAAGGCAATATAGCAGCAAACAATCAAGAACCACTGATAACTCTTAATGAGTTTGATGCCGATACCACGATCGATATTCCTCCCAGTTATATTCCCAAAAATACCAAAGTATCTGATCTTTATGCTCTCACAGTCCGTGGGGATTCAATGACGGATGACATGATTGCCGATGGCGATACTGTGATTTTGAAACAGGGTGATGCTTGGAATGATGGCGATATTGTCGCTATCTGGCTGAAAAATGAAGACGCTGTTACGCTTAAGAGGTTATATCATGGCAGAGAGGGTGTATTGAAACTTAAGCCGAAAAGTCCAAAACATCTCACACGTATCGAGAATAAGGAGGTGTGCAAAAATAAGATCCCATTTTTGAAATGGTCTGGAAGAATC
>CAZLNX010000600.1:0-2735 GCA_964560795.1 uncultured Anaerolineales bacterium | reverse complement strand
CTTGTATATGATCTAGGTATGTCGTCAATTGAGCGCACAATTCTTAAAGGGATTCGGAAAATCCTTTTGAAGCAAGTACCAGAATTTTGCCCACACTATTTGGAAATTCAGCACTTTGCCTGGAAAACGGCTGCAATTTGCGATGCTCTAAGTTACGGGAACTCTGTGTTATGGTTGGATGCAGGCGTTGAAGTTCAATCAAGCCTGGAAGATTTGTTTTTATCAATTGAAAATGATGGCTACATGTTTTGTGTGACTCCTATGGATCACCCTGGCTTCAGAATTGGCTATTTGTCTCACCAAAAATCTCTAGAGTTATTAGATGCTGATAATGAATTTGTAAAAAATTCATTGATGGTACACGCAGGTGTTATGGGTTATCTTCGAGACCATTCGGCCAGTAAACTTGCATTCACTGCAATGAAATATGCCGCAAATCCTGAAATTATAAAAGGCTCAAGAAACACACACCGCCATGACCAAACAATTTTTAGTGTTCTGCGCGTGAAAAATAAGTATCCTGCACAATTCAATTTGTTTTTTGTTGCAAATCATGACGTGCCTTTTCCATTTTTAATTCGTTCGACCAGTAGCGGTTTAGTTTCTAGCAAAACATTAAATTCGTGGAAAAATTCAGATTTGCATATTTATTTGTTTATTACCAGAGATAAAGAACCATTTTCCCATATTGAACATATAGAATACGATTGGTATTTCATCGTTATTAACGGTTTAATGAAGATAAGAAAAAATGAGATTGACTACAAGGTTAAGGATTGGTTTGCTCAGTTACCTTATGCACGAAATATCGTCCGCAAAGTGAAGAGCACCATGAGAATGAATGGTAGACAATGAGTCTAATTCAGTCTAGAACAAAAAGAATTAATCAATTGTTTTCCACTCATAATCGGTTGGTTAATTATTTTGGAAATGTAGAGCAATTCGAAGAAAGTAATAATTTTCGCGCAATGGCTTTTTCTGCCAGGATAAATTATGAAAAAATATTTTTGGCAATCACGCGCCAAGTTCTTGAGGCCAGTCCTATATTTTTTGATTCTGAATTGGCACTAAGAATGTCGCCAGAGCATTCAGTACTTGAGACCGCATTTGGATTCTCAATCGCGATATCAGGGCAAGATGACAGCAATTATTTCATTGATGGATATAATTCTCCAGAGGCCAGTGAAAATATCTTAATATTAAAAGCAGCGGCTCAAGCTGATATTTTTTTTGATATCGGCGCTAATCTGGGATATTACAGTTTCCTGGTTGCCCAATCTCGGCAAAGTGATATTCGATGCTATGCATTTGAACCAGTGTTGGATAATTTTCGAAAGATACAAGCTAGTGTAAGGATCAATGGGTTTGAGCAAGTTGTTATTCCTAAGAGAGTGGCCGTTGGGGCAAAAAACTTACCAGATGTAGAAATTCGCATCAATCGTTATGGAAGTGGGGGGAACTCCCTGATAGAGTTTTCGGATAAACTAGCAGATAGTAAATTCATTGAAAATGCCCCATTAATAAGTCTGGATAATTTTATAAAGGAAAACGAAATTACATCTAAAAATGCACTCTTAAAAATTGATGTGGAAGGATTTGAGGAAGATGTCATTGCTGGCGCGCGGAATTTTCTTACATCAAATATTCCTCCGGTTGTTATAGTGGAAACATTTCCTCACAATGAGACTGATATGCGCGTTCTGGGTCAATTGGATAAATGGGGTTTTAGTGTTTGGGGGGTGCGAAAGTTCATTCCTAATGTTCCAGTTATATATCCTGCTTTTCGTCGAAACAGACTGGTGAGAAGTCCCCTTGGAAATTATATTGCGTTTCACCATAGGCATACAGAAGTATTGGAGCAGTGCAAGCAACCTGAAGAAGAATCCTTTTTTCTCAGAGATCGTTTTATCAGAAAGCTTGAAGATTTTCAACGAATGACATTTGATTCGTTAAGGCGTTATGCAGAACGGCTGAATGAAACGCGATCTACTGATCGACATAGTGTCTTAGTTGATCTTCCTGAATGGGAGGATCTTTCCTATTATGATGTGCCCGATTCGCAAATGATGAGTGCGAATGATTTCTCATTTTGGCGCAGGCTTTACAGGAAAATGGCAGCAAAATATCCTTTACTCAATAAGCTAAAACAAATTTGGCTTGCTTGTTCTCAAGGTGGATTGCGATCGCGGCTATATATTTCACTCAACCGAAAAGTTCAATAATTTTATGTTGATGTTCTCTGGTAAGAGAAACTTCCAAAATATCTGGCTGATTATCTTCCTTGCTTGGGATAGTTACCAATGACCGTGTACAACTCACCTAGAGTTTCTATTCTTCTTTCCACCTACAAATCTGAAAAATTCCTGGCAGATCAACTCAGGTCAATCGAGATGCAAACAATTTGGAATGACGCTGAGTTGATCGTTGTTGCGAATGAACCTAATAGCGTAGAAGAACAAATTCTCGAGCAATTCCTTAATCAATGGCGTGATCAAGTTAAGCTAGTGTGTATTCCCAGAGAAACATTATATGCATCGTGGAATCGATGCGTTCGCTTTGCAAACTCTGATTTATTGACAATTGCTAATGTTGATGATATTCGTGCCCCAGAAAGTATAGAGATACAAGTTTCTGCATTGGAAGAAACGCAGTCGATTAATTATTGCTACGGTCCTTTTGAAATTGTAAGACAATTTCGCGCTGAGAATGGTGACATTGTTCTGCCACCTGAATTT
>CAZLNX010000599.1:0-2749 GCA_964560795.1 uncultured Anaerolineales bacterium | reverse complement strand
CAAAGGGTAGCACATCATCTGCCACGCCCCACCACTTCATTCTAATAACCCTGCGTGCAAGTGACCCGCCTTCGGCGGAGGGTAAGCGGCGCGATTGGGGCAAAGTTTGGCTATAATGAAATTGTGGAATCTTGGGAGAGTCAGCGGGCGCTTAACGCTCACGTTAGGGTGCTAAGTCGTAGATATTACGAAGCTAATAAAGAGAAAACGTAACTACACAGTTGGTAGATCAGGGATAAAAGCAGGCAAAAAAGGCGTATCGGTCAAAGCACAAGCCAGTGTCTCCAGAATGGGCTGACCATTTTTGCGGGTGGTTGAAATATAGCTACGGATTTGGCAGAAGATTTCGGCACCTTGGTCAGAACGGAACCCGCCAGAGACTTTTTGTTGAACTTTGACCATTCGAATATCTCTTTCAGCCAGATTGTTATCAAAGGGAACCTTAAAATCATACATAAAAGCCAGCACTTTTTCTTTGTGCGCTTGCAGACGGTCAAGCATGTTTTTAGCACGGCTTTGCTTGATGCGGCCCCGTTTACCTGGTGGTCTTTCAGGGGATGGGTTACGTAACAAGCCTTGGGAGACTATTTGGTCATATTTATACTCGAAGGATGTGATTTGTTCTGCCGTCAAACAAGATCGGTTTGTTGATTGGGCGACTTCAACAGTTTGTTTGATCTTGAGCAACAGGTCAATCATTTCAGTTGCCCAGGGCTGTTGCTTTCGTTCAGCGATGAAGATGAGTTCGCGCAAGTGATGAGCATTGCACAAGCCATGTTTCGCCTGTTCATATTTCAGGTATGGCTTCCAGAAGTCATGGATGCTCCAAGCGGTACGCTTGGGCAGAATGCCAATCTCATCCATCGCTGCTGAACCCCGCTTGGGATGGATTTCGTAATTCGTGGCCCGTTTATGGCTGGCTGAATGCAGCCAATTGAGTGTTCCAGCAACACGAGCCCCGGTTTCTTCGAACCCGACCGGATCAGCCGTAGTCGCTAGATAGTTTTTGATTTTCTGGTTCGTTTTTTCCACCTTCTGGGCTACGGTGCGATTAGCTGTCATCACGGTGCCTTGTGAAATCGACTGTTGGTACAAGTCTGCGATGATTTCGGTTGTTCGTTCCAGTGGTATGAAGTGATATTGATTGAAGTACACCATCTGGCTCCGAATGCGGGAACCATACTGGGTCTTGTGGGTCACACTGGTCGGAAATGCGGCGATATTGACTTGTCCGCACTGCTCACAAGTTTTGATCTCGGCCTGATGTTCCGTAACTTCTACTTGCACTTCTGGCAAATCAAATACCTGGCGTTTCTTGTACCCATCTACGCCTGTATCCATCAATTCAGCCTGACAGTGCTTACAATGCTTCACCCTATGGACTTCGATGTGATCTGGCTCTGTCACCGCTTCTAGAGTATGTCCTCTGTGCCCTGGTTGTCCACCGCTTTTCTTCCCACTTGGTTTTCGCAGACTACGTTTCGTCCGTTTCAGACCATCACTAGATGGCGGTTTGCTGCTGTTTTGACTGTTCTTAGCGATTTGATCTTCTAATTCCTTGACCCTGCTCTCCAAGGCTCGAATCGCCGCAACCATATTTCCAAACACAGCTAAAACTGCTTCATCACCTTCCTGGTAGACAACTTTCATTTCTTCTTCTGTCGGGAGTTCCAGCGCTTCCATACGGTATATTATCTCTGGCTTTTGTATGTTTTTCGTTTATCTTTTGTTATAGCTATCTCAGATAGCTGTGCTGTTACGAGAAAACAATGATCAAAGAAATTGTGAGTAGATTCGTGAATATTGTTATGGGAGTTTTTGCTTTTCCTGTATCTTCCCCATACTATCTTTTTGTAGAAAAAATAAAACCCAGATGGGACAATGATAAAAAACTTCGAATATATACATTTTCGTTTTTTTCTACAGTTTCGCTAATTGTAATGTTTTGGGCTGTTTACCTCCGCTTTGTTCAAGAACTGCCTTGGGCAGATTGGACAGGATTGGAAGGAAAGACATTATGGGATTGGTTGGATTTATTTATTATTCCCGCGGTATTAGCTATCGGTGCTTTTTTGTTCAATAGATCAGAGCGGAAGAGTGAAATGGAAATAGCTAAGATGCGCAGAGTGCAAGAACAGCGAATTGCGACGAATCGCCAAATGGATATAGCTATGCAAAGCTATATTGAATATATGGCAACCTTGCTACATAAAGAAAAGCTAGGTGATTCTCACACAAGTAGCGTAATTAGAAGTGTGGCAAAATCCCGTACACTAGCTGTTTTAAGAATGCTGGATAGTAGAAGAAAGGGGTATATTATTCAGTTCTTGTATGATGCTGATTTGATCAAAAGCGATACTAAAATTATCGATTTGACCAGAGCAGATTTGTATAAAACGTATATTGGAAAAATCGAACTTACCAATATTGATTTGAGTGGAAGTTATTTGATGGCGGCTGATCTTTGTGGGGTAAGTTTTAGAAACGCAAAATTTACTGGTACATCCTTGAGGGGAACTAACCTGAGTGAAGCAAATCTAGAGGGAGCTGATTTTAGTGAAGCTGATCTTACAAAAACCAACTTACAACGGGCGAAATATAACAGCGATACAAAATGGCCTGACAAGTTCAATCCAGAATTGGTGGGGGCTGTTTTTGTTGAGTATAAAAAATAAAAGCACCCTAACCCCGCGTGCAAGCGACCCGCCTCCGGCGGAGGGTGAGCGGCGCGAATTTGGCAAAGATTGGC
>CAZLNX010000598.1:0-2763 GCA_964560795.1 uncultured Anaerolineales bacterium | reverse complement strand
GGCAGTTCCCCAACTATTTCAAAGGTTTGTTGGCTTTCTTTGGGGCTTCTGCGGAAGATTTTCATGGCGCGGCCACGGCCACCTTCCGGCAGGAGGGCTGGTAATGCGAGTAAAGGGACACCGTTGTGAACGAGGCTACTCTATGCCCTGGTGGGCAATGGTGCTAGCATTTGTTGCTGTGCCCTTGTTTAGCCTAGCTGTTGATATTACACGTGGGATGTATGTACGCACTCGTCTGCAGGAAGCTGTCGATGCGGCCTGCGAAGCCGGTGCCCAAGGGTTAGATGTACCCCACTTTCGAGATACAGGCAACTGGCATCTTGATCCTGGTTTGGCACACAGTTTCGCAGCAGTCGCATTCAGGCAATCAGTTACCGATCAAGGCATTGTTGGCTATGCGCCCAGCTATTCCATGCAAGTCAGCACTACCTTTACAGACTGCCAGGCTGTGGCCACAGTTTCCCGAATGATACCCTATACCCCACCAATGCAAGCCGTGGTGTTATCTGTCTCAGAGATGCGAGTTGGATATAAGTGATGCAAATCGAATTTAGCAACTTGGAAATTGATATTGGCGATATCGCTAGCACTTTATGGACCTGGTTGACCCCGGTGCTGATTATAGTAATGGTGGGCATTACACTATTGGGACGCGCTATCACGCCTGAACCCCCACACATTTTGTCCTGGACCAACTGGCAAATGTTCAAAGCTGAACGGAGATACCATCGTGAACAAGGCAACCTGCGCGAGGATGTTGTTATCCTGGCAGAACTACTAAATCAGCGCCCTGATCCCGTTCAAACCCAGATCTTGGCACAGCGTATGTTAAACGATTTAGAAGATGGCCACCCCGCACTTAACTTCCAGCGCGAGCTAATTGCCCAGGCAACAATAGATGTGCAGGATTGGAGCATCGGTGCTCTGGATCGCCAGGTAGCCAAGGAATCCTTAGAAATCGCCATTGCATCGCTATCCACTACCGGTGAGGATGATGAATAATGACGAACCAACAATGCTCACATCAAGCCTGGGCCAGAGATTGCTCTCAGATATTGCTGAGCAGGAACGCACCCTGCGCCTGCAAGCTGAAACGAAATCGCGTGCATATCAAGAGCTGCTATTGGAGCTAGCCAATCGCCTGAATGGAAAGGTTCTGGAAGAAATCCGCAGAGAATCGCCTGGTGTGTTGGACGCCTGGACACCTGTTGAATGGAAATCCTTCTTTTATAACCACATCATCCCTGAAAGAACCGGATGGAACAAGGATACCGGGAACGGTGATAACCACCAAGTTGAGAGATTGCAGCGTGAGAACCAGAAGCTAAAAACACAGAGTGTCCAACTTCAAGAGCAACTGGCTTCATTATTAAAGCAAATCCCTCAGGTTGAAGAAGAAATAGCACATATTGAAGGTGAAAAAGCAAAACCATCGCGGCAGAACCTTCAACAACACAGCACCTTACAATCCCACATCAAAACCATCCCTCACCAGCAGCTGCTGGCGGTGTTACGGAAATTCAAGCCACCGCAGATCCCATCTCGCTACGGGGCCCAGGTGAACAAACTTTCCCGACAGCAATGGCGGCGAGGCGCGATGGCGCTCTACCTGATCGCCAGCTATGGATATAACATCGGCCACGAAATCGGTATCCTGATCAGCCTGGCGGAAGGGCTCAAACCGGTGTCGGGGTCCGTGAAGCGAGTGATAACCCGCCTGGCTGAGGCAGGCTTTCTTCTCCAGGAGACGCTCTCAATGAACAAGCCCAAGACCTCTCTCTCACTCCTGCGCCTCACCAAAGACGGCCAGCAGCTTTGCCATATCCTGGGCTGGGAAGCGGTTCAAAGCGATTGGGAGCGCTTGATCGAGCACCACCAGGGAGAGCAGCAAAAACGCCATACTCTGGCCGTCATGGCTGTGGGGATGCACGCCCGGCTGCGGGGCTGGCTGGTGCAGGTTATGCCCGAGGCAGAGGGCAATACTCCGCCGGATATGCTGGTCGAAAAAGAAGGCCAGCGGCATTACGTCGAAGTGGAGCTGAGCGAGAAAGAAAACCCAGCCAAGTGGCGCAATATCGCCGCCTTGCAAGGCCATATTGCCCTGGTCGCCGGGACAGCACAAGTTCGCTCAGTTCTGGTTGGCGATATCAAGCGCATGAAGATCAGTGGTAAAGCCTGCGACCTGGAAACCTTGATCCGGGTAAAAGCCAATGGTCTGTTGGAAGATGTTCATTTGTGGGAAGAAGACTGGTGAAACACAAATAAATGTGACCCACCCCTGGGTAGTGTAAGGCGAGTTCAACTCTCGCCGGGTGAAATCAGGGTACCTTAACAATCGAAAAAGTGACGAGCTGTCTGGCTCGTGTTTCACTTCATAACCCCTCGCGCGGGAGGGACGGATATCCATAATAATTCGTCCCTGGCCGCGCCCCGGGACGAATTGAAACACGGAGGTAAGTATATGAACGCACTCAGTTCGTACAAAACCCTGACTGGCATCACCTTGGGAGAAGCTATTGGGCGATTGCAGGTTGTCCTGCCCCCTGAGGCATACAAGCCGGTTCCAGGCACGCGCGTCAAAGGTCCAGACGGGCGCGAGCGGGCGCTGACCGACATCGACCCGGCCTACCTGACTGAAGCTGTCACCGAGGCCTTTGGTCCCTGCGGGATCGGATGGTGGTACCAGCACGATGGAGATAAGATGCTTGTCGAGCAGGTCACCAAAAACAAACGCAGCGGCGGCACCTATGACCAGTGGCGGGC
>CAZLNX010000597.1:0-2778 GCA_964560795.1 uncultured Anaerolineales bacterium | reverse complement strand
TTGGAAACCGCTGTTCCCGGCCTCGAAGATCGCTTCGGGAGCCGGATTGGTGGCGATATCCCATCTGCGGGCTGTCTCCAGCACCGGTCGCATGCGGCGGTGTCCTGAGCTAGTCGAAGGGCGGTGTTCACGGGTGTAGCTCATGGTCAACTCCGCACGAGTTCCCGATCTACCGTCGAAATACCTAGTCCGCGCAGCTCGGCGGCCAGGTCTCGCAGCGCCTGGGCGTAGACCCGATCGTAGTTCTCCGGGTCATTAGCCAGCAGGCTTTCCTGCAAGGCTGCCTCGCGCTCGATCCAGCCCAGGTATTCCGGGACGGATTGGGGCTGTGGCAGCCCGGCGTCTTCAGCCGCATCCTTGACCATGCTGAGGGCATCGAAGGCTTCCTCGGCTTCCCGTAGGATTTCCCAGGCCAACTGATTGGGGGATAGGTTTGTGTTCATGGTTGATTGCCTCCGTTGCGTGAAAAGGATTACTCCGAGAGCATCAAATCGCAGATGCCCATCCGGTTGGCGCGAGAAAGCAGTTCGCGCAGTTCCCTACCTGAACCTTCTGTAAGTTCGAGATCCAGATTGGATAAGACATACTCGGCGTTGATGCAGACCGTGCTCTCGCCGCTGGCGAAAGCGTGTTCGCGGGCCAAGTCGAGCACCTCTGGGGATACCTCGACGTAACCTGCTACGGCCATACTGATTGGGTACATGGGTTTACCTCCGTTGATGAGTTGACCGGAGTCGGGAGAACGGTGACGGGAAACGTTCCCCGCCTCTGGCGTCCGTCCCCGGCCGGTTAGTATTTCCGTCCAGGAGCTTGATGCTCCCCCAAAGGAGACATGCTCAGAAGATCTCCTTTGAGCGGGCATCAAGCAGGAATCAAAAAACGCCGGGCGAGAACCAGGCGTTTTCCTCCGTTGTTGATATGATGTTCGTATGATTGGGGTAAAACTATTGCTCTAAAGATCGTAGAGACGATGTTGCCCCCATTGTGGTTGTGGTTCCGTCAGGGCGCTGTAGAATGGCCCCTGAAAGGTGAATACCGTCTTCGTAAACGAGCAGGAGTTGCATGTCCCCTTCGACGTCGTACATCACCGTAAAGAACTCGGCTTCGGATAACCAATCGCCCCCGCCGATCTCTCCTGCGATTTCTTCGAAGCTCTGCCCCAGGTGAACATGCACCAGATCGTCCAGCGCCAATGGCTCAGGATCGCCAGGAATGAAAATCACGCCAACGATGACGAGCATTACCACTACGGCGATAATATAGATAAGGCTATTCGATCTATGTTTCATCCGATGGTGCCTCCTCCGGCGGTGATGCTCCATAAGTGATCGCCAGATATGTCTTTCCCATCAATTCGTCTCCAGCGTAGATCGAGAAGGTGTACCGGCCGGGGTGGTCGAAAGTGAAATCTTCCTTGACCAGGATATTGTGGGCATGGCTTTCCCCGATCCTGATCTCGGCAGAGAAGATGTCCACACTTTTATCAGTGCCTTCACGCTGGGCCTTGATGGTAATTGGATATGCCCCCGGTTCGGCCAGCAGGCGGGCGAAGAGCGTGAAGTTGTGTGTTCCAGGGAGTTTTGGAAAATGGATATTGTTGAACACATCCACGACGGTCGGACGTTCCCCCAGTCCCATCGTGACATACTCGCAGGTCACGAACATATTTACAACGGGTATTTCCATAGAGTTTCCTTTCAATCTGAGTGGTCTGCCCTTATTTCTAATTCCAACATGATGGATTGTGAGACATTGGGAGTACCTGAATTTTCACGCAGAGCATAGATGAACCAGTATGGTAAGTATGCTATGATTGTGCGGCTAAAAACGATCTTGAAGAAATCGAGGTGAAAAATAATGGCAAAGTTGAAGCTTGACCTTCACGATATCTATAACCGTGGAGAGACAATTGAGAAAGAACTAAATAGAGTTATCCAAGAAGCAATGGATAAACGCATTGCTCTGGTGGAAATTATTCCTGGGAAGGGAAGCGGCCAGTTGAAGAAACGAGTACTCCGATTTCTCAATCAGAAACATATTCGAAACCTGTACCATCGCATTGAGAAGGACGACAAAAACTTTGGGTGAATTTTTGTCCATTTTCGTCATTAGATTAAACCCACAGAGAAAAGCGAAAGCATTATGAAATCACCTCATAGAAACATAAAACGAGAAGAACTAAGAAAAGGGATTCGAGTTCGCATCGTGCTAAAAAGAGATCAGCCCTCAAGCAAGCTAACGGAAGGGGTTGTTAAAGATATCCTAACAAAATCAGCGACCCATCCCCATGGCATCAAAGTTAGATTAGAAAATGGCGATATTGGACGAGTCAAGGAGATTGTGGAAATTGATGACAACTAAGCGAATTCGTTTGATGCCTGAATAGAACGATGTCGTCGAAAACCGAACCACTCTGGATATATTCAAAGTGAAAAAACATGCTTGTCAATAAGAACCAGTGGCAGGTGGCACTCTTGTGGCAACTTTAGCGTCGATGATTTCTTGGCAGGCAAGAGCGCATACGCGATCTCTATGTACCAGCGATTTATTGATGCTCTACAGAATGGGTTTGGAGAACAGAATTGTCATCGTAATATGAGAAACCCCTTACGGGGGAAAGCCAAAACGGGGAATAGTATTTACACATGATAATTCGTATTATCGGTGATATAATTGTTATATTCACCCGATAACCACCACTTTCGGGGGTGTTATCTACGAGAAAATACACCTGATAATACAAAGAAAGGCTCGGCAGACATGAATCTTGACTCCTTT
>CAZLNX010000596.1:0-2779 GCA_964560795.1 uncultured Anaerolineales bacterium | reverse complement strand
GAACGTCTGCCCGTGATGAGAGGAGAAAGCTTGTGAACCGACGCGTTGCTATTTTTGTGGTCACTGTCCTGGTATTGTCCATGGTGGGTATGATCATTTGGAATGAATATTCAACGGGGAGCTTGGGTACTGAGGAGCTAGGGAGCACCACGGGTGAAGGGGTGATGGGGAGCAGCGCTACAGCATCCATATCCCCTGGTACCCATACGCCCGCCTTTCTGGATAGCAACCGCACGCCTGTGTACCCAAACACCCCGGCACCCCCACCCCCTGGCTCTCCCACTCCCCAGCCCCCAAGCTCCCTTACCCCAATCGTCGCCACCCCAGCACTAATGCAGGTTTCACCGCAATTTGGCGTCAATCTGCGGGACGCTCCCGCTGGTGAAGTGATCCAGGGATTGCCTGAAGGTACCTTGGTGCAGGCATACCCCGAAAAGGAAGCCGAAGCCGGTGGCCTCCATTGGCTGCATGTGATCACGATGGACGGCGTGGAAGGCTGGTTGGCTGTGGACAATCTAATCCCGTTCTCTGGCACGCTGACGGCGACACCTTGAGGGTTCAGTGATCAGTCATCAGTAAGCAGTGAACAGTTTTTCCACTGATCACTCAAATAAGTGCACTCCATGAAGGCATCTACTACTAACCGGATAAATTGGCGTTCCAATAGTTTTCTCTCCATTGCGACCGCGGTGGTCATTCTTATCGCACTCGCCATATTGGCGTATATCACCCCTCCCTGGGGTAGTTTCCTGATGATGTGTTCGACAGGGCCTGTTTTGTTGCTGGTGATCAGCGCTATTCAATGGGCTGTCCGTGAAAAGTCCGGACTCAAGTTTGCGGTGGTCGCTGCGGTGGTGATTTTGCTGGTTTATGCCGCTTTGTTCTACGCGTATATACCTGAGGATCCTGAGCCCTTGACGCTAAGTGATCTGGCGCAAATCAGCATAGGCCAACGCTACGAAGACGTCGCCGGGGAGATTGGCGGGGGTGACTGGCTTTCTGAAGAGGAGCCCTTTACCGTAGCCTACGAAGTTGAAGGGGACATGGTTCTCAAGCTGATCTTCAATGATGGCATCCACCTATCGACAGCGACGCTGCATGAGAACAGCGACATAGCCGGATGTGCGTCGGCTGAAAACAAGCAGATCACAACAACGACACCTTAGAGGAATATCGATGCGCCTGCTATTGCCCTTTGCATTCTTGATCGCCATCTTCTCCACCATCCCTGTAGATGTATCTCGAGATGTCTCCGGGCAACAATCCATCATGGTCACCGACGTGTGTAGTTCCATTCCGGTTGGCATTGATCTGGAGGATTGGCTGGTCCATCCAGCAGGTGCAGATGAGTTGATGACTGGGATAGCATTTACCCATCTGGGTGGTGCATTGATCCAATCCGGGCTTACCGAAGCCGCTTCCTGTATGGATGGAGGGCTGCTGGCCAACGGCAAAGCCAGTCCGTGTGGAATGACAACCGCGGGGGCTGAAGTGATTGCCTGGCAGAATCTCTTCAATGAAGCTATCTACCAAACCGCGCTGGATACGCATGTCCCAGCGCGCTTGCTGAAGGGCATGTTTGCCCAGGAAAGCCAGTTTTGGCCAGGATCGAAACTTGGTTTCGAATACGGTCTAGGCCATCTGACTCGTTCCGGGGTTGACACGTCATTGATTTGGAGTCCCGAACTGTATGCTGAAGTCTGCCAGGGAACCCTGGGGATGGACTGTCATCACTCAGGTTCATATTTCGATTACCTGACGGAAGAATTCTACGACCGCGATACCTTGCTCGCGGAAACCCTTGCGCGGATCAATCCAGACTGCCCGCAATGCGCAGGGGGCATAGACAGGATGAAAGCGCAGGCCAGCGTGCGCGTCTTTGGCTGGTCCTTGCTTGCCCATTGCCGCCAGGCCACCCAGGTGATTTACAACGCCACAGGCAATATCCCATTAGCGGTGACGGATTACCCTACCTTGTGGAGACTGGGGTTGTATACCTACAACTCTGGATCGGGATGTTTGTATGAGACATTAATTGCAGCCTGGTCACCGGGCGAAATCCTCTCCTGGGAGCAATTTGCGAGCAGTACGGCGGAAACCTGCCGGTATGGTGTCGGTTATGTGGAGCGCGTGGTGGATTATGCCGCGCGCATCGGCGATGGGTAACATGGCTCAAAAACATCCACAAAGTTCGCACACTGTACTCAGAAAATTCTTGACTCCTTTCGTGCACTGGCTGAAAGCGGGCGGAGCGTTCGTGGATTCATTCTCGAAGACCAAACTGTGGGAAGGTGTTAAAACCATCGCCGCGCTGATTGTGATCCTGGCAGCACTGGCTTTTTCCTGCTGGCTGAATATCTATTGGTGTTTTGGTTGGTGCTGATGTTAATTTCACCCATTTATCCCTTGCTCTTGATCTGGATGGCCTTCGAAGCGGGTTGGAATCTATTCCAACGCCGCCTGCCCGTGTGGTTTTCCCTGATCCCGTTGGGTGCTGGTTGCACCTATCTGGCGACCGTCGGTCAAATCTGGCTGGCTTTGATTATAGCGTTGGCAGTGATGGCAACAGAAATCGGAGCACGCCCGTTGCGTGTGGTTGGCGCGCTGCTGGCTGCGATTTTGATGATCCTGACTTCTCCAGACAACCTTCCCCTGGCTGTAAGTTGGCTGGTGCTCTTTACGCTCTGGGAAGTAAGGGTTCTCTACGGCGCGGACGCGCTGGCCGGGCTGGTGCTGCTGGTCTTTTTCCCCTCCTGGCTTATGTTGGTCTGCATAGGGA
>CAZLNX010000595.1:0-2824 GCA_964560795.1 uncultured Anaerolineales bacterium | reverse complement strand
AGCTCGAGGAACGATTGAAAGATGAACGCGATCGCATTACTCGGGCAATTGCTGCTACGAAAATGGAACACGAGGGCCAAGGGAGCATCCAACAGCTTTTTGAGCGCGCAGAAGCGCTAGAAAAAACCCGGGGCTGGGAAAACCAGTTATTCGCCTTACGGCTCTATCGGTATATTGGCGGCGAAAAAGTAAACGTTATCGAGGGAGAGGATTGGCCGCCTTTTGAACTCACTCTGCGGACGTCCGAAGCCCGGCAGAGAGTTCTAGGTATATCGAACAAACAACGCCAAGTATTAGTAAATCCAATCAAAGAAGCATATAAAAACCGTTCTAAGGAAAAACCGAATTCAGAGCAGATGTTAGAAATGGCTGAAGTCGCCAGGGGGATCAGAGAAGCAGGCCTCTTATATTCTGAAGAAGAGCGCGCCGCTGTTCGCTGGATCGAGATCGCGCAAGGCATACAAGAGGCGCAGAATCTAGAAGAAATGGAAAACTGGGATGCTGCCGTATCTCGCTGGCAAGAATTGAACCTGGTATACCCGCGCCGGAAAAAATTGGAGCAAGATCTGCGGGATGCAAAAATCCAGCAAGCGCTTGTTCACACCCAGCAATTTTTGGACAGACAAGAAACCCGCTCTGCCCTCGATCGAATTTGGGAATCATTGGATGACCCTTCCTTAAGCCAGGCTTGGGAACTTCGTTTGAAATTAACCCATGTGCATAGAGAACGCGGCGAGTTCGATGATGCTTTCAGTATCCTAAAACAGCTAAAAGATAATCCCCAGTGTTCTGATCAAGTCGATCAACTTCGCGCAGAATATCAACAAGATAAGGACATCCTCGCTGTGTTAGACCAGGTCGAACAACACCTAGTGCAAAAGCATTTTCATTCCGCTCTCGAATTATTGTTGAATGTCCAGGGTGAAGAAAAGTCAGGCAGCGACACTCGCATTCAGCAGAAAATCGATCAGATATACACTCAACGGACCACAGAACTCATGCAAATCGCGGAAGACGAACTCAACAAGAATACCCACGAAGGGGATATCGAGGCCTTAGTTGCTCTTATCGATCTGCATGTCCTCGAAGACATCCTGTCAGTTGCCGAAGATCAACGCAAAGCATTGTCGAAGATCGAGCCCCTGCGTGGAGATATTCGCGATATCGCCAGGACCCTGGTGCAGAAAGCACAAGGCATAACCATGAACAAACGCAGGTTGGATGATGTTTTAGATGAGACCGGGCAAATGGGTAATCGCTTGCGAACGATGCGCCAGGTACTGGATCGCTATGCGGAAGAGTATCAAAATGAATTGAAACTGGTGAAAGATACCAGCAGGAGGATAAGGGAACAACTAGATAGGCTCAACCGGTTGAAGAAGATAATGTGCGAAGTTAGTGATGAGCAGCTTTGGGAAGATGCTCTTCGGAGGAACGACTTCTCCTATTTGGATAAAGAAGAAGAAATTCAATCGCTTGAATTACACGGCCTTCTAGAACAACAACACTTCATCAGCAAATTAGATGAATGGAGAGCGATAAGCAAATATTTGGATGATCAAATCAGTAGCATACGAGATTTATTTCTTGGCAATGAAGAAGATGATGAAGATTTCGATGCTGTCGAAAAATGCATTACCAATTTACGAGTGAGGCCAGATCCCGATACGATCCCCACAATCAAACAGTTTACTCAGATCCATCAGGCTGAATATAATGCAATCTTGGAAATCATGAGTGATGAACTGCAAATTCCAAACATTGATGGACCAAATTTTATGGGCTGGGATCAAGTTCGGCAAGCCGCCCACGAGCGCGGCTTGGCAAACGAGGCTTGGAAAAACTGGAAAAAAACAGTTCAGGATTTAGCTGATAAAGCACAAAAAGTGTATGAGGTTACCAACCATTATGATTCTTCCGTAAAGCTGGGTATTCAAAAAGGGGGTTGGGAGACAGTACAAGCCGCGGTTGATGAAGCATTAGTTGCAGCCGAGAAAGAACCCAAACAGGATGGAGAAACGCTGCCAATCTATTCTGAAGAGGCGAAGAGTTATCAAGAATCAGGACGGACAATAAAGGAAAAATTAAAAACCCAGTGGAAGTATGCAGCCACCAAGATACTGAAATTAGAAAACCAAATCACGCGCCTGGGAGGATTTCCTACGGTTGAAGATCTTGCCCATGCAAAGGAATTGAATGATTTAGAACTTCTCGAGAAACTCCTTGCGAATGGTGAAAAAATAGGGCATTCGAATGAAGAAGAAAAAAAACTTCTCAGAATTTATGGAAAAACTTTAAAGGAAATTCGAGGTAATAAAAAGAATGGGTGGTGGTAGAGAAGTAAGTGACCACTCGTTCCATCCGCTTTGCGGTGGAATGGTTCATCACTTACTTCGTGACTACTACCAAAGAATAGAAGTATCATTGACAGACTGAAAGGTGATTAGACGCTTATGGAAATTGCGATTTTGTCAGATATCCACGCAAATATCCAAGCCTTAGAAGCTGTCTTGGATAGTATTCGTAAAAAGGATATCGATCATGTTTGGTTTCTTGGAGATGCTGTTGGGTATGGCCCATCCCCTATCGAGGTCTTGAATTGGTTGAAAGATAATGTAGCAACGGGTAATTGGGTTATTGGCAATCATGAAGCCATGATTGCTGACCTACTGTCACCCCTGGAGTGGGGACGGGTGAACGAACTGCCCAAAACTGTTATCAAAAAGCATAAAGCCCTTATCCGAGAAGATGTTGCCTGCCAGGCATTTGTCGAAGAATTTTTTATTGAGCAGCGGAAGGCGCCTAAGGTTCATGAACTCGATAA
>CAZLNX010000594.1:0-2825 GCA_964560795.1 uncultured Anaerolineales bacterium | reverse complement strand
CCTGTTGCGTAAAGGGGATGAACTGAGAGAAAAAGCGTTCCTGCGGCGTAAGCTGGTTGATCTGGGGCCCGAGTTGGGGGAAGTCTACTTACATTCCCCAGAAGACTTGATTCTTTATAAGTTGTGGTATTACAGCCTGAGCCAACAGACGAAACATTTGCGTGATATTACAGCCATAGTACTCACCTTAGGGGACAATCTCGATTATGCGTATGTCCGTCGCTGGGCGCAGGAAAAGGGAGTCAATGCGCTGTGGGATCAACTCCTGGAACAAATAGAAACGCAATAATTGCATTGCCAGAATACGTAATCCCGGCGTGGACGGCTGTTTTTCGTGAACCCAACGTATATTTTAATCGTTACATCAATGATTTGGACAAATTATTCATCATCACCCGTAGGTCTCCGCCTCCACAGATAAAATCTGTCAAATCCCCTGCTACTGGTGGTGGCGCTTCTACTAAACGTGGGCTGAGGGCAGCCAATTTCTGTGCCCCATTTCGTCCTGCCGAGTCTTGATCATACGCCAGGAATATCCGTTGGTACGGCAGCAAATACGGAATCCAGTGGTTGTTTAGCCGTTTTCCAGCCCCACCCAGCGAAACCACATCCAGGAATTCTCGGCCAATTTGCCAGGCTAGAATAGCGTCCAGTTCAGACTCTGCCATCAAGAGACCTTTTTGTCCAGCAAAATGATCGATACCAAACAAAGCAGGACGGCTGCCGAGAATTTGCAGGTATTTGCTTTTGCCTGGTTTTTTTTGAACCGGTTTGGAATTTTTGCCAAAGATACGCACTTTGAGATACCAAAGATCAAACCCCACAAAAGCCGGGATCACCAACCCCTGTGGCAACCAGACCACCTTATCCGCAGACAATCCCCACAACTTGCTCGATTCCTTGCGCCACTTGGGATTGTATCCCAGGCTCCATTGGCGAGCCGTGCCATCATGAATGCCACGCCGGGCCAGTTCCTGGCGTCCAGGTTCACCGGCCGGTTCCCACAAGGTCATCTGGCTGCGCTGTAGAAAAGTCATCGCCTGCAACTGCCAGACATCATCCGGTGGCTGTTCGGGACTCGATGGAATAGGGTCTGGAGGCAAACGTGATAATGAAGCCTTCCATTGCGGTAATTGCTCCCGATAGTATGCCAATGCTGTTTTGAAGTCTACCTTGTTGCGCAGCATATACCAGGTGAATAGATCCCCATGCACGCCGCAAGAACCAGAAAAACACTTGAATGTGCCACTGCTCAGGTTCACGCCCAGCGCCGGTGTGTTTGTGTTCTCATGAAAAGGGCAAAAATACGTCCACCAGGACGCATAGCGCTTCACCGGCGGTTTCCAGTCTTTCTCGATGATTTGCTCCAATCGGATGCGGGCTTTGATCTCAGAAGGAGAAAACGCTATCATTTATTCACCATTGAACTATCCAAAGAGTCCAAAGAGTCCAACTGTCCAGGGGTCTCCCAGCTGTCCAGAAATCGACCCCAGGCTTAACATAGTAGATTCTTTGGACTCTTTGGACAGTAATCATTCCTATCTCCAAAGAATTTCGAAAACTACGCTTCCACCAACTTCCATTGGGTTTGTGGTGAGTTCTTTCCATCAGAGGTCTCAATCTGATCCCGCACGCTGGAGCGAGCGTTATAAATCAGGGTGCGAGAGAAGCCTTCAAGACTTCCTTTAGCGCAAACTTCTTTGGGCTTCATCGGACCGTCCCTAAGCAGGTCAAGCAGCCAGGCAGTGCAGACGTCTTCCTTGGTGGGTTCACGATAGGTTTTTGGCGCTTCTTGCTGCCATTTCAAACAGACGCCTTTAGGGTGCAGGGGTGCAAACTCAAATCCCAGGGATGGTTGGAAGGGTCCCAAATTGGTCTTGATCATCTGGAAGACACGTGGGCCATTAGGATCAGGTTTAGGGCCTGTGCGGGCCACATGAATACCCCAAACCACCCTGGCCATGGCGATGATATGGGCGCTACCGCTCAAATCTTCCATGGACAACCCATACATCGCCATCTTTTGGCCATTGCCCGGTTTGCGGATGTGGTGAATGAGCAGCATGCCGATGCGGTGAGATTCGGTGATTTGGATGAGAAAACTCAATAAACCACGTACATCTTCGACATTGTTTTGGCCGCGGGTATGGATGCTGGAAAGCGAATCGATGATCACCAGTTCAGGCTGCAAAGTGGCCACCATGTTGATCAATCGATCCTGGTATTTCTGGGCGTTGAAATCGATGGTTTCGCCTGAATCAGGCAGCAACATGTACAACCGCTTGCGATCGATACCATAGTGCGCCGCGCGCTCATTGAGTATCTGCGGGACGGCCTCGCCATCGACATAGATCACATTGGTGTCTGACTTGGCAATCGGGCTGCCATCAGGGTAACCCTGGTTCATCAGGATGCGCCAGGCCAGATCCAGGCCCACAAAGGATTTGCCAGCCCCGGGCGCTGCGCCCAGGACCGTCAGCATGCCCCTGGGCAGCCAGCCTGGCCAGAGCCACTCAATCGGTGGCAACGATGCTGACATATGCTCTAAGGATGGAAATTGCTGTTTGTATCCTGGTGCTGCCGCCATCAGTGCGTCGTTGATCTCTTGACGTTCGGGGTGGTTCTCCAGGCCCAGCCTCAATGCGTCCCGATAGTCGGGTGGATCGACTTCATCCAGGATTTTCCAGCAAGTCAGCCAGGGTTCGCGAAAATAGCGGCTGGGATAATCGACGTTGAAACCGGCAATGCGGTCTGCCAGCGCTTGAATCTGCAATTTCTTAGTCAACATGATGTCCCCCTCGATCCAATCTGACATAGCAAAGGAC
>CAZLNX010000593.1:0-2826 GCA_964560795.1 uncultured Anaerolineales bacterium | reverse complement strand
CCTCCGCAGCCAGTCGTTCATGCCATCACAGGTGATGGCTTAGTAGTTACCTTTATTGTCAATAAATTTCTATACGTACTTCTAGATTGATGGTTGTATTGTTTGTCTGCATCCCAAATTAAACGAGGGGATGAAATGATTTATTCGGTTTCTGTTTGGGAGCAGGATTTTCATCAAAACAAGACCCAACCCAACGACCAGGTTTCTCGAAGCGGTTCAATCCCATTCTATGATCGTGCTCTACTTTCTCTTCTTGGCTACAATAAAATCGAGCGGAACCGTATCGATACTATGTTCTTTTTCTATAATTTGAAACCTTTCATTTTCGAGTAAATCTTCTAGCCCGGCAACGCAAAGTTTTTGAATCTTAGGAACCAGCCCAACTTTGCTTGCAAGGGAAATCACGAAGCTGACCACGGATTTCGCATCTCCCAAGCAAGGTGTGTCAGAGATAAATAATCCGCCCGGTTTGAGTAGTTCATTGATCCTGCGCAAAACTGGCTGGGTTTCGACCAAATGAAGAACGTTGAATGCTGTTATGACATCAAAAGATTCGTCTTTGAATTGCTCTTCGAATATGGTGGATTGTGAAAAATGGACATTCTCGACATGGCTATCAACAGCATTCCGTTGGGCAATGGCGATCATCTTGGACGAGATGTCAATGCCCTGAATCTCCTGTACGTCAGGGGCAATTCCAATCGCTAATTGTCCAGTTCCACAGGCGTATTCCAAAACCTTATCACTGGGCTTGAGATATTTTCTTAATTTCTCAGCTGTCTTGTTTTCGACAGATTGGTTTTCTTTATCTTGCTGGTCAAAGCGTGCGGCTTGCTTATCCCAAAACTTTTTTGATTTATTCATTTAGTAATCCTGTTTTACAGCGAGGACGACATGCCCTTTTTTCTGGCCTGTCTCAACGTACCGATGTGCCTCAGTGGCCTGTCCTATCGAATAGCGTCGATCGATGATCGATCTAATTTTCCCTACTTCAATAAGATCTCTTATGAAAACCAGATCTTCTGAGTTTTCAGCGCCCATAGCGCAGATCACTTTCTTATTGCCTACCATCGAAGTCCAGAGCATCTCAAGCAAGTGTCTCATTTTGAAGCTGGCGTACAAAAGTTGGCCGTTAAGTTTGAGAGATTTCTTCGCCTTTGAAAACGAACTCCGGCCTAAGATATCGAAAATTAGATCATAGGATTGACCATTTTTGGTGAAATCATCCTTTGTATAGTCAATTACATGATCAGCACCCAGAGATTTCACAAATTCCAACCTTGGTGTGCCGCATACTCCAGTGACTTCGGCACCAAAGTGATGTTTGGCAAGTTGTACGGCATGTGAACCAATCCCGCCTGATGCGCCATTGATCAATACCTTATCCCCAGGTTGGATATTTACTTTTCTTAGGATGGTCAATGCCATGATCGCTCCCATAGGAACGACGGCTGCTTCTTCATATGTCAAATTGGCTGGTTTATGAGCTACCACCCTATCTTCGGATATGCAAAGATACTCGGCATAAGCGCCCATGTTCTGACCGAGATATCCAAAAACCTGGTCACCTGCTTTGAAGCGAGTCGCATCTGGACCAACAGATTCAACTTCACCGGCAAACTCGCTTCCGAGAATTTGGATATTTGGTTTTCTGAGCCCAAAAAATATTTTTGCTGGGAACCAGAATAGGAAAGGCATATTAAACTCGCTTGAGGAAACTTCTTTGAATCTTCGAGCTAGAAGGTCACCATAATTGACGGATGTGGCGTGAATTTTTACCAGGATGTTATTTTCCCTGGGAATAGGTTTTTTTACTTCTTTAAGTTGTAGGACTTCTGGTGGTCCAAAATTTGTACATACTATTGCTTGCATTATGTTCTCCAATTTTCAATGTCGTTCAATTAGATTCGTCTTCACGATTGTAAAAGAAGACTTCGGTAAGTGGGACGTCAAAGGCGAGTGCAATACGAAACGCCAAATCCAAGGAGGGGGAATATTTGCCTTTTTCCATAGCGATGATGGTTTGTCGAGTCACGCCAACTTTTTGGGCTAACTCCTGCTGGGTCATTTCGTCATGGAAAAAACGCAGTTTTCGAATGTTGTTGCTTATCCGACTTTTGCTCATCTTATACTCCTCTACGATAAAGAACGAGGCGAGTAATATCGGCGACGATCTCGGCAAAAGTTCCGAAGAATATTAGCGAACTGAACATAACCAGGGCTGGCTTGCCGAAAACTAGTGTCAGCATTGAAATAAAAACGCCCAAGGAGAACACAAAATGAGCAACCCTTGTGCCCTTTAGCTTTATTAATTCGTCCCGCTCATCTTCGAAATCTTCGATATGAGGGTCTTCGCTTCTTGTTCTGATTGCCTCAATGATTGCGGATACGATGTGCGTCAAAATCGTACCTATGATGTTCACTATGATGGTGATGACAATGACAACTCCCCAAAGGCTGAAGACACTTGTCGAATCCAGGGGGCTATTTTGGTTCATTTGAAATAGCCTGGTTAGATAGTATCCCAAGATCAATATGGCACTTGCTAGTGATACAGTAATGTTTTTTTCTTGATAAGACATTTTTTCCTCTTTTTGTATGTTAGGCTTTACTATTAGTAATATTTGGTAGACATATAGTATAGTAAAACATACATAATGTCAAGTGTAATTTACATACAATTTTAAACTTACTTTGTTAGGCGTTACGCAGTTGCCCCCCTAACCCCCCAACCCTTCGGTATCACTCAGGGCAGGCCTTGGGAGGAATCTGTGGATATCTCCCCCCAGAATTGGGGGGCTGGGGGGGCTTACTCCAAAACTCCCT
>CAZLNX010000592.1:0-2839 GCA_964560795.1 uncultured Anaerolineales bacterium | reverse complement strand
CCATGAGCCGCGATGACTATCGCGATGCCACCAAAGGCTACCGCCTGGTTTATGTCTACCACAACCAGATCGATCAGGTTGGGGATAAAAGAGATTCCGAAGAACGAGTTTTCGATGCCGTTGAAGATGCGCTCTCAGAGATCATGAGTATTCTGAAGAAGCTGTATGATTCCTATTTTGCCACCGTGCTGATTACATCAGATCATGGTTTCATCTATCAAAATCAGCCCCTGGATGAAAGCGAATTTACTGCTGCGGATCTCAAAGGTGAAGATGTGCTCACGCGCAACCGCCGTTATCTGGTAGGTAATGAGATTACCCCCAATAAAAGCGTAAAGCAATTTTCCGCAACTGATCTTGGTTTAGCTGGGGAATATGAGATCTTCATCCCAAAATCGATCAACCGAATGCGAGTGCAAGGAGCTGGCAGCCGATATGTGCATGGGGGTGCTTCTCTGCAAGAGGTGGTGCTGCCCGTCCTGCGGGTCAACAAGAAGCGTGAAAAGGATGTTTCCCAGGTTGAAGTGGATATCATCTCCAGCGCATCGACAGTCATCACTACAGGGCAATTATCGGTATCTTTCTATCAGACCGAACCGGTATCTCCCAAATTGCGCCCTCGCAAACTCCGGGCTGGGATCTATTCAAAATCAGGAGAACTTATTTCTGACCTTCTCGAATTGAACTTTGATCTTGAATCCGAGAATCATCGTGAAAGAGAAGTGAGCGGGCGCTTTGTGCTCAGCAGTAAGGCTGATGATGTCAACAATCAGACCGTGTACTTGAAGCTGGAAGAACAAGTCCCAGGTACATCCCATTACCAGGAATATCGATCGGTGGCTTATCAACTGCGCCGTTCGATAACTTCTGATTTTGAGTTTTAGCAAGGATCGCTTATGAACTACCTCGATCAAAAGATTAACGAACATTTCCCTGGTTTGGTAGTGCGCAAGGACCTCGTCAAGCTGGTCAAGGGTAATGCCATCGTCCCGACCTATGTGCTGGAATATCTCTTGGGGCAATATTGTGCTACCTCTGACGAAGCGAGCATTCATTCTGGCATCGAGACGGTCAGGGAGATTTTACGCAGTCACTATGTCCATCGTAACGAAGCCAACCTGGTCAAGTCGACCATACGGGAAAAAGGGCGTCACAAAGTCATTGATAAAGTATTCGTGGCGTTGAATGAAAAAAACGATACGTATGAAGCAACCTTTGCAAACTTGGGTATTCGCGAGGTTCTTGTCGATAGTGACACAGTGAAAAGACACCCCAAACTTTTGGTGAGTGGCATCTGGTGTATTGCAGATATTGAATATCGCTATGATGAAGACCCCCGCCTGGTTCCCTGGATATTAGATACCCTGAAACCTATCCAGCTTTCACAATTTGATTTCGATTTATACCTCGAAGCCAGAAAGCAATTCACGCTGGATGAATGGATTGATCTGTTAGTCCAGAGCATTGGTTTTGATCCCGCTCAATTTGATCTACGCAGAAAATTGATTCAATTGATGCGTTTGGTGCCCTACTGCGAACGAAATTACAACCTGATTGAACTTGGCCCAAAGGGAACAGGAAAGTCGCACATCTACTCCGACTTTTCTCCACACGGGATATTAATTTCAGGTGGTGAGGTTACTGTTCCCAAGCTTTTTGTCAATAACTCAACCGGCAGAATCGGCCTGGTCGGTTATTGGGATACGGTGGCCTTTGACGAATTTGCGGGCAGGAAAAAGCGTGCCAACAAAGCGTTGGTCGATATTCTCAAGAACTACATGGCCAACAAGACATTTTCCAGGGGCATCGATACGATTGGCGCCGAGGCATCGATGGTGTTTGTGGGCAACACTGCTCACGAATTAGATTACATGCTCATGCACAGCGACCTATTTGAAGAGCTTCCACAACAATATTATGACTCTGCATTTCTAGATCGCTTGCACTTTTATATACCGGGCTGGGAGGTAGAAATCATCCGTGGAGAGATGTTCTCGCAAGGGTTTGGCTTCGTGGTCGATTATTTAGCAGAATTACTTCGCAAGCTTCGCAGCTATGACTACACACAAAAATATCAAGAGAACTTTGAGTTATCCAGCGATATTTCCACCAGGGACCGGGATGGCATCAATAAAACTTTTTCTGGCTTGATGAAGATCCTTTTCCCTGATGGGGAGGCACCCAAAGAAGATATCGAAATGATCCTGAAATTTGCCATCGAGGGCAGGAAACGGGTCAAAGATCAACTGATGCGCATCGATCTTACTTATCCAGATGTGTCATTTACCTTCCAAAACCTGCCAGATGGAGCGGAGATAGAAGTCAAAACGGTGGAGGAAACACAATTTCCACAGCACTACTATCGCAAGCCTGAAAAGGCTGATCCCCGCGGAATAGTCCAAACTGAGAGAACAAAGAAGCCAAAGCCGGTCGAACTATCATCAGAAGAAAAGCTCATCAAGGAAGGCGAGAACGCCAAACTAGAATTTAAATCTACGTTGCGATGGAATTTACATGCAGATAGAGCGGATAAAGCGATAGAACACAGTGTGTTAAAAACAGTCGTTGCTTATCTAAACTCTGAAGGCGGCACGTTGCTAATTGGCGTGGAAGATGATGGCGCCATCTTGGGAACCGAAATCGATCAGTTTGAGAATGACGATAAATATCTATTGCACTTTGGCAATCTTGTGAACGATAAAATTGGTAAGCAATTTACAGATCAGATTCGATGGAACTTGAGAGATATTCAAGGGAAAAAGATTCTGCGTGTGGATTGTAGTCCCAGTTCTACCGCTGTGTTTTTGAAAGCAAAGAAAGGTGAAGAATTCTATATCCG
>CAZLNX010000591.1:0-2842 GCA_964560795.1 uncultured Anaerolineales bacterium | reverse complement strand
GCAATGGTATTTTCTCATCCATCACTCAGTTGCACTTGATACTTGAATCCAAGTATCAAAAAGAAAGCGAGACAAATTATCATGCGAATCCTGGCAATTTATAATGGCGAATACGGAGAAAGACATATCGGTAACATTCGTGAGCAAGGTCCTAAAAATTGGCACATCGAAACCTGGGAGGCGCCGAAGATTTTGCCCCCAGTTATCGACTATCCTGAAGATTATATTCCTGAAACCCTGCCTCAATCTGAGTTGATTTTATCTTTCGCCGAACACAAAGGAGTTGCAGAACTGCTTCCTGAAATCGCACAATTGACGGGCGCCACCGCAGTGTTAGTCGCCGTTGACGATGAAACCTGGCTGCCGCGCGGTTTGGGGAGACAGCTATTAGGTTGGCTGGATAGAATCAACGTAACCTGTGTGACTCCCAAACCCCTGTGCTCACTCACCGAAACGGATTATGGAATCACTCGTCGAGATCGTGTCAGCTATGATAACCCTCTGATCGCTGAATTTGCCCGCTATTTTGGAAAGCCAGAGATCAACGTTCAGGTTGATCCTAATACCCAAACAATTTCTGCTTCCGAGGTGCAGCGCGACGCAGCATGCGGTTGTGCGCGTTATGTGGCAGAGAACATCATAGGCATTTCTGTCAACGAAGTAGAAGAAAAAGCCGGGTTGCTGCACCATCACTTCCCCTGTCTGGCCAGCATGGCCAAGCTCAACGATTTCAACCACGACACACTCATGCACGAATCCGGGCATCAAGTAGTGAACTATATTGGCGAACAAATCAAACCTTATAAGGATGTGCGCTACATCACCCCCGGAAAACGCAGCGAAGAATAAAATATCAAAATTAAAGGAAGGAGCCGCGCAAATCTCGCGCGGCTCTTTTTGATTGTTATTCTACTCTTCTAATGAGCTGGCTGCGAAGCTGGCTGCCTTCGTTCTTGCATGAACAAGCCAATCAACCCAGCGATGGAAAGCAAGCCTCGGATGCTCACAATCAACATCAACAAGCTACCAACCACACCTCCAGCGACAAGCCACCCTCGCGGGACAGCTTGTTTTTCTTGGATCACTATGTTCTGAGTAGAGAGCGCTTGATGCGCCATCAGTCGGCTGCGCAAATCATCTACAAACTCCTGGCGAGGTGCAATTGGGCGCAACGTTTTTGCCAAGCGGCTTTCCAGCTTTGTCAGATCTATATCTTTTTGTTTACGTTTAAACAATTTCATTTTTCACCTCCCTATCCTTAATCGATAGGATAAGCAATAATTCCAACGGTCCCTGGTCCCAAATTGGCGGCAATACCAATGGACAGTTCCGTCATAATTATGGACTCACAATTTAATGTCTGTTTTACTCTCTCCAACAGCGCTTCCCCAGCTTTGGGGTCACGGGCATGCACAACCGCGACATTGGCAAGGCGATCGCCAATTTTATCTTTAGTCATATTGAGTACTTGCTCTAAAGATTTACTGCGGGTTCTTACTTTATCTGTCATCTCTAAAAGGCCATCAGTAAGCGTAACGATCGGCTTGACATTCAGAAGCGAGGCCATGGCGGCCTGCATAGTGCCAACTCTGCCGCTCATCCGGGCATAATCCAATGTATCTAGAGTAAGGATTACTTCAATATATTTGCGTATGGATTTCAACCGTTCCAAAATTGCTTCAATGGTTGAGCCATTTCTTTCCATTTTGCGGGCTTCCTTCGCCATAAACCCTTGTGCCGCTGAACCCGCCGCAGAATCAAAGGGGATTACGTTGTATTCACCTTCTAGCTCGCGGGCCGCCAACTCCGCTGAGGCAAAGGTGCCCGATAGCTTTGAAGTAACGTGAATAGAGAGAATCGTATCACCTGGGTCAGCAATCTTTCGATAGAACTCCACAAACTGCTGGGGGGTGGGCTGACTTGTTTTTGGGATCACGCCAGACTCATCAACGAGTTTATAAAAACCCTCATTATCCAGATCCACGCCCTGGTAAAAGGTTTGCTCACCAAAGTGAATATTGATGGGGATCATCTCGACATCATATTCATTCACCCAACTAGCAGGGATATCACCAGCAGTATCAATAGCTAATCTCAACATGTCATTCCTTCATACCGATATTCCAAAATATCTAATCTAGGTTGTACTCTTCACGTAGCGACATCAATGTACGATGGTAGAGACTTTTTATGGCACCTTCTGTACGATCCATGATCTGTCCAATCTCAGCATTTGTCATATTTTCGACAAATTTCAAGATGATCAATTGCTGGCGATCTTCCGGCAATTTCCGGATTACGCCCAAAAGAGCCTCTTTTTCTTCCGATTTTAGTACGGCCACCTCGGGATGCTCACCCTGATACTGCAAGGTGAAATCAAACGTATCCAGAGGAATCTCCTGGCGGCGGCTGTTATCACGATACCAATTAGCTACCAAGTTATGCGCAATTCGATAAAGCCACGCAGAAATCGGTAAACCGCGGTTCTCATAATTTTCGATGTGGCGGATTGCCCGAAAGAAGACCCGTTCAGTCAAATCTTCCGCATCGAAAGGGTTGTTAGTGCGAAAGTAAATGTAGTTGTAAATTCGCTTCACATAGCGATCGTAAAGCTCACCAAAGGCTTCACGATCACCACCTGAGGCTTGAGCAACAACTTCATCATCACTGAGCTGACTGAATTCGTTCTCAGAGCTCTGTTGATCTTCCGCTTCTTGGGCTACGGTTGTGCTTAACATAACCCCACCCTATAGATTTGGTTACTATTCATGGAGGGGAAGTATATCACGCCCCTATAAAATATGGGTATTCGTGTCCAATTACGTGCAACTCTTGAATTTCA
>CAZLNX010000590.1:0-2856 GCA_964560795.1 uncultured Anaerolineales bacterium | reverse complement strand
TACTCCCCCTTCGCGCGTATTACAGTGGGATTTCTCAAAGGTTTTTCCCCAGGGAAAATGGCGTTCGTCCGTGCCTCGCCCGGCTTTTTCCCATTCTGCTTCCGTCAATAACCGGCATCCAGCCCAATGAGTATATGCAACCGCTTCATACCAGGCAACACCAATGACTGGAAATTGTGGATTCATATACTGTTCGTCGTTCCATAAGTCAGGCTGTTCCCGGTTATTAGACACTCGCCAGGACCAACCTGCTTTTGTCCAATATTGCGCGTTTTGATACCCGCCAGATTGCACGAATTCCATATACTCTCCGCGGGTAACGGGCGTGCGGCTTGCAAAAAAGGCCGGCAAATCCACAACATGGGCCGGGGATTCGTTCCATGCCAACATCCAGAGTCCTGGGAAATTAATTTTCTGGTTGATGACATATTCTCGAATGGTATACCTTAGTCCCTTTGGACGTCCCATCGTAAACCGACCGGCAGGCACAAGACGCAGGTGTTTAGATGTGTCCAATAGTTCTTGGGCTTCAGGCGTTCCGATTTGATATAAGATTTGATGGGATGTTACCCGCACTCTTGGAGAAGGATCGTTCATCAAGGCACTTAGCTGTTTCAGCGCTCGCGGTCCGGGGATACCTGCCAGGCCGACGGCTGCATGTTTGCGCAAGTCGGCATCATTCGCCGAAAACAAAGGATCTAATAATGTCCAAACATCAACCCCCACATCTACACCACGGCGTACCCATGCCGATGTATCGATAGCATATAGTAATGCTGCTTGTATTACATTGGAAACTTGAACTGGATTAAGTTGCAAATATGGGTTGTTCAACTCCGCCGATATGTACATCAACTTGTCTTTACTGATCTCAGCATCTGCACTCTCATGCATTCCTGATGTACCTAGCAGTTGGGTAATCTCCAGTGCCCGTTGTTTGCCAGCATCAATCCATTCTTGCAAGTGGGCGGCCAGGAGGTCATGAGCCAGTTCAAATAATTGATTCCCCGCCCGTTCCAAACTGCGTACTAGGCGGCTCTGGATCAGTTCCATAAGCAGCCAATCAATTTCTTCCAGGTAAAGTTTCGTTTTGTTTTGAATATCCCTTTTACTGCACTGTTCCCGCCATCCCAAGGGACTGACCAGGGCATGTAAGATGGCCTGCACGTTCTTTTGTTGTGTGTGTTTGAAACGCTGCAAAGCTACCTGCAAATAATCGTTTAGGATGCCGCTGGCCCTTCCAACAGTTTCGTAGTGTCTGGGTCTAATCACATTGGCAATATCGCGCTGATCGTACAAACGGTCGCAGACGATCTGGAGTTGAGAGGGCATAATGCCGTCGTCGTCCAAATCTTCCAGAATATGATCCACTACGCTGGCTTCAATCGTTACCCCAACCTTTTCCACAGGTTTTTCGATGGCTTGTCGGGCTTCGTGATGATTAAGTGGAGCGAGCCTGACGTGTTCTGCATACACGGGTAATGTTTTTTGAGCCCATGCAAGGAAACCACCCAGAAAATCTTCCCGAAAGGCGAGGATGATGTGTACCTGCTCTTTGAATTCAACCAGCAGCTTTTCTATTTCGATGAGCGTTGCTTCTCTTTCAACGATGGTCAAGCGCGTAAACAACTCTTCTGCTTGATCGAAGATAAGCACCAGGGGACGTTCTGCTTCTTTCACTAATGTTTGTGCGAGATCGCGCTTGATATCCTGCCAATTTAGGCTGCCAGTCAGGTAAATAGACTGTATGTTGCCATCAGTTAAACTTGGCCGCAGCCCCGCTCTGAGGAGTGAAGTTTTCCCCACCCCAGATGGCCCATACAGCAAGAGTATGGGAACTTTCATTACACTAGCAAAAAGTGATTTGACTTTTTTCTCTCGCCCAAAAAAGAACTCTTGATCTGCCTCAGAGAAATAGTCAAGAAATTTATAAGGTCGCTTCCGCAGGATTCCCACATCAGGAGTTGCATGTATTTGATCTTGCTTTTTCCTAATCAATCCCAGAACCCTGGTAACAGTAGCAGATACGTCGGAGGTATCGCTTATAAGCTCAACGTCCTCTGCAAACCACAAGCCAGCATACTCTGTCGAAGCATGCTGAGGTTGAATCACAATTTGTGGCTGCGAGAAGGCGTCAAGATTTCCCATTAAGAGTTGTCGCCATTGCCGAAGAAGCGGATCACTCGGGTTTCCCCCGATCCAGATAATGGGATTGGGAAGAAGTTGTTCTGATAAGTGTCTTAGTAGCCTGAGATTCTTTTGCTCCCATTCGACTAAATCACATTCATGCAAGACCATGCTCAGAGGGGATAAAACATCTCCTGCCAGTTGATAGGTATATGGCTTGTTATCCTCGAAGTAAGAGAGGTCGATTTCACTGGCGATCACACCAAATGGTTTTTTTGATGGAGCAAGGTCTGTCTGGAAGGAACCAAAGACACCAAGGTCCACCAGGGTGAGATTTCCTTGCACGTGCAGCGCACTGAGCAACTCATTTGAGGGGCAGTTTATGTCATCCTGGTGATCTTGCAGGAACCGCACCAGGGCCTGACGGCCATATGTCATTTCGTAATAAAAGGCTGCTTCGGAAAAATATTTGCTCTCAAAATCCCCGTCAGGTAGTAATTGCTTGATCCAATCTTCTAGAAATGGGTATAGAGTAGAGTCTCCGGCCAGAATTACGGTAACTGAGTGAGTGGTGCTTTGCAGGTGTGGCGGGGAGGAATGATTAGGGCGGCTCATTGTGTGGCGATCAGTAATTCCGATATCCAATTTGCGAGTTTTTCATTTCGATCTTGTCCGGGTACTAGCTTGTCAAGCATGATAAGATGGGTATAGTCGTTTCAATTTGATACG
>CAZLNX010000589.1:0-2883 GCA_964560795.1 uncultured Anaerolineales bacterium | reverse complement strand
AGTACTGCCACTGATGCTGATTGAAAATGTACCGCCGCCATCACCCGAAAAACTTGGGGTTGGGCTCTCTGGAAAATCTCCTTGAGCATAGGCAGGAGAGACAAACACGATAACCAGCAGGAGAATCGTCGAAAGCCTGAACACGAATAATCCGGATTTTTCCATCAACTACCTTCCTGAGGAGGTCCTTCGAAGAGATGTTCCTCGTAGTACGTTTTGAATGCACTGATGAAAAATTCGATCTCAGCTTGGTCAGTATACGAACGCCATTCGTCTGGCAAAGTGTACATGGTATAGCCATAAGTTTCTTCAAGCCAGCGCATATTCCAGGGACCGAACCCCGACAAACCAGCAATGAGAGTACGATCTTCCTCTGCGTTTTCCCTCGCAATCTCGTATTCGGTATGACCTTCCCCTATCGTACTTTCAGGATGCCATCCCATGTAGATCCATTGTCCACGGCTATCGTCGTATCCAAATTGAGCAAATCTACGCGTCCATGTAGATTGCTGTGTATAGCGGTGTTCCCCGATAGCGTGCACTCCCCATCTAGAACCCAGGTCAAATATCAAAACACAGACTATTGGAAAATCCATCCCCCAGGTTTCGATCTGGCCATCGGGAGCAGATTGCGTTCGATAACATCCCTTCAGGGCATAAGATATCGCAGGGAAAGGGGGAGAAGTATCCTGAACGATCCAGTTGCGGTAGTCGGGATGATAAGAACGTTGCTCCAGTTCAATGTCCACCACTTCTCCGGTGTTCATCAAACCTTTGATCACTGCGGTACTCTCATCAAGGGTAAGAATCCAATCAGGAATTTCCGCAAAGCCCATCATCCCAGCCGCTTCTGCTTCGGTATAACCCATATGCGCCAACAAACTCCAGGCCACCGTCCGGGCCAGGCCATCATAAACACAGGCCGGTTCGATGCGCTTGAGATGGTTTCCCGGATCGATCTCGACCAGGTTCCACTCGTCAGGGTTCGTGGGACATACGTCTGCTGTTGCTGTGGGGGTGGGGGGCAGTGGGGTAGTCGTGGGAGGATTGGGTGTGAAGGTCATCGTATACCCATCCTCATCCATTGGTAGGGCTGTGGCCGTTTGGGTTTCGTGAATATTTGATAAGGGTAAAGACGCTCCTGAGAACTGCGCCCGTTCCTGGGCTCTCGCCCAGAAACTATAAGCAATCATGGCAAGAATGAGCACAATGATGATAAGCGTAGCGACGACGTAGCGGCGCAAATGACGACGACCGCCTAGGTCTGTATAGGTGAGTTGGTCCTTTAGTTGTTTTTTCATGGTCATACCTCCTGCACAGAAGGATACCATATTGTATTTACTGGGTAAATACAAACAATCATTGATCGTCTCGAGTAACACCGTATGCCAGATACCCGATAGCGTTTACGCCAATCCACCGTTTGGGGATCAGGATGCCCGCCGACTGGACAACCGTACTCACCCGGCAGCCTGGTCGGCCATCGAATTCGCCGCAGGAAACCCCGGAAAACTGGACGTATTCTGGACGTTGGTAACTGAAATATTGGATGGACACATCCTCACCTTCTCCAGTGGATTGGATAGAACCGTCAGGGTAGACGCGAATCTCCTGGGCACCAGCATGGGCAGCCAGGTCCGCTGCAGCTACAGCTTCCATCATGCGCGCATTGGTGACCATATAATCCAGGATGCCCAACGCAAACAGGGACATGACAGGCATGAGGATGGCGAACAAAGCGATGGCCTGGCCGCGCTCGGTTTTCCTGTCATTGTTCATTGCCAGCGCGCCTTCCAGGTCTCCGAGCGAGAAATATATTGCTCGGTAGACCATTCTGGGCCGATAAAGCCCAAACCCCTGAACAGAACCGGAGCCTGGTATTGCACGGTGCAAACACCTGCGCCCCCGGGAAATCCGGCCTGGACGTTAACCTGATACTGCATTCCCATGGTCGCGCTCCAGTCAGCCCCGAGGGTGCTTTCGGCAATTTGCAGTGCGTTTCGGGCTGCCCGTTCTGGATTGGGGGATTGCGATAAGAACTGGGCGCAGGCATAGGCTGTCGCTGTGGCCACGGTTCTGGCGCGGTGCAATGGGATCCAGGTCAACAAACCGAAACCCATAATCACAGCCAGGATGGCGAAGATGGCTGTTTCCGCCATGGCTTGACCCTTCTGAGCAGGGGAGCTGGGGGGCTTGGGGAAAGGGGAGATAGGGCGCGTGAGTGCTGGAATGCTGCGTCCTTGCTCCCGCGCACCCTTGCACCCATACTCCCCTGCTCTCCCGTTCACTCAAACGCTCCCGTCGGTGGTCCGGGATAGAAGCGCCAACGGCGAAAGAACGTTGTGCCGTGTTGCGCTTCTATCAGGTTGATCCCATACACCCATCCTTTGATGTTAGTGACAGTGATCTGAGATCGAACCAGACGATCATCCGGATATTGAGAAGCCCAGATTTGGCTTTGTAATTCTGGCCAGAGCGTCGATTGCCCGGCGATTCCCGTGGCTGGCGTGTCGTACGCCCCTGCAGCCACCCCATGCGCGAAAATACCCCAATCGACGGAGGCCACTCTGAAGGCGTAGAAGGCGGCATAAGTCATGCCGAACATCAACAAGATCAAGATCGGCATGACCAAGGTAAATTCGGCCATGGTTTGGCCTCGTTCGCCGGCTTGTTTTTTATCAGACTTGAAAAGCCCGCTCATTGTGCTCTTTACCCGCCGCGAGCGGCCTGTAAAGCCTGGATGCCTGTATTGAAGGCCGCGATCAGCTCTTCCTTGTAGCGGGCAATCACGGCGATGGCAACTGCGCCCACCGCGCCCAGTATCAAAGCATATTCGGCAAAATCTTGACCGGCATCATCCCGGATAAAGCGAAGTACGATCAT
>CAZLNX010000588.1:0-2904 GCA_964560795.1 uncultured Anaerolineales bacterium | reverse complement strand
CATTTTCATCCCTGTTTTCTCCCCTGCCCTTGACACTGCAACTTATCGGTAGCTTTCATATTTGCTAACCAATCGCGTCGTTTCCTTGGGCCATCGCCTCCCTCGGAAGCCGGAGTGCCGCAAATGATGATGCGGTCGCCGATTTTAGTAAACCAGATCTCTGTTCTTCTGGCTAATCCAGACTTAGCGCCTGTGGTTACAATGTCAATGGTTTTGTCTCTATTCAACGCGGCAATAATATCCTCACTTGTAACAGCGTCCATCCTTATGCCTTCCTTGCCAGAACGGCATCAACTGGCAACCCCCACATTTTAGTTTCTTTTTTCTCAAAAACTTGAAACCCCGCCGCAGACAAAGACTTAGTCACGTATATCGGACGACAATCGGCGTAATTAGGCATCTTCTCGTGTGCCCATTCATACAATCGTACTGCTAGACTCTCGTGACTCTTCTTTGCCATCGACACAATCACGATTCGTTTTCCACTTCGAAGCACTCTATGACATTCTTGAAGTACGATGGGAATTTCGGGCGTATCGAACAACTCTAACGTGAAGCTTGTAAAAACAGCATCAAAGAATTCATCTTCGAAGGGAAGCTTTGCTGCATCCCCAACTCTAAGATCCACGTTGCCTGATAAACCAGCTTTATCAATACGGTCTTTTGCAATTCTATGCATGCCTTCTGAAAGATCAATGCCATAAACATGGCCGGTTTGTCCAACGGATTGCGCAATAGCAAGGGCGCTCTTCCCGGTTCCATATCCAATGTCTAATACCGTTTCGCCTTCAGTAGCCTTTAATAAATCTAGGCCAATCTTTACAAATTTCCACTCACTTGTACCAGCGATCAGGTCATACCATTTACTCATGCGGTCATAGCTGATCTTGGCAGCATCTTTTGAGCGGGTGACGCGACTGATTTGATTATGGTCCATGGAGATGACTCACTTTCATGTCATGGAATTCGGAAGGGGAAATTTTCATATTGTTCCGGCTGCTTGAGTACGTGGTTCGTATACAAATTTAGCAGCAGCCTGACAAAAATAATCACAGCAAACGCGATAAAGCCTGTGCTGTATTCCATGCTCGTAAAAAAGGGAAGCAAAAAGATCCAGAAGACTGCGTTATAGGCGAACCTGATCAAGGCGAGGGGGTGTGCGCACCCCTGTTGGACGGAAGTATAGTTGGCAGCGTTATCTCGGAGCCATGCGAACCGCATGGCGGTATGCCCTTCAATGATCGGTCAATAAAGCACCCCGATAACAGCCAGCCCAATCAAGCCACCTCTTGTTGACCAAAATGAATTGGAAATTGCAGTGATGACATAAATCAGACCTGGAATTCCCAGCCCAAGCGTAAGCACACTATTCCAACGAACGGTTAAGAACTTTTCCTTTGTCATCGAGCCATCCTTTCTCTTTAGCGACTTCCAGACAATGATGGTGTGGACTAGAAAACGAACTCTTGCCTAAGTGTCAAAATAATATCATATCTTACTTACACAGAACGCCCCGCAGGTTTTCCAGCGATCTAAAATTACTTCAGAGTAAACCTGCGGGACGTATATGACATCAAATCACTGACGGATGTTGGTGAAATTTCGTAGATGGTTTGATATCTCACCTATGAGGCAGCTAATGCATCGATAATTTGTGAACAACCTCCAGCGTGCAAATATTCTGCATGGTCGTCAACACCCTCAAACTTCCGTCCGACAACTTCAGAGCACTCGAATTCATAATCGGCACTCTCCAAATATGTTTCGATCACATCACTGACCCAGGTACCTGAATAACTGAAACCGTCTATTGCCACGGGTTGGTTCATACCGGTGAGCCAGATGGCAGCCCCCAACACCCCACATCCTCCACCGCACAAGCCGATGCCACCTGCAAAGCCTGCTGCCATAACGGTGTGCATATCAGATGCCCCCATTTTTTGTGATAACATGGCCGCACAGCTCACTGGGGGAGAGGGTACTTGGAAGTCTTCTTCGGTAAAAGCGACATTTATGCCGTCATAAACATCCTGTGCATATCCCGCAGCCATACTGAAGCAGACAAGGGGGCCGCCCTTCAAAAAGAACTTTAGTATTGGCAGTGCTTGATTTGCTTCCTGGAAATTTACATGGGTTATTTCAAGACAATTAATTTCATTCTTGGTTCGAGAACGGAAGGATTCCACCAGCCTTTGGGTTGCAATAACTGCGGCAGTTTCAGCTTTGGGACCTGGACCATAAAGTCGATATGCCTGCACCCCTGCGGCCAGCGCCGCGCCCCACAGCATGCCGCACTGGTAGCCCATGCTCGCTACTCCACCTGCCAAGGGCATGACGGCTTTCTCCTCGCGTTTTAATGGGTGACCGAATGAGTCGTCAACGACGCTCAGAATCGTCTCCGATCAAGTACCTTTTTTAAGAAATGTACGGATTGTTCCCAGCGATGAAATATTTCTTTTTGCGTTTGTGGTCATAGTATTTTCTCCATTTCAGACGAGTTGAATCCTTTTACAATTAACCAAACCCCAAGAAATAGCTCGTTTAATAGCATCAGAACACCAAGATTTACGATACTAATACCGAACATATCAAACATGGTATTGACAAGCACCATTGTAGCCCCAAATAGACCCCAAACAGATATGAAACGCGGAATGAGTCTTGATTGATACAGCATTATATAGAATAACAGCGCGCTCAGGCCAAAGGTGATCGATAACATCTGAAAAGCCCAACTACGTTCCGCAATTAATAACATCCCTAAAGCTTGGAAAGATGAAGCTTCCGGAGATCCGGCGTTGACAAATTTCTCACTCAATGACAGCAGTGATAATGGGCTGAGATCTGTCAGGATTTGCGTTACGAACTCGATGATTCTGAAACCGAAATATCCCAGGGCCATGC
>CAZLNX010000587.1:0-2909 GCA_964560795.1 uncultured Anaerolineales bacterium | reverse complement strand
GCTTGATGCGGTTGCGGGTGTCCAGGATCACGATCCAGAATTCTTCCCGCGGGGCATTAGCCATGAATGGGAATAGATACTCGTAAGCATCGCGCGGGCTGTTGATCGAGGGTCGCTCGGCGGGTTTCTCTAAAATCCTGTTGAGTTCTTCGTGCAGCTCGCGGATTTGACCGAATTTTTTCTCCAGGCGGCTTTGCTTGTAAGTTGTGCCAGTGGTCGTAGGATTTGTGGCATCTACGAATGAAAGTTGTCGAGTATCCATTTTGTGCGCTCCATTTCGTTAAGCCCCTAAGTAAAGGGGGGATAAAAAGAAGTTGTAAAAAGCCTTACTAAGGCTTGCCCCGCAGGGAGTACGGCTGGATGTGGAGCGCACAGGGGCAAAACAATAAATAGAGGGTGATGGGGGAGAGGAATGAGTAACAGCTTTAAATCAAAAGTGTTCAGATTGCAAGTTGCAAAACCTATCCCCCAAACCCGACCAAAATGTGCCTACAGCTTGCCCCTTTCGTGGAACAGACGCTGTGCTAGAGCATCGACGGCAATTTGCCGGGTTCCTGGACTAAACACGAGCTGGCGATTATGAAATTAGATTGAGAGTAAGGGAGAAAAGGAAAGGGGAAAACTAAAGGAAAAAGTTAGTGAAAGGAGTGTTTAGGAGAGGCGGCAAACAGAGTGGATTATCAATATTTTCCCCCACTGCCTTTCTTGACGAAAAGGAGATTTGTGCTATTCTGTATTAGATCATTGTGGGCATTATTATGAATACAAACGAATGAAATAATTAGAAATTCACGTTATTATTTAGCAAGTTGGACAATAGCTTGGAGTTAGTAGGCCACCTTTCTGTATTCGCTGAGTGTTATTGATGACTGAACAACAAATCGAACAAGATCTGATCACGAAGTTAGAAGACCTCAAATACATCTATCGCCCAGATATCCGCAGCCGCGCCGCTCTGGAGCAGAACTTTCGGGAAAAGTTCGAATCCCTTAATCGGGTGCACCTGACGGATACCGAGTTTGCTCGTCTGCTGGAGCAGATCGTCACCAACGATGTTTACGCCACCGCCCAGCGTCTCCGCGAGACTACACATTTCGAGAGGGATGATGGCACACCGTTGTACTACACTATGGTCAACATCAAGGAATGGTGCAAGAACACCTTCGAAGTCGTCAACCAGTTGCACATCAACACCGATTACAGCCATCACCGCTATGATGTGATCATCCTTATCAATGGATTGCCGTTAGTACAAATCGAGTTGAAAACCCTGGTCAAAAGCCCGCGCCGGGCCATGCAGCAGATTGTCGATTACAAGAACGACCCCGGCAATGGCTACACCAAAACCCTGCTCTGCTTCATGCAGCTATTCATCGTTAGCAATCGTAGTGAAACCTTATATTTTGCCAATAACAACAATCGCCACTTTGCTTTTAACGCCGATGAGCGTTTTCTCCCGGTCTACCGGTTTGCCGGTGAAGATAACCAGAAAATCAACGATCTAGACAGCTTTGCTGAAAAATTCCTGGCCAAGTGTACCCTGGCCGAAATGATCGGCCGCTACATGGTGCTGGTAGCGACTGAACAAAAGCTGATGGTGATGCGCCCCTACCAGATTTATGCTGTCAAAGCCATTGTCGAGCGCATCGATCAAAACGCTGGGAACGGCTATATCTGGCACACCACCGGCAGCGGCAAAACACTGACCTCCTTCAAAGCTTCCACCCTACTCAAAGATAAACTCGCGATTGAAAAAGTTCTCTTTGTGGTTGATCGCAAGGATCTCGACCGCCAGACGCGCCAGGAGTTTAATAAGTTTCAAGAGGGCTGCGTCGAAGAGAACACCAATACCGCCACCTTAGTGCGTCGGTTGCTCTCTACCAACTACGAAGATAAAGTGATCGTTACCACCATCCAGAAACTCGGCTTGGCCCTAAATGGCAATAACAGACGCAATTACAAAGAATTGCTGGAACCGCTCAGCCAAAAGCGCATGGTCTTCATCTTTGATGAATGCCACCGCTCGCAATTCGGCGAGAACCATAAGGCCATCAAGGAATTTTTTCCCAACGCCCAATTATTTGGCTTTACCGGCACGCCGATCTTCGAGAAGAATGCCACCTATCGCCAGATCGAAGGACAGCAAGCTTCCCTCAAAACCACAGTTGACCTTTTCCAGAAGCAACTGCACGCCTATACCATCACGCACGCCATTGATGACGACTATGTCCTGCGCTTTCATATCGACTATTTCAAGCCAGAGGGCGAGAACACACCTAAGCCAGGAGAAACGCTGGAAAAGCAAGCCATCGTTGAAGCCATTCTTGAAAAACACGAAGCTGCCACCGCTGGGCGTAAGTTCAACGCCTTTCTGGCAACCGGCTCAATTAACGAAGCTATTGAATATTACAAATTATTCAACCAGGTTCAGGCAGAAAAAGGGGCGAATGGCGACGGTTTTAAACCCCTGAACATTGCCTGCGTTTTTTCACCCCCTGCCGAAGGGGACAAGGATGTGCAGCAGTTGCAAGAAGATCTACCGCAGGAAAAGGCCGACAATCAAAAAGAACCACACAAAAAGAAGGCCGCGCTCAAAGACATCGTCTCCGATTACAACACCCACTATAGTACCAATCACAGCCTCACTGATTTCGACCGCTACTATCAGGATGTCCAAAAGCGTATCAAGGATCAGCAATTCTCCAATCAGGATTTGCCCCACACCGAGAAGGTCGATCTGGTGATCGTGGTGGATATGCTCCTCACCGGCTTTGATTCCAAATACCTGAACACACTCTACGTGGATAAAAAACTCAAATATCACGGCCTGATTCAAGCCTTCTCTCGCACCAACCGCATCCTGAACGATTCCAAGCCCTACGGTAACATCCTCGATTTTCGCCAGCAGG